>NZ_JBFRCN010000046.1:0-77646 GCF_040965835.1 Paraburkholderia sp. BR10872
CAAGCCTGATGACCATAGCGAGCTGGTCCCACCCCTTCCCATCCCGAACAGGACCGTGAAACAGCTCCACGCCGATGATAGTGCGGATTGCCCGTGTGAAAGTAGGTAATCGTCAGGCTCCTTATGCAGCAAGTCCAGAACCCCGGTGTCTCCGAAAGAGAACCGGGGTTCTGGCGTTTGCGCTTCTTCAGATGCAGGAAAACAAAAAAGCCGTCCAATGGACGGCTTTTTGCATTGGTGCCTCGAATTACTGCTGCGCCAGAAATTTCGTCGCCAGATGCACCCAAAACGACGAACCGACCGGCAGCAGTTGATCGTTGAAGTCATAGCTCGCGTTGTGCAGCATGCAAGGCCCTGCGCCGTGCCCTGCATCACGGTGACCGCCTTCGCCGTTGCCGAGAAACGCGTAGCAGCCCGGTTTCTCCAGCAGCATGAACGAGAAGTCCTCGGCGCCCATGGTCGGTTCGACGTTCGCATCGACGTGATCGGCGCCGACAACCTCGCGCATGACCTCCGCGGCGAATTGCGCCTCCGCGCTGCTGTTCACCGTCGGCGGATAGTTGCGATGGAAGGTGATGTCGACCGAGCAGTCGTACGCATCAGCTGTGCTCTCGGCGATCTTGCGCAGTCGCGATTCGATCAGATCCAGCGTTTCCGTCGTGAAGGTACGCACCGTTCCCGCGATCCATGCCGTATTCGGCACCACGTTGACCGCGTCGCCCGCATGAATCTGCGTGATCGAGAGCACGGCCGTATCGAGCGGCTTCTTGTTGCGCGTGATGATGCTCTGCAACCCGTTCGCGATCTGCACCGCCGTGAAGACCGGATCGCGGCCGTTGTGCGGCAACGCGGCGTGCGAACCTACGCCCTTGATTTCAATGCGGAACTCGTTACTCGAGGCCATAATCGGCCCTTCGGTCACGCCGAAGTAGCCGGCCGGCATGCCCGGCCAGTTATGAATGCCGAATACGGCGTCCACGGGAAATTGTTTGAAGAGGCCATCTTCGATCATGGCTTTCGCGCCGGCGCCGCCTTCTTCGGCGGGCTGGAAAATGAAGACGATCGTGCCGTCGAACTGTCCGTGCCGCGCGAGATATTGCGCCGCGCCAAGCAGCATCGCGGTATGGCCGTCGTGGCCGCACGCGTGCATCTTGCCTTCGTTGCGCGAGCGATGGTCGAACGTATTGAGTTCCTGGATCGGCAACGCGTCCATATCGGCGCGTAATCCGACCATCCGTTTGCCGGTGCCGCGTTTGAGCACGCCGACAACGCCGGTTTGGCCCATGCCGCGATGCACTTCAATGCCCCATTCCGTGAGCTTTGCCGCAACGAGGTCGGAGGTTTGGGTTTCTTCGTAGCGCAGTTCGGGATGCGCGTGGATCGTTCGTCGGAGGCCCTGAATTTCGCCTTGGGCGGCCTGGATTTCCGGGATCAGTTTCATGGCGGACGGTGCTCGAAAAGTGGTCGCCCGGCCTTCGTCTCCAAAATTGGCCGGGTCTAGACGGACCATTCTACGCCGAACCTTTTTTTTCGCGCCAACCCACAGGGTGCGTACAGGGCTCGCACCCCGAACATAATAAAATCGCTTTTACGACAAAACGCCTCACCCACGGATTTCCGATGAACGCCCCAGCCGAATTTGCCCGTGCAGTTTGCCCGCACGATTGTCCCGATACCTGCGCGATGCGCGTGAGCGTCGAAAATGGCCGGGCGATCAAGGTGAGCGGCGACCCCGACCACCCGCCCACGCAAGGCGTGCTGTGCACGAAGGTGACCCGCTATGCGGAGCGCGTCCATCATCCGAAACGTTTGACGCAGCCGATGAAGCGTGTGGGGCGCAAGGGGGAAGGGCGTTTCGAGCCGATCAGCTGGGAGGAAGCCTGTCGCATCGCGGCCGAACGCCTCGGCGAAATCGCGCAGCGCGCGCCCGAAGCGATTCTGCCGTACAGCTATGCCGGCACGATGGGACTCGTTCAGGGCGAGAGCATCGCCCAGCGCTTCTTCCACAAGCTCGGCGCGTCGCGTCTCGATCGCGCGATCTGCGCGGCGGCAGGCGCCGCCGGCCTGCGTTATACGTTCGGCTCGAGCCTTGGCATGCTCACCGAGTATTTCGCGGAAAGCGAAGTGATCCTGATCTGGGGCGCCAACCCTATTGCGTCGAACCTGCACTTCTGGACCCGCGCGCAGGAAGCAAAACGCAACGGCGCGAAGCTGATCGCGATCGACCCCTATCGCTCGCTGACGGCCGAAAAGTGCCATCAGCACATTGCGCTCAAGCCCGGCACGGACGGCGCGCTCGCGCTCGGCATGATGCACGTGCTGATCACCGAGGACCGTCTCGATCACGATTACATTGCGGCCCACACGCACGGATTCGACGCGCTGAAGGCGCGTGCGCTGACCTACACGCCCGCACGTGTCGCCGCGATCTGCGGCATCGAGGAGCAGGCAGTCGTCGATCTCGCGCGCCTCTACGCATCGACGCGCAAGGCGGCAATTCGCATGAACTATGGCCTGCAGCGCGTGCGCGGCGGCGGCAACGCCGTGCGTGCCATCGCCTGCCTGCCCGCGTTGACCGGTGCATGGCGCGAGCGCGCGGGCGGCGTGCTGCTTTCGTCGTCTGGTTGGGCGCCCGTCGATGCGAACGCGCTCCAGCGTCCGGATCTGATTCCGGGCTGGCCGCAGCATCAGACGCGCATCGTCAACATGAACCAGATTGGCAACGCGCTCACGCACGAAGGCGACGCCGCATTCGGGCCGAAGGTCGAGGCGATCGTCGTCTACAACTCGAATCCCGTTGCGGTTGCGCCCGAGTCGGCGAAGGTCGCGGCTGGCTTCGCGCGCGAGGACCTCTTTACGATCGTGCTCGAGCAGTTCCAGACCGACACCGCCGATTACGCCGATCTACTTCTGCCGGCCACGACCCAGCTCGAACATCTCGACGTCCACAAGTCGTACGGCCACACGCACGTCATGGCGAACTTGCCGGCCATCGCGCCCGTTGGCGAGGCGCGGCCGAATACCGAAATCTTCCGCTGCATCGCACGCGCGATGGGTCTGACCGAGCCGGCGCTGTTCGAAAGCGATGAAGACGTGGCGGCCCATGCATTCGACTGGAACGATCCCGCACTGGGCGGCGCCGACTGGGCGGCGCTCAAGCGCGAAGGCTGGCTGAAGCTGAACATCCCCGAAGCGCCGTTTGCGAACGGCGGTTTTCGCACGCCGACGGGCAAGTGCGAGTTCCATAGCGAGGCGCTTGCGAAGGCCGGGCTCGATCCGCTGCCCGATTACCTGCCGCCGCACGAGTCGACGGACGGCGCGCCCGAACTCGCCGCGCGTTATCCGCTCGCGATGATCTCACCGCCTGCGCGCAACTTCCTGAACAGTACCTTCGTGAACGTGGAAAGCTTGCGCGCGACCGAAGGGGAGCCGCACGTGGACCTCCATCCGGCCGACGCCGCCCGCCGCGAGATTGCCGACGGCGACGAGGTTCGTGTGTTCAACGACCGCGGCTCGATGCGCGCGCGGGCGCGTGTGACCGATCGGGCGCGCAGTGGTCTCGTGGTCGGCCTGTCGATCTGGTGGAAGAAGCTTGCGCCGGATGGCCGCAACGCCAACGAAGTGACGAGCCAGGCGCTCACCGATCTTGGCGGCTCAGCGACTTTCTATGACTGCCTCGTCGAGGTCGAGCGCGCCTGAAAGCGCCTCAAGCTACCGCTAGCCGCCCCGCAACGTGCGTTCGAGGGGCCTTTCTAACTCGCTGATTTGCTGACATAAAAGCTGGGTCGCCATGCTACGATCCAACTTTTTAGCACGACCATTCGAAAAATCAAGGAGGAGACGCTGCATGGAAAAAGTCTGGCTGAAATCGTACCCGCCCGGCGTTCCCGCTGAAATCGACGCAAGCCGTTACGCGTCCATCACTGCGCTGCTCGAGGAGAGCTTCAGCGAATTCCGTGCAAAGCCCGCTTTCGCCTGCATGGGCAAGACGATCACCTACGGCGAGCTGGACCAGCTCTCCCAGCGTCTGGCCGCGTGGTTCCAGTCGCGCGGCATCGCACGTGGTGCGCGCATCGCGCTCATGATGCCCAACGTGCTCCAGTATCCGGTCGCGCTCGCCGCGGTGCTGCGCGCGGGATATGTCGTCGTGAACGTCAATCCGCTCTACACGCCGCGCGAACTCGAACACCAGTTGAAGGACAGTGGCGCCGAGGCGATCGTCGTCCTCGAGAATTTTGCCGGAACCGTAAGCGCGGTCGTCGCCAATACGCGCGTGAAGCACGTGCTGGTCGCGGCGATGGGCGACCTCCTTGGCGCGAAGGGCTTCATCGTCAACTTTGTCGTGCGAAGCGTGAAGAAGATGGTGCCCGCCTGGAACCTGCCCGGACACGTGCGCTTCAACGACGCGCTCGCCGAAGGTGCGCGCACTGGCTTCAAGCGCGTCGAACAGACGCCCGAGGACGTCGCCTTCCTGCAGTACACGGGCGGCACGACCGGCGTGGCCAAGGGTGCGACGCTGCTGCATCGCAACCTGATCGCCAACGTGCTGCAGTCGGCGGCATGGACCGAGCCCGCGCTGGCGAAATTGCCGTCCGGTACACAACCGGTGACGGTCGCGGCGCTGCCTCTTTATCACGTGTTCGCCCTGACCGTTTGCGGGCTGCTGACGCTGCGCACCGGCGGTCTCGCGATCCTGATTCCGAATCCGCGCGATATCGCGGGCATGATCAAAGAGCTGCGCGGGTACTCGATCACGTGTTTCCCCGCGGTGAATACGCTCTACAACGCGATGCTCAACCATCCGGAATTCGGCAATCTGGACTTCACGCACCTGCTCGTTGCGAACGGCGGCGGCATGGCGGTGCAGGAAGCGGTGGCCAAGCGCTGGTACGAGCGCACGCATACGCCGATCGTCGAAGGCTATGGCCTTTCGGAAACCTCACCCAGCGTGACCTGCAATCCGGTCACGGCGACGGAATACACCGGCACGATCGGCTTGCCGCTGCCTTCCACTGAAATCTCGATTCGCGACGACGCCGGCAACGAACTGCCGATCGGCGAGGCGGGCGAGATCTGCATCCGTGGGCCGCAGGTGATGGCGGGCTACTGGCAGCGGCCCGAAGAAACGGCGAAGGTCATGACGCCGGACGGATACTTCAAGTCGGGCGACATCGGTCTCATCAACGCGCGCGGCTACATCAAGCTCGTCGACCGCAAGAAGGACATGATTCTGGTCTCGGGCTTCAATGTGTATCCGAACGAAGTCGAGGATGTCGTGGCCAAGCTGCCGGGCGTGTTCGAAGTGGCGGCGGTGGGCGTGCCGGACCAGAATTCGGGCGAGGCGGTGAAGCTCTATATCGTCAAGAAGGACCCGGCGCTCACCGACAAGGACGTGTTCGAGTACTGCAAGACGCAGCTCACCGGCTACAAGCGGCCGAAGATCATCGAGTTCCGCAACGATCTGCCCAAGAGCAACGTCGGCAAGATCCTGCGCCGCGAGCTGCGCGACGGTCGCGCCTGAAAACGCAAGAGCGAAGCGAAAGGCCAGCGAGTCAAAAGCGAAGAGCGGCCTGCCCGTCGAGGGCGGGCCGCTTTTTTGTCGTGCGCACTGTCGCGAAACGACACGAAGCACCAAAGAAAAAAGGCGCCCGGAGGCGCCTTCGAGATTACAGCGACTGTTCTTCTTAGAACTTGTGACGGATACCGACGCGAGCTGTGAACACGTTGTTCGTGCTCGACGGCGTCAGGCCGTTGATCGACGCGACAGCGGTGTTGCCCGTCGAGTCGGAGCCCGTAGCGTGCTGGTACACGCCGATCAGGTAGACGTCCGTGCGCTTCGACAGGAAGTAGTCCGTGCCCAGTGCGTACTGGAAGTACTTCGCGCCGCTTTCGCTCGTGCCGTTCGCACGCGTGACGCTGCTGCCGTCCGTGAAGTCGAACGCGAAGCCTGCCAGCAGGGCCGGCGTGAACTGGTACTTGATGTTCGCTTCGACGTTGTTGAAGTTGGCATTCGTGCCGCGTTGGAACAGCGAGGTCGACGTCTGGCCGAGGTTGCGGAAGCTGACGTTCGAGTACGTCAGGCCGAGCGTTGCTGCGCCGAACGTGTATGCGCCGCCTGCGCCGATGACCTGGTACGTGTTGGCCGATGCGAAGCCGCCGTACACCGGATTGCCAGCAGCCGTCAGCGCTGCCGAAGCACCAGCCGAGCCGCCGTTGTTGAACAGGCCGCCGGTAGCGTTCGGCGTACGTGCGTTCAGGTAGCCCACGCCGAGGACGAGGGGACCGTTGTTGTAGCCAGCGCCCAACGACCAGATCTGGTTCGCCGAGAAGTTGCCTGCCTGGCCACCGAAGCTGTACGTGCCGCCGAACGTCAGGCCAGCGTAGTTGGCGCTGGTGAACTTGACCGTGTTGTTCGTACGGTAGGCGTTGTTGAAGTTGTCCAGATCCTGCGGGTGAGCAGCGATGTAGCCGCCCCACTGGTCGCCTGCTTCGAGCGGGCCGACGTAGTCGACGACGGAGTCGTACTGGCGACCCAGCGTGACCGTGCCGAACTGTGCGCTCGAGAGGCCGACATAAGCCTGACGACCGAACATCAGGCCGCCTTGACCGAGCTTGCCGGTGTTCACGTCAAAACCATTTTCCAACACGAAGACTGCCTTCAGGCCGCCGCCGAGGTCTTCAGCGCCGCGCAGGCCGAAACGGCTGCCTTGCATCACGCCGCTCGACAGGTTGTACAGGTGCTTGCCACCCGAATTCGTGTTGATGTTGAAACCTTCGTCGATGATACCGTACAGCGTGACGCTGCTCTGAGCGTGAGCAACGCCCGCGAACGCGCCCAGCGCAGCCAGCGCGAGAAGCGACTTCTTCATTGAATGATCTCCAGTGTTTGCGAATCTTTTGCGTCTTTTAACGGGACCAGTTTTTTATCTTGCGTAGGGTCCTGTCCTTCTAACTTCGCGAGAAGTTGCACGTAATGTAACAAAAGGGTTAACAGTCACAAAGGAAAAGCCTGGGCCTCGCTAAGTACCTGTTTCGTTTACACAACATGGTCTAGAATATGCAGCTATCTATCGGCGCTGCCCCGGATTGACGGATGTCCGTGAGTTTGTGTAGTGGTGAAAGGGCAGTCCGGGCGAGCGACCAATCCGGCTCGCCAACGAAACGAAAGGGAGGCTGGATGACGCTAGATGACTTGATTACCGAATTCGACCGGGGCCTGCGCTCTCTCACCGGCGTGTCGCGCATGACGCGTCCGATGCCGCAGCCTTCCCCCGTGACCATCGAAGTGACGCCCGAGGGCGATGCCGTACCAGCCGGCAGCGAACTCACGCCTGCCGAGCGCACGCACGCCGCCGGCCTCATGCGCGTCAATCACGTCGGCGAAGTGTGCGCGCAGGCGCTGTATCAGGCGCAGAAAATCTCGGCGCGCTCGCCCTCGCTCAGGGCGGCCTTCGAGCAAGCCGCGCGCGAGGAAGAGGACCACCTCGCGTGGACCTCGCGCCGGCTACAGGCACTCGACTCGCGTCCGAGCCTCCTTAATCCGCTCTGGTACGCAGGCGCGCTCGCGATCGGCTTCGCCGCCGGCCGCCTGGGTGACAAGGTGAGCCTCGGCTTCATGGCCGAAACCGAGCGCCAGGTCGAGCATCATCTCGACAGCCACCTCGACAGCTTGCCGCCCGCCGATCTCGAGTCGCGCGCGGTCGTCGAGCAAATGCGCGCCGACGAAATCTCGCACGCAAAATCGGCCGCCGATCTGGGCGGAGTCGAATTGCCTTTGCCGGTGCGTTCGCTAATGCGTGTAGCATCGAAAGTGATGACGCGAACCGCCTACTACATCTGATTAATGCGTATGGGCCGGCAATCGCTGTCGGCCCATACTCGGATTAATCTTTCAGAGCTTTCAGCCCCCGGTTTTAATCCCCGCAAGCCCCCCGCTCGATCCCTCCGTAGGCCGTTTATCGCCGCGCTTTTCACGTATCACCTTCAGAACCTGCGTTAGCTCATTCATTCATAACGGTTTTTGGCTTTTGTCGCGACTTCAACAAGTGCCGCTAAGTCCTTGTTCTAGCGGATAAATTTCGTCAAAAAACGTCCGGTCTCCCTTGACCCTCGTTGGGCGTTCCTCTAAAGTGGGAGACAGTGTGAGAAAGTGTATTTTTGTGTGATTTCAGCCGCGTATTCAGGTAGATTTTCCGGGATTTAGGCGGGCGGCCAAAAGCGCCGCATAAGGGGGAGCAAATTGTTCCAGGGGGCGTCGGCGCTAACACTCGATGCGAAAGGACGGATGTCGATTCCGTCTCGCTATCGGGAAGCGCTGCAACAACAGGCAGAAGGACGGGTGACGATCACCAAGCACCCGGACGGCTGCCTGTTGCTATTTCCGCGCCCCGAATGGGAAGTGTTCCGCTCGAAGGTCGCCGCGTTGCCGATGGACGCGCACTGGTGGCGCCGTATTTTTCTGGGCAATGCGTCCGACGTCGATGTCGATAGTGCTGGCCGCGTGCTCGTCTCACCTGAATTGCGTCTGGCGGCAGGAATGGAAAAGGAAGTCATGCTGCTCGGCATGGGTAGTCATTTTGAGTTGTGGGATGCGCAGACCTACGCCGCCAAGGAACAGGCGGCGATGGCGCAGGGCATGCCCGACGCCTTGAAAAATTTCACGTTCTGATCGCGGTTCTAAACGCTATGGCATCTGCGATGGGACAGGGACTGCAGCATCGCACGGTGCTGCTAGACGAAGCGGTGAACGCGCTGGTCACGCGCGCGGACGGCGTCTATGTGGACGGCACGTTCGGTCGCGGCGGGCACAGTCGCGCGATCCTCGGGCGTCTCGGCGAGGCCGGGCGCCTGATCGCGTTCGACAAGGACCCGCTGGCGATCGCGACGGCGCAAACCGTGAACGACGCGCGGTTCTCGATCGTGCATGAGAGTTTTGCTTCGCTGCGCGACGAGCTCGCGTCGCGCGGGGTAGGGCGTGTGTCGGGAATATTGCTGGACCTTGGCGTGTCGTCGCCGCAGTTCGACGATCCGCAGCGCGGTTTCAGTTTCCGCGCGGATGGCCCGCTCGACATGCGGATGGACCCGACGCGCGGCGAGTCCGCCGCTGACTGGCTCGCTCGGGCCACGTTGCAGGAACTGACGGAGGTAATTCGGGATTATGGGGAAGAACGGTTTGCTTTTCAGATTGCAAAGGCGCTTGTTGCTCGCCGGGCAGAGTCCGACCGTCTCGGGCCTCTCGACAGCACGGGCGAGCTTGCCCAAATCGTGGCTAACGTCGTCAAAACCCGTGAGAAGGGTAAGGACCCGGCAACCCGCACCTTTCAAGCTATACGGATTCACGTCAATCAAGAGCTTGCGGAGCTGCAGGTCGTTCTAGAAGCAGCACTGTCGTTGCTGGAACAGGGGGGGCGGCTGGTGGTCATCAGCTTTCATTCGCTCGAAGACCGGATCGTCAAGCGGTTCATGCAGGCGCACGCAAGCGCGCCGGCGGTGGATCGCCGCTTGCCGATCCGCGCCGTCGACCTGCCGAGCCCGCCGCTCAAGCTGCTCGGCCGCGTATTCGCGAGCGACGAAGAAGTCGCCGCGAATCCGCGCGCCCGCTCGGCCGTGATGCGCACCGCGGAGCGCGTCACGCCATGAATCGTCTGAACATCTTCCTGCTGATCGTCGTCATGGGGTGCGCGCTTTCCGTCGTGAACGCCACCAATCAGCAGCGCCAGATCTTCATCCAGTTGCAACGTGCGCAGTCGCAGGAGCATCAGCTTCAGCAGGACTACGCACAGCTTCAATATCAGCAGAGCGCGCTGTCAAGAACGTCGCGCATCGAACAGATCGCCACCGACTCGCTCAAGATGCAGCCCGTCACGACCGGACGCACGCAATATCTGACGCTCGCGCCCGGCAGCGCAACCGCCGTCGACGCACCCGTGCCGACCTCGGCGCCCCCGCAGGGCGCCGCGCCTACGCCTGCCCGCCGCGGAGGCACGCGATGAAAAAGGACAATCGCCGCAAGAGCGTTGCCTTCAGCGCCAACCCCATTCTCTCCGTGCGCCTGCCGATGTGGCGCTCGAAGCTCGTCGTATTCCTGCTCTTCATGGCGTTCGTCGCGCTTGCCGCGCGCGCATTCTGGATTCAGGGGCCAGGCAACGCGTTCTATCAGAAGCAGGGCGAAAGCCGCTACCAGCGCACGATCGAGTTACCGGCCACGCGCGGCAAGATTCTCGACCGTAACGGCCTCGTGCTCGCCACGAGCCTGCCCGTGCGCGCGATCTGGGCGATTCCCGAAGCCGTGCCCGACGATCTCGGCGCCGACAAGCTCAACCAGCTCGGCGCTCTGCTCGGCATGAACACGAAAGAGTTGCGTGCGAAGCTCCACGAAGACAAGACCTTCGTCTATGTGAAGCGCCAGGTGCCGCTCGACGTCGCGCAGAAAGTGACGGCGCTCGACATTCCGGGTATTTACCAGCGCAACGAATACAAGCGCTTCTATCCGGAAGGCGACGTCACCGCGCACTTGATCGGCTTCACCAACGTCGAGGACGAGGGCCAGGAAGGCGTCGAGCTGTCGGACCAGAAGGTGCTCGCGGGCGTGCCGGGCATTCGCCACGTCATCAAGGACCGCATGGGCCACATCGTCGAGGACGTCGACGAGACGGTCGTGCCCCACGATGGCAAGGACGTCGAACTGTCGATCGACAGCAAGATTCAGTACATCGCCTATTCGAACCTGAAGGCTGCCGTCGAGAAGTTCAGGGCCAAGGCCGGCGCTGCGGTGGTGGTGGACGTGCGCACGGGCGAAGTGCTCGCGCTCGTGAACTATCCGACCTACAACCCGAACGACCGCTCGCATCTCACGGGCGAGCAGCTTCGCAACCGCATCCTCACCGACGTGTTCGAGCCGGGTTCGATCATGAAGCCCTTCACGGTGTCGCTTGCGCTGGATCTGCACCGCGTCTCGCCGAGTACACTGGTGGATACGGGCGCGGGCCACTTCACCCTCGACGGTGCGACCATCACCGACGACGCCGGTTTTGGCGTGCTGACGGTGGGCGGCGTGATCCAGAAGTCGAGCAACATCGGCGCGACCAAGATCGCGATGACGCTCAAGCCCGAAGAAATGTGGGACATGTACACCAGCATCGGTCTCGGTCAGGCGCCGAAGGTCGGGTTCCCCGGCGCGGCGGCGGGCCGTTTGCGTCCGTGGAAAAGCTGGCGCCGCATCGAGCAGGCGACGATGTCCTACGGCTACGGCCTCTCCGTTTCGCTGTTCCAGCTCGCGCGCGCGTACACGGCGATCGCGCACGACGGCCAGATTCTGCCGGTCACGATCTTCCGCCACCCCGGCGACACGCAGCCGGTGCAGGGCACCCAGGTCTTCGCGCCGACCACGGCGCGTGAAGTGCGCACGATGCTGGAGAGTGTGGTGTCGAAGGACGGCACTTCGCCCGACGCCGCCGTGCCCGGCTACCGCGTGGGCGGCAAGTCCGGTACGGCGTACAAGCACGGCCCGCACGGCTACGATCATTCGAAATACCGCGCGTCGTTCGTCGGCATGGCGCCGATGCCGAATCCGCGCATCGTCGTGGCCGTCACGGTCGACGAACCGACGGCCGGCAGCCACTTCGGCGGTGCCGTGTCGGGTCCGGTGTTCTCGGGCATCGTCGGCGATACGCTGCGCTCGCTCAACGTTCCGCCGGATATGCCGGTGAAGCAGCTCGTCGTCGAGGACAACAGCGCCGCCGCCTCGGCCCCGGCCGTCGCGAACGCGCCCGCTGCGCCCGTGAAGCACGCGGCGAACACGCCTACCGCGAAAAGCGCCGCAGCCGCGCATCACATGACCGTCGCGGACAACGCGAAAAATCGACCCGGAGTCGTCCGATGAGCGCCACGCGCAACCAGCATCCCGCGCACCGGCAGATCGCGGACGCGCTCGCATGGCTGCGCGCGCACGTCGCGCCAGAAGCGGGCCTGCACGCCGACACGCGCTCGCTCAAGCCGGGCGATGTGTTTCTCGCCTACGCCGTCGAGGGCGCGGACAGCCGCCCGCACATCGCCAACGCGATCGAGCGGGGCGCTGCAGCCGTGCTGTATCAGCCGGAAGGGTATGCGGGCGAGAAGCTCGACGCGTCGATTGCGCTGGCTGTACCGCAGCTCGACGTGCTCGCGGGCGAAATCGGCAGCGGCTGGTATGGCGACCCGAGCGATGCCATGCTCGTGGTCGGCGTGACGGGAACAAACGGCAAGACGTCGTGCAGCCAGTGGATCGCCTCGGCGTTGACGGCCATCGGCCAGAAGTGCGCGATCGTCGGCACGCTGGGCACGGGCTTTCCGGGCCAGCTCGTGCATACGGGCTTCACCACGCCCGACGCGCCGCAGCTGCAGCGCAGCCTCGCGCAATTGCGCGGTGCTGGCGCACAGGCGATCGCGATGGAAGTCTCCTCGCACGCGCTGCATCAGGGCCGCGTGAACGGCACGTCGTTCGACATCGGCGTCTTCACGAATCTCACGCAAGACCATCTCGACTATCACCACACGTTCGAGGCCTACGAGGCCGCGAAGGCGCGTCTGTTTGCATGGCCGGGCCTGCGCGCCGCGATCATCAACACCGACGACGCAGCGGGCCGCCGCCTGATCGCCGCGACGCGCGGCAAAGCTCGCACGATTGCGTATGGCGTGGCGACGCCCGCCGCCGACGCACCCGTCGCCGACGCGTGGCTGCGCGCGAACGACGTGCGCGCGACCGCCACCGGCACGGCGTTTCATCTGGAAACGTCGGATTGGGGCGAGGCGCAAGTCGAGGCGCATGTTCTCGGCCTCTTCAACGTAAGCAATCTGCTCGGCGTGCTCGGCGCGCTGCTTGCGGCGAACGTGCCGCTCGTCGCGGCGCTCAACGAGATCTCGAAGCTGCAGCCGGTGAACGGCCGCATGGAGCGTCTTGGCGGCCGCGCCGATCACGACGAGCCGCTCATCGTGATCGATTACGCGCATACGCCGGACGCGCTCGAAAAAACGCTCGAAGCGCTGCGCCCGATGGCGGCCGCACGCGGCGGCCAGCTCGTCTGCATGTTCGGCTGCGGCGGCGATCGCGACGCGACCAAGCGCCCGCTCATGGGCGCGATCGCGGAACGCCTCGCCGACCAGGTCGTCGTGACGAGCGACAACCCGCGCAGCGAGTCGCCGGCCGCGATCATCGAGCAGATCGCGCAAGGCATGCGCGACGCCGCGAAGGCGCGCCGCATCGAGGATCGCGCGAGTGCGATCCTGCAGGCGGTGCGCGGCGCGGCGCGCGAAGACGTCGTCGTGCTGGCCGGCAAAGGCCACGAGGCGACCCAGGAAATCATGGGCAAGAAGCGCGCGTTCTCCGATCAGGACCACGCGCGGCTTGCACTCGCCGCCCGTGCCACGCACGGGCGCGGAGGTGGTGAATGACGATGCTTTCCCTGCGGGAAGCCGCGGCGCTGATTCCCGGCGCGAGCGTACTCGGCGACGAGAACGCCACGTTCGAGCGCATTTCGACCGACAGCCGCACCACGGGCCCCGGCGATCTCTTCGTCGCGCTCAAGGGCGACCGCTTCGACGCGCACGACTTTCTCGGCGAGGTCGCGAACCGCCAGGTGAGCGCGGCGCTCGTTTCGCGCAGCCCCGGCGACTGGCGCATCCCCGCGCTGCGCGTGGACGACACGCGCAAGGCGCTCGGCGCGCTCGCGCTCGGCTGGCGCCGCCGCTTTTCGATGCCGCTCGTCGCCGTGACGGGCAGTAACGGCAAAACGACGGTCAAGGAAATGATCGCGTCGATCTTCGCGGCGGCCGTTGGAGAAAATTTGCGTCTCGCGACCACCGGAAACCTCAATAACGACATCGGCGTGCCGTTAACGTTGCTGCGTTTGAGCGGCGCTCATCGGCTGGCGGTGGTCGAACTCGGCATGAATCACCCGGGCGAGACCGAGTTGCTGGCGAAATTCGCCGAGCCGACGGTCGCGGTGGTGAACAACGCGCAGCGCGAACATCAGGAATTCATGGCGACGGTGGAAGCCGTCGCGCTCGAGCATGCGAGCGTGATTCACACGCTCAAGCCCACGGGCGTCGCGGTGTTTCCCGCCGACGATGCCTACGCGAGCATCTGGCGCGTGGCGGCGACGGGTTCGCGCATCCTCGACTTCGCGCTGCATACGGATACGCGTGCGGTTGAAGCGGCAGTCACCGGCAAGCTCGTCGACAAGCTCGCGGGCAGCCGTCTCGCGATCGCGACGCCGGAAGGCCATCTCGAAGTGGAGTTGAAGGTGCTGGGCGCACACAACGCGCACAACGCGCTCGCGGCCACGGCGGCGGCGATTGCGTCGGGCGTCTCGCTCGAAGCGATCGGCCGCGGGCTCGAGGCGTTCGAGCCGGTGAAGGGCCGCTTGCAGGTGAAGCGCGCGGCGCTTGGCGAGCTGACGGGCGCGACGGTGATCGACGACACCTACAACGCGAATCCCGACTCGGTGCGCGCGGCGATCGACGTGCTGGCTTCGCGCACGTCGCCGCGTGTGCTCGTGCTCGGAGACATGGGCGAAGTCGGCGACGACGGTCCCGCCTTTCACCGCGAGGTGGGCGCTTACGCGAAGGAACGCGGCATCGACGCGCTCTACACGCTCGGCGACGCAGCGCGTGACAGCGCGACGGCGTTCGGCGCGCAGGCGCTGCATGCCGCCGACGTGAGCGAACTCGTGCGCGCACTGGCTGGTGCCGGTTACGGCGCGGGCGCAACGATTCTCGTGAAAGGCTCGCGCTTCATGCAGATGGAGCGCGTAGTAGCGGCACTCACGAATCCGCAAAACCCTGCGCCGGACGCGAAGTCCGGTGCGCACTGAAATACGAAGGAATACAAGGCATGCTACTGGCGCTGGCGCAATGGCTGCAGAATGACGCAAGCTTCTTGCGCGTGTTCAGTTATCTGACGTTCCGTGCGGTGATGGCCACCATCACCGCGATGGCGATCGGGCTTTTCCTCGGCCCGTGGGTGATCCGCAAGCTCACCGCAATGAAGGTCGGCCAGGCCGTGCGCACGGACGGCCCGCAAACTCACCTCGTGAAGTCCGGCACGCCCACCATGGGCGGCGTGCTCATTCTGCTGGGCATCGCGGTTTCCACCTTGCTGTGGGGCGATCTTACGAACCGCTTCATCTGGATCGTGATGCTCGTCACGTTCGGCTTCGGCGCGATCGGCTGGGTCGACGACTATCGCAAGGTCGTCTACAAGGACCCGCGCGGCATGTCTTCGCGCGAGAAGTACTTCTGGCAATCGGTGATCGGTCTCTTCGCGGCGGTGTATCTCGCGTTCAGTGTGTCCGAAGCGAGCAACGTACGCGTGTTCGATCTCTTCACGGCGTGGGTGCGTAGCGGCCTGTCGATGGGCCTGCCCGCGCGCGCCGACTTGCTGCTGCCGTTCCTCAAGTCGATCAGCTATCCGCTCGGCGTGTGGGGCTTCATCGCGCTCACGTACTTCGTGATCGTCGGCGCGAGCAACGCCGTGAACCTCACCGACGGCCTCGACGGTCTCGTGATCATGCCGGTCGTGCTCGTTGGCGCGTCGCTCGGCGTGTTCGCCTACGTGATGGGCAGCTCGGTCTACTCGAAGTATCTGCTCTTTCCGCACATTGCCGGCGCTGGCGAACTGCTCATCTTCTGTTCGGCGATGGGCGGGGCAGGGCTCGCGTTCCTCTGGTTCAACACGTATCCAGCCCAGGTGTTTATGGGCGACGTGGGCGCGCTCGCGCTCGGCGGCGCGCTGGGAACCATTGCGGTGATCGTGCGTCAGGAAATCGTGCTCTTCATCATGGGCGGCATTTTCGTTGCGGAGACGCTCTCGGTGATGCTGCAGGTCACCTGGTTCAAGTACACGAAGAAGCGTTACGGCGAAGGGCGCCGCATCTTCAAGATGGCGCCGCTGCATCACCATTTCGAGCTGTCTGGCTGGAAGGAAACGCAGGTTGTCGTGCGTTTCTGGGTCATCACGCTGATGCTGTGTCTGATCGGTCTGTCCACGCTCAAGCTGCGTTGAGCCTCTAAGTAAGCAAGGGAAGCAAGCGATGTTCGGCGAGAAGTTTCGGGATCGGCAAAAGCCGATGGTGCTCGTGCTGGGACTCGGGGAATCGGGTCTCGCGATGGCGCGTTGGTGCGCGCGGCATGGTTGCCGCCTGCGCATTGCCGACACGCGCGAAGCGCCGCCCAATCTTCCCGAACTCGCCGCGCGCGGCATCGACGCCGATTTCGTCGGCGGTCCGTTCACGACGGCGCTGCTCGACGGCGTGGAGCTCGTCGCAATCAGCCCGGGCCTCTCGCCGCTCGCCGAAGATCTCGTGCCGCTGATCGCGGCGGCGCGCGAGCGCGGCATCGAAGTGTGGGGGGAACTCGAACTCTTCGCGCAGGCGCTGCGCCATCTGGGCGAGAGCGGCTACGCACCGAAGGTGCTCGCCATCACCGGCACGAACGGCAAGACCACCACGACGAGCTTGACAGGCATGCTCTGCGAGCGCGCGGGCAAGCGCGTGGCGGTGGCGGGCAACATCAGCCCGGCCATGCTCGACAAGCTCGCCGAAGCCATCGACAACACCGCGCTGCCCGACGTCTGGGTGCTCGAACTGTCGAGCTTCCAGCTGGAGACGGCGCACACGTTCGAGCCGGACGCCGCCGCGGTCCTCAACATCACGCAGGACCATCTCGACTGGCACGGCGGGCTCGACGCTTACGCGGCCGCGAAGGGCCGCATCTTCGGGCCGCGCACGACACGCGTGCTCAACCGCGACGACGCCCGCGTCATGTCGCTCGCGAGCGTGAAGGCGAGCGGCGACGCGAAGGTCGTGACCTTCGGCCTGAATGAACCCGAGAACGACGGCGACCTGGGTCTGTTGCGAGAGAACGGCATGCAGTGGCTCGTGCAGGCCCACGACCTCGACGCGGCCGACGTGCCTGTCTCCCCGCGTCGTCGCAAGCAGCAGGAAGCGGCGCCCGTGAACCTCGGCATGAAGCGCCTCATGCCCGCCGACGCCCTGCGCATTCGCGGTCTGCATAACGCGGCCAACGCGCTCGCGGCGTTCGCGCTCACGCGCGCGATCGATCTCGCGCCCGCGCCGCTTCTGCACGGCCTGCGCGAGTATCGCGGCGAGCCGCATCGCGTGGAGCTGATCGCATCGATCGACGGCATCGACTACGTGGACGACAGCAAGGGCACGAACGTCGGCGCGACGGTGGCGGCGCTCGACGGCCTCGCGCAGCGCACGGTGCTGATCGCCGGCGGCGACGGCAAGGGCCAGGACTTCGATCCGCTCGTCGCGCCGGTTGCGCGCTGGTGCCGCGCCGTGATGCTGATCGGCCGCGACGCGTCGAAGATCCGCGCGGCGCTCGAAGAAACCGGCATCGCGATGAGCGACCACGCCACGCTCGAAGAAGCCACGCGCGCGGCCACGGCGCTCGCGCAACCCGGTGACGTCGTGCTGCTTTCGCCCGCTTGCGCGAGCCTCGACATGTTCCGCAACTACGCCCATCGCGCAGCCGTGTTCCACGACACCGTAGAAGCAATCGCTGCAGAACGGGGGACGATGATATGAGCTGGTCCGAGCGATTCGGTGCGCGCCTCTCGCGCGAAAACGGCCAGGCCGGCGGCTCGTCGAGCGGCGGCGCGCGCTCGGGCGGTCTTGCGAGCGTCGTCAACGGCGTGCGTCCCGGACGCTCGCGCATGCTCGACTACGACCACTCGCTGCTGTGGGCCGTCATCGCGCTTCTGGGCCTCGGCGTGGTGATGGTGTACTCCGCCTCGATCGCCATGCCCGATTCGCCCAAGTACGCCTCGTACCGCGACTGGGCGTTCCTCGTGCGCCACCTCGTTTCGCTCGTGATCGCTACCGTTGCGGCGCTCGTTGCGTTCCGTATTCCCGTTTCGACGTGGGAGCGTTACGCGCCCAAGCTCTTTCTCATCTCGCTCGCCATGCTCGTGGTCGTGCTGATTCCGCACATCGGCAAGGGCGTGAACGGCGCGCGTCGCTGGATTCCGCTCGGCGTCACGAACATGCAGCCGTCGGAAATCATGAAGCTCGCCGTGACGATCTACGCTGCGAACTACACGGTGCGCAAGCAGGAATACATGCATAGCTTCGCGAAAGGCTTCCTGCCGATGGCATTCGCCGTGGGCGTGGTCGGCGCGCTGCTGCTGCTCGAGCCTGACATGGGCGCATTCATGGTGATCGCCGCGATCGCCATGGGCGTGCTGTTCCTCGGCGGCGTGAACGGCAAGCTGTTCGGCGGCCTCGTGGCCACGGCAGTGGGCACCTTCACGCTGCTCGTGTGGGCGTCGCCGTGGCGCCGCGAGCGGATCTTCGCGTACCTCGATCCGTGGGACGACCGCTACGCGCAGGGCAAGGCGTACCAGCTCACGCACTCGCTCATCGCGTTCGGTCGCGGCGAATGGTTCGGCGTGGGTCTTGGCGGCAGCGTCGAGAAGCTCAACTATCTGCCGGAAGCGCACACCGACTTCATTCTCGCCGTCATCGGCGAGGAACTCGGTTTCGTCGGCGTCCTCGTCGTGATCCTGCTGTTCTACTGGATCGTGCGCCGCTCGTTCGAGATCGGCCGCCAGGCGCTCGCGCTCGACCGCACGTTCGCCGGTCTCGTCGCCAAGGGGCTTGGCGTGTGGTTCGGCGCGCAGGCCTTCATCAACATGGGCGTGAACCTGGGGCTGTTGCCGACCAAGGGTCTCACGCTGCCGCTCGTGAGCTATGGCGGCTCGGGCATCTTGCTGAACTGCATCGCGGTCGCGCTGCTGTTGCGCGTGGATTACGAGAACCGGGTCTTGATGCGCGGAGGCAAGGTATGACCGCAGCAACGCGCACGCTCATGGTGATGGCCGGCGGCACCGGGGGACACGTGTTCCCGGGCCTTGCCGTCGCACATCGCATGGAGCAGTGGGGCTGGCGCGTGGTGTGGCTCGGCAATCCCGCAGGCATGGAAGCGACGCTTGTTCCGAAGCACGGCATCACGATGGAATACGTGCGCTTTGGCGGCGTGCGCGGCAAGGGTATCAAGACCAAGCTGATGCTGCCGCTGAACCTGCTGCGCGCCTGCACGCAGAGCCTCGCGGCGCTGCGCCGCGTGAAGCCCGACGTCGTGCTCGGCATGGGCGGCTACATCACGTTCCCGGCGGGCGTGATGAGCGCGCTTTCGGGCCGTCCGCTCGTGCTGCATGAACAGAATTCGATTGCGGGTCTCGCGAACAAGGTGCTCGCGAAACTGGCCAGGCGCGTGCTCGTGGCGTTTCCGGGCGCCTTGCCGAATGCCGAGTGGACCGGCAACCCGATCCGCGAGGCGCTCGAACACGTCGACGCGCCGGCGGCGCGCTACGCCGCGCGCAGCGGTCCGCTGCGCGTGCTCGTAGTGGGCGGCAGTCTCGGCGCGACGGCGCTCAACGAAGTGGTGCCGCGCGCGCTGTCGCTGCTCGCGCCGCAAGAGCGTCCGCATATCGTGCATCAGGCGGGCGCGAAGCACATCGACGCCTTGCGTCAAAACTATCTCGACGCCGGACTCGAACTGAATGACACGGTACAGCTCGTGCCGTTCATCGACGACATGGCGAGCGCCTACCGCAACGCGGATCTCGTGGTCTGCCGTTCGGGCGCAATGACGGTGGCCGAAATCGCGGCCGTGGGCGTGGCGGCATGCTTTGTGCCGTTTCCCTACGCCGTGGACGACCACCAGACCACCAACGCCGCGTTCCTTGCCGACAAGGACGCAGCGCTCGTGGTGCAACAACGCGACCTGACGGCGGAAGGACTCGCCGACTGGTTGCGGCATCAGACCAGAACATCGCTGGCGGAAATGGCCGGGCGCGCTCGCGCGCTCGCGAAACCCGACGCCGCCGATCAGGTCGCGCGCATCTGCGCGGCTGTGGCGGGCGTAAGTGCGGGAGGAAAGCAATGAAACACATCGTCAAACATATCCATTTCGTTGGCATCGGCGGCGCGGGCATGAGCGGCATCGCCGAAGTGCTCGTCAACCTCGGCTATCAGGTAAGCGGCTCGGACCTCGCGAAGAACGGGGTCACCGATCGACTCGCCGCGCTCGGCGCGCGCATCGCGATCGGCCATGCCGAAGAAAACATCGAAGGCGCGAATGCCGTGGTCGTTTCGACCGCGGTGCGCAGCGACAACCCCGAAGTGCTCGCGGCACGCCATCGCCGCATTCCCATCGTGCCGCGCGCCGTGATGCTCGCGGAACTGATGCGTCTGAAGCAGGGCATCGCAATTGCAGGCACGCACGGCAAGACCACCACGACCTCGCTCGTGGCGAGCGTGCTGGCCGCGGGCGGGCTCGACCCGACCTTCGTGATCGGCGGGCGCCTGATCAGTGCGGGCGCGAACGCGCGCCTCGGCACGGGCGACTTCATCGTGGCGGAAGCCGACGAATCGGACGCATCGTTCCTGAATCTGTTCCCGGTGATCGAAGTCATTACGAACATCGACGCCGATCACATGGACACCTACGGGCACGACTTCGCGCGCCTGAAGCAGGCGTTCATCGAGTTCACGCATCGCCTGCCGTTCTATGGCATTGCGGTGCTGTGCGTGGACGACCCGAACGTGAAGGAGATTCTGCCGTTCGTCTCGAAGCCGATCATCCGTTACGGCTTCGCGTCCGACGCGCAGGTGCGCGCGGTCAACGTGATTGCCCGAGAAGGCAAGATGTACTTCACGGTGATGCGCGAAGACGCGCCGTCGCTCGACATCGTGCTGAATCTGCCGGGCACGCACAACGTGCAGAACGCGCTCGCCGCGATTGCGATCGCGACCGAACTCGAAGTGAAGGACGCCGATATTCAACGCGCGCTCGCGGAATTCAACGGCGTAGGCCGTCGTTTTCAGCGCTATGGCGAAATTCCCGTCAACGGCGGCGGCGCCTGGACGTTGATCGACGACTATGGCCATCACCCGGTGGAAATGGCCGCGACGATCGCAGCGGCGCGCGGCGCGTTTCCCGAGCGCCGTCTCGTGCTGGCGTTCCAGCCGCACCGCTATACGCGTACGCGCGACTGTTTCGAAGACTTCGTGCGCGTGCTGTCGACCGTCGATGCGCTCGTGCTGACCGATGTCTATGCGGCCGGCGAAGCGCCGATCGTCGCAGCCGATGGCCGCGCGCTCGCACGCGCGATTCGCGTGGCGGGCAAGGTCGAGCCGGTGTTCGTCGAGACCGTGGATGAAGTGCCGGAGGCGCTAGCAGCTGTCGTGCGCGACGGCGATGTGGTGATTACGATGGGCGCGGGTTCGATCGGCGGCGTGCCGGGTCGAATCGCCCAACAGGAACAGAAGGCGTGAGTGACATGAGCAGTATCGATCCGAAACAATTTGGCAAGGTCGCGGTGCTGTACGGCGGCGTGTCCGCTGAGCGCGAGGTATCGCTCAAGTCGGGCACGCTGGTGCTGCAGGCGCTGCAGAGCGCCGGCATCGACGCGCATCCGTTCGACCCGTCCGAGCGCCCGCTTTCCGCGCTCAAGGACGAAGGTTTCGTGCGCGCGTTCAACGCACTGCACGGCGGCTACGGCGAGAACGGCCAGATCCAGGGCGCGCTCGACTTTTACGGCATTCGCTATACGGGCACGGGCGTGCTCGGCTCCGCGCTGGGGCTCGACAAGTTCCGCAGCAAGCTCGTGTGGCAGCAGCTCGGCATTCCCACGCCGCCGTTCGAAGTGGTGTTGCGCGGCGACGACTACGCGGCGCGCGCGCCGCAGATCGTCGCGAAGCTCGGCCTGCCGCTCTTCGTGAAGCCCGCGAGCGAAGGCTCGAGCGTGGCCGTGATCAAGGTGAAGGCGGAAAGCCAACTCGTGCCGGCGCTCGAAGAAGCCGCGAAGTTCGACAAGATCGTGCTGGTGGAAAAGAGCATCGAAGGCGGCGGCGAGTACACCGCGTGCATCGCGGGCGACCTCGATCTGCCGATCATCAAGATCGTGCCGGCGGGTGAGTTCTACGACTACGACGCGAAGTACATCCTCGACACGACGCAGTATCTGATTCCCTGCGGCGTCGCGCCGGAGAAAGAGGCGGAACTGAAGAAGCTCGCGCGCCGCGCATTCGACGTGCTCGGCTGCACCGACTGGGGCCGCGCCGATTTCATGATGGACGGCGCAGGCAACGCGTACTTTCTCGAAGTGAACACGGCGCCGGGCATGACCGATCACTCGCTGCCGCCGAAGGCCGCGCGCTCGGTAGGCATCGAGTATCGCGATCTGGTGGTGCGCGTGCTGGCACAGACGCTAAAAGATTGAACCCCTGATTAATCTCTGACCGACGAATTGCCGAACCGGTAGTGAACCGACAATCTCGAAATGTGGAATAACGTACGCCAGCTCAACCTTGCCGCCAACGCGTTGCACGCGCTGCTCGCGCTCGCGCTGCTGGCGGCGGGCTGTTACTGGCTCGTGCAGCGTCCGAACTTCGCGCTGCGAGAGATCCGCATCGAGGGCGATACCGAGCACATCAATTCGCCCACCGTGCGTGCGAGCGTGGTCGGCCGGCTGAAGGGCAACTTCTTCACGGTCGATCTCGATACGGCGCGCGCCGCGTTCGAGCAGATGCCGTGGGTGCGTCATGCGAGCGTGCGCCGCGTGTGGCCCAACGCATTGGCTGTCACGCTCGAAGAGTACAAACCGCTGGGCACGTGGGGCAGCGATCAGCTCGTGAGCACGGACGGCGAGCTGTTCACGGCGAACCAGGGCGAACTCGACGAAGAGTTGCCCGCGTTCGACGGCCCCGACGGCACCGCGCCCGAGGTGGTTGCGCGCTACCGCGACCTGGAGAAGTGGTTCGCGCCGCTCGGGCTCACGCCCGACGAAGTGACGCTCTCGCCGCGTTACGCATGGACGGTGAAGCTCTCGAACGGCATGCAGGTGGAGCTGGGCCGCGAGCGCAACGCCGACACACTGAGCGAGCGTTCGCACCGCCTCATCGCGGCATGGTCGGCGGTGACGCAACGTTGGGGCAAAGCAATCGAATACGCGGACTTGCGTTATCCGAACGGGTTTGCGATAAGGGCGGCCGGTATGCGCTTCATCAGTGACACGCCCGCTCCGGGCAAGAAGTAACAGGACATCACACGCAACGAGCACGATATGAGTAAAGACTATAAGGATCTGCTGGTCAGCCTCGACATCGGGACGTCGAAGGTGGTGGCCGTCGTCGCCGAATTGAAGGGCGAAGGCCACTACGAAGTGATCGGTCTCGGCCAGAGCGAATCGAAAGGTCTCAAGAAGGGCGTGGTGGTGAACATCGAGGCCACTGTGCAGTCTATCCAGCGAGCGCTCGAAGAAGCGGAACTCATGGCCGACTGCAAGATCACTAACGTATTCACCGGCATTGCGGGCAGCCATATTCGCAGCTTCAACTCGAGCGGCATGGTTGCCATCAAGGAGAAGGAAGTCACGCAGGCGGACGTCGCGCGCGTGATCGAAACGGCGAAGGCGATCAACATCCCGACCGACCAGCAGGTGCTGCATATCCTCACGCAGGAATTCATCATCGACGGCCAGGAAGATGTGCGCGAGCCGATCGGCATGAGCGGCATCCGTCTGGAAGTGAAGGTGCATATCGTGACGGGCGCGGTGAGCGCGGCGCAGAACATCGTGAAGTGCGTGCGCCGCTGCGGTCTCGAAGTGAACGACCTCATCCTGCAGCCGCTCGCTTCGTCGCTGGCGGTGCTGACCGAGGACGAGAAGGAACTGGGCGTGGTGCTCGTCGACGTCGGCGGCGGCACGACCGACATCGCGATCTTCAGCGAAGGCGCGATTCGCCATACCGCGGTGATTCCGATCGCGGGCGACCAGGTGACGAGCGACATCGCCATGGCGCTGCGCACGCCCACGCCCGACGCGGAAGATATCAAGGTGAGCTACGGCATCGCGAAGCAGGCGCTCGCCGATCCGGACGAGATGATCGAAGTGCCGGGGCTGGGCGAGCGCGGTCCGCGCACGCTGTCGCGCCAGGCGCTTGCCGCCGTGATCGAGCCGCGCGTGGAAGAGCTTTTTTCGCTCGTGCAGCAGGTGGTGCGCGAGTCGGGCTACGAGGAACTGTTGAGCTCGGGCGTCGTGCTGACGGGCGGCGCCGCGATGATGCCGGGCATGGTGGAGCTGGGCGAGGACATTTTCCTGAAGCCGGTGCGCATCGGCGTGCCGGAATACGCAGGCGGTCTGGCCGACGTGGTGCGCAATCCGCGCTACTCGACGGCGATGGGCCTGCTCGTCGAAGGCCGCTCGCAGCGTATGCGCGGGCGCAAGGTTGCAGTGCAGTCGGGGTCGATGGGCCAGGTCTTTTCACGCATGAAGGACTGGTTCCTCGGCAACTTCTGACGACAGAAGTCGCAGGACAGAAGGCGAAGTACAAGCTTCGAAAATCGCGCTGGTGACGGCGGCTAGCGCGCAGTGGAAGGTTGCCCGATCTTCCACTGGATAACGGCCGAGGAGCGGAATCTTTTTCTTGACGGAGGCAACATGGAATTCCAGATGCTGGAAACCGAAACCAACGGCACCATCATCAAGGTGGTAGGCGTTGGTGGTGCGGGCGGCAATGCCGTGCAGCACATGATCAACCGCGGCGTGCAAGGCGTCGATTTCATCGTGATGAACACGGACGCACAGGCGCTCTCGCGCTCGCGTGCATCGGCCGTGATTCAACTCGGCAACACGGGCCTCGGCGCCGGTGCGAAGCCGGAGATGGGCCGCGCGGCAGCAGAAGAAGCCCGTGAGCGCATCGCCGACGCACTGCGCGGCGCGCACATGGTGTTCATCACCGCCGGCATGGGCGGCGGCACCGGCACGGGCGCAGCCCCGGTCGTTGCGCAGATCGCCAAGGAGATGGGCATTCTCACCGTTGGCGTGGTGAGCAAGCCGTTCGAGTTCGAAGGCGGCAAGCGTATGCGCGTGGCGGAAGCCGGCTCGCAGCAACTGGAGGATCACGTCGACTCGCTGATCGTCGTCCTGAACGACAAGCTGTTCGACGTGATGGGCGATGACGCCGAGATGGACAAGTGCTTCCAGTGCGCGGACGACGTTCTGAACAACGCAGTCGCAGGCATCGCCGAAATCATCAACGTCGACGGTCTCGTGAACGTCGACTTCGAAGACGTGAAGACGGTGATGGGCGAGCAGGGCAAGGCGATGATGGGCACGGCGACGGTCGCCGGCGTCGATCGCGCACGCCTCGCGGCGGAACAGGCCGTGGCGAGCCCGCTGCTCGAAGGCGTCGATCTGTCGGGCGCGCGCGGCGTGCTGGTCAACATCACGTCGAGCCGTTCGCTGCGTCTGTCGGAAACGCGCGAAGTGATGAACACCATCAAGAGCTATGCTGCAGAAGACGCGACGGTGATCTTCGGTGCGGTGTACGACGACGCGATGGGCGACGCTCTGCGCGTGACGGTGGTGGCAACGGGCCTCGGCCGCGCTGCGAAGAAGCAGCAAGCCGCGCCGATGCAACTGCTGCGCACGGGCACGGACAACCAGCCGATCCCGGCTCCGGCGGGTTCGTACGCACCGCAGCACAGCGGCCACGGCAACACGGCCGACTACGGCGCGCTCGACACGCCGGCAGTGTGGCGCACGTCGCGCGACACCGCGGCTTCGCACGTGCAGGCGCTGCAGGAAAAGGGCGTCGACACGTACGATATCCCGGCGTTCCTGCGCAAGCAGGCGGACTGACACGCGAGCCGATCTGACTGCGGCAGGGCACGTGTTGCCCTCGCCCGCAGACAGACAGCGCGCTGCGTAGCAATGAAGGCGAGCAGGACCAGCAAGGCCGCATCCGCGAGGATGCGCGGCAGGGACGGTTGCCCGCCACGCGTTGAGCGTGGGGGAAAGGCGCGGTGTCGCCAGGCGTTCCTGTGTAACCTTGGAGTACATCGTTGCCCAACATTGCACGACGCCAGCGCGACACGCTTGCGCATCGTTGCGAAGGACGAGTCATGATCAAACAGGGTGAAACGCTGCCCGAAGCGACCCTCTTCGAGTTCGTCGAAGACGCGCGCGAGGGTTGCACGCTGGGGCCGAACAGCTTCGACGTGCAAAAGGAAGCGGCGGGCAAGCGCGTGGTGATCTTCGGATTGCCGGGCGCATTCACGCCAACGTGCTCCGCGAAGCACGTGCCGGGTTACGTCGAACACTTCGACGCGCTGCGCGCGGCGGGCGTCGACGAGGTCTGGTGCGTGTCCGTCAACGACGCGTTCGTCATGGGCGCGTGGGGACGCGATCAGCGTACCTCGGGCAAGGTACGCATGATGGCCGACGGCAGCGCAGCGTTGACTCGTGCACTCGGACTGGAGCAGGATTTGTCGGCGCGTGGCATGGGAATCCGCTCCCAGCGCTATGCGATGGTGGTCGACGACGGCGTGGTCAAGACGTTGCACGTCGAAGCACCCGGCAAGTTCGAAGTGAGCGATGCTGCGAGCATACTCGCCACGTTGACCCGCGCATGAGCGCGTTCGCGGGCGCGGCGTTGCCCCGAAGCAACGTGCACCTGCGGCGTAAATGTGACGGGCCATTACGTGAGCCCAGCGGGCCGATTACCCCGGGAACGCCTCCGTTCCGGGCATCGGCCCGCGCTCCATCCCCATTGGGTAACACGGGGAAACAGTTTGTCACGCCGGTGAAAACGACGGACTCGGCGCAACTGGAGTATAATTCGTGCTATGAATTAAAAAGTCCCGATTGGGATTTTCAATGAGCAAGAAGACCATGTTGAAGCAGCGAACCATCAAATCAATCGTGAAGACAGTCGGCATCGGCCTGCATTCGGGGCGCAAGGTCGACCTGACGCTCCGTCCGGCGGCGCCGAACACGGGCATCGTGTTTTCGCGCGTGGATTTGCCGACGCCGGTGGACATCCCCGCATCGGCGATGGCGATTGGCGATACCCGCCTCGCCTCGGTGCTGCAGAAAGACGGCGCACGTGTCTCGACGATCGAGCACCTCATGTCCGCCTGCGCAGGCCTTGGCATCGACAACCTCTACGTGGATGTGACCGCCGAGGAAATTCCGATCATGGACGGCAGCGCGGCTTCGTTCGTGTTCCTGATTCAGTCGGCGGGTATCGAGGAGCAGAACGCTCCGAAGAAGTTCATCAAGGTCAAGAAGCCCGTGGAGATCCGCGACGGCGACAAGTTCGCACGTCTCGAGCCTTACTTCGGCTTCAAGCTCAAGTTCACGATCGACTTCCGCCATCCGGCTGTCGACAAGACGGGCCAGGCGCTCGAAGTGGACTTCGCGAATACCTCGTACGTGCGTGAAATCGCGCGCGCCCGCACGTTCGGCTTCGCGCACGAAGTCGAGATGATGCGCGAGCTCGGCCTCGCGCGCGGCGGCAGCATGGACAACGCCATCGTGCTGGACGAGTACCGCATTCTGAACAACGACGGCCTGCGCTACGACGACGAGTTCGTGAAGCACAAGATGCTCGACGCGATCGGCGATCTGTACGTGGTCGGCCATCCGCTGCTGGCAGCGTACGACGCATACAAGTCGGGCCACGGCCTCAATAACGCGCTGCTGCGCGAGCTGCTCGCGAATGAGGACGCCTACGAGATCGTCACGTTCGACGATCCGCAGAAGGCGCCGCGCGGCTTCGGCTACGAGGCACAGACCGCATTCGCCTGAGTTTCGAGCGTATAGGCAGTAAAAAGGGCAGCGATATGCTGCCCTTTTTCTTTTTGCGCGGCTTCGTGAGCGCGGTCGCGAGCCCTGGGCGCACCGGATCAGCGCTTTTTCATGTGGCGCGCCGCCATCTTCGCGAGGGCTGCCTGCAGCGGCGAGGCCTCGAGCGTTTCGCTCAGCGCCTGAAGCGCTGCCGCGCCAACCGGCGTCATGCGCGCCTGCTTGGGCGGTGCCGGATCTTTCACGGCCTGAGGACGTACGCGGATGCGCACGCTGTTCAACGCCCAGCCGCGCGCCTGCAGATCGGCCACGAGCCGCGGCTCCAGATGCCGCAACCGCGCGGCGAGCGCGTTGTGCGCAGTGAAGAGGGCCAGCGTGCCGTCCTTGATGAAGCCGGGCTCGACGCTCGCCGCGAGATAGTCGGGCAGCAGCGCATTCAGGTCGCGCTGGATCGCCGCGATCTGCTCCACGCCGGCGCGCAGCGGCGCGAACGCGTCCGTGCGGCTCAGCACTTCGGCGAGCGGCTGGGGGGCGCGTGGTCCCCTGGACCTTGAAAACGGCGAGAAACGGCTCATGTGGCGTAAGGATGGGCGAGCGCGCAGGCGGCACTGCGATCTCGTCATTGTAGCCTGCGCACCGCTCATTCAAGCGCCTTCAGGCCATTCGGCCAGGGCCGCATCGCGGCCCTTCGCCGCCCGGCGGGAAGGCCGTCCGTGCGGGCACCGCGCGCGCCAGAGCCGTCTTCGCGCTGACACAGGCGGGTGAGGGCGCGTGCTAAAATGCCCGATTCGAATCCACCATTTTGGGCTAAAGCCGCCGAGGTCCCGCCGGTCCGGATGCGTAGTGCACACCCTGCACAACCCGCTGAACCCACCCTCAGGAATCCCGGCCGAAGCCGCGACGCAGACACCGATCCGATGACCACCGGTTTCTTACAGAAAATCTTTGGCAGCCGCAATCAGCGCCTGATCAAGCAATATCAGAAGACGGTCGCGGCGATCAACGCGCTCGAACCGAAGATCGAGCAGTACACCGACGAGCAGCTGCGCGCGAAAACGGCCGAGTTCCGCGAGCGCGTGGCCAAAGGTACATCGCTCGACGAACTGCTGCCCGAGGCGTTCGCCGTTTGCCGCGAGGCGAGCAAGCGCGTGCTGAAAATGCGCCACTTCGACGTGCAGCTGATCGGCGGCATGGTGCTGCATTACGGCAAGATCGCTGAAATGCGCACCGGCGAAGGGAAGACGCTCGTCGCCACGCTGCCCGTCTACCTGAATGCGCTGTCGGGCCGCGGTGTGCACGTCGTGACGGTGAACGACTACCTCGCGCAGCGCGACGCCGAATGGATGGCACGCCTCTACAACTTCCTCGGTTTGTCCGTCGGCATCAACCTGTCGCAGATGGACCACGCGACGAAGCAGGAAGCGTACGCCGCGGACATCACCTACGGCACGAACAACGAGTTCGGCTTCGACTACCTGCGCGACAACATGGTCTACGAGACCGAGGCGCGCGTGCAGCGTACGCTGAACTTCGCGGTGGTCGACGAGGTGGACTCGATCCTGATCGACGAAGCGCGTACGCCGCTCATCATCTCGGGCCAGGCCGAAGACCACACCGAACTCTACGTGCGCATGAACGCGCTGCCGCCGCTGCTCGAGCAGCAGATCGGCGAAGAGAAGGCCGACGGCACGGGCGTGGAAAAGCCGGGCGACTACACGCTCGACGAAAAGGCGCGCCAGGTGTTCCTCACGGAATCGGGCCACGAGAAGGCCGAGCGCATGCTCTCCGAGTGGGGCCTGATCGGCCAGGGCGAAAGCCTCTATGCGCCGCAGAACATCACGCTGATGCACCATGTGTACGCCGCGCTGCGTGCCCACACGCTGTTCCACAAGGACCAGCACTACGTGGTGCAGAACGGCGAAGTCATCATCGTCGACGAATTCACCGGCCGTCTGATGGCCGGCCGCCGCTGGTCGGACGGCCTGCACCAGGCCGTGGAAGCGAAGGAACACGTGAAGATCCAGAGCGAGAACCAGACGCTCGCTTCGATCACGTTCCAGAACTACTTCCGCATGTACGCGAAGCTCTCGGGCATGACGGGTACGGCCGACACCGAAGCGTACGAATTCAACGAGATCTACGGCCTCGAAACGGTGGTGGTCCCGACGAACCGGACACCCAAGCGGATCGACAAGCAGGATCAGATCTACAAGACGGCGAATGAACGCTACGACGCCGTGATTCGCGATATCCGCGAATGCTACGAGCGTGGTCAGCCGGTGTTGGTCGGCACGACGTCGATCGAAAACTCGGAGCTGCTTTCGAACCTGCTCACGAAGGCCGGTCTGCCGCACGAAGTGCTCAACGCGAAGCAGCACGCGCGTGAAGCCGCGATCGTCGCTGAAGCGGGCCGTCCGCAGCGCGTCACCATCGCCACCAACATGGCAGGCCGCGGTACCGACATCGTGCTGGGCGGCAATGCGGAGAAGCAGGCAGCGTTTATCGAAGCCGACGAAGCGATTCCCGCCGACGAAAAGGCGCGCCGCATCCAGCAACTGCACGACGAGTGGCAAACGCTGCACGATCGGGTAAAGGCCGCGGGCGGTCTGCACATCATCGGCACCGAGCGTCACGAGTCGCGCCGGATCGACAACCAGCTGCGCGGTCGTGCGGGCCGTCAGGGCGACCCGGGCTCGTCGCGTTTCTATCTCTCGCTCGAAGACCCGCTGCTGCGCATTTTCGCGGGCGACCGCGTGCGCGCGATCATGGACCGCCTGAAAATGCCGGAAGGCGAGGCGATCGAGGCGGGTATCGTCACGCGTTCGATCGAGTCGGCGCAGCGCAAGGTCGAAGCGCGCAACTTCGACATCCGCAAGCAGTTGCTCGAATACGACGACGTCTCGAACGATCAGCGCAAGGTGATCTACCAGCAGCGCAACGAACTGCTCGAAGCGCATGACATCACCGAAACGATCGGCGCGATGCGTCATGGCGTGATCACCGACATCGTGCGCCAGTTCGTGCCGCACGGCAGTATCGAAGAGCAGTGGGACGTGCCCGAGCTCGAAGAAGTGCTGCGCAACGAATGGCAGCTCGACCTCGCGATCCAGGAGATGATCAACGAGTCGTCGTCGATCGATGCCGATGAAATTCTCGAGGCCGTGCTCGCCGCGGGCGACGAAGCTTACGAGCAGAAGGTGGCGCTCGTGGGCCGCGAATCGTTCAGCGCGTTCGAGCGCTCGGTCATGCTGCAAACGCTCGACCGCAGCTGGCGCGAACACCTCGCGGCGCTCGACCACCTGCGTCAGGGCATCCATCTGCGCGGCTATGCGCAGAAGAACCCGAAGCAGGAGTACAAGCGCGAGGCGTTCGAACTGTTCGCCGCGATGCTCGAAGCCGTGAAGCTCGAAGTCACGCGTATCGTGATGAACGTGCAGATCCAGTCGCCGGAGCAGCTCGAACAGGCGGCCGAGCAGATCGAAGAGCAGGGCCATCATGTCGAGAACGTCGAGTTCCGCCATGCCGAATTCGCCGAAGCCGACGCGGCGCCGGCTCCGGCGGCTGCCGCACCGGTGGCTGCCGACGCCGCCGCTGCAATGGTGGGCGCGGCCATGAGCCATACGCCGCCGGTGGGCAGCGAAATGCCGAAGGTGGGCCGCAACGATCCGTGCCCGTGCGGCAGCGGCAAGAAGTACAAGCAGTGTCACGGCAAGATCGCGTGACGCAGGCTTGAACGTAGATTTCGGTGGCCCGCTTCCCATGGCGGGCCTTGCGTTTTGATTCCCGATGCCGGCCAGGCTCCAGCGCCCTGGCCGGCATCGCCATTTCGACAGGTCGCCACCATGGCTGTCAATTTCCCCTCGATTGATCCCGCACAACTTCATCCGGTCGCGGGCGTGACGCTCGGCTGGGCGGAAGCCAACATCCGCAAGCCCAATCGCAAGGACGTCCTGGTGATCTCCGTCGACGAAGGCGCGAGCGTGGCCGGCGTGTTCACGCTGAATCGCTTCTGTGCCGCGCCGGTGACGGTGTGCCGCGAACATCTCGCGAAGGTGCGCGCGGGCGGCAAGGGCATTCGTGCGCTGGTGGTGAACACCGGCAACGCGAACGCGGGCACCGGCGAGCCGGGCATGAAGCACGCCCGCGAGACCTGCGATGAACTCGCGCGCCTGGCCGGCCTCGAGTCCTCGCAGGTGCTGCCGTTCTCGACCGGCGTGATCCTCGAGCCGCTGCCGATCGACCGTTTGAAGGCGGGCCTTCCCGCCGCGCTGGCGAATCGCCGGGCCGCGAACTGGTACGACGCCGCGCAGGCCATCATGACGACCGACACGCTGCCGAAGGCCGTGTCGCGCCAGGTCACGGTCGACGGCCACACCATCACGTTCACGGGCATCAGCAAGGGCGCGGGCATGATCAAGCCGAACATGGCGACCATGCTCGGCTTCCTCGCTTTCGACGCGAACGTTGCGCAGCCCGTGCTCGACGAACTCGTGAAGTACGTGGCCGACCGCTCGTTCAACTGCGTCACCATCGACGGCGATACCTCGACCAACGACTCGTTCATCATGATCGCCTCGGGCAAGTCGAGCCTGCCCGCGATCACGTCGACGGACACGCCCGCTTACGCCGCGCTGTGCGACGCCGTGACGGCCGTCGCCCAGGAACTCTCGCAGCTCATCGTGCGCGACGGCGAAGGCGCAACCAAGTTCATGACCGTGCAGGTGGAAGGCGGCAAGGACGTGGCCGAGTGCCGCCAGATCGCTTACGCGATCGGCCATTCGCCGCTCGTGAAGACGGCGTTCTACGCATCGGACCCCAACCTCGGCCGTATCCTCGCTGCGATCGGCTATGCCGGCGTGACGGACCTCGACGTCGACAAGATCGACCTGTATCTCGACGACGTGCTCGTGGCGAAAGCGGGCGGTCGCAACCCGGACTACCGCGAAGAAGACGGTCAGCGCGTCATGAAGAAGAGCGAGATCCTGATCCGCGTGCTGCTCGGCCGCGGCGACGCGCAGGCCACGATCTGGACCTGCGACCTCTCGCACGACTACGTGAGCATCAACGCGGATTACCGCTCCTGATTTCAAGCGCGCTCACCACATGGACAAGCTCGAACAGTTTCTGACCCGCGCCGAAGCGCTGCTCGGCCGCCTCGAAGCCGTGTTGCCGCCGTCGGCACCCGATGTCGACTGGAACGCGGCCGTCGCGTTTCGCTGGCGCAAGCGCCAGGGGCGCGGCTTCCTGCAGCCGGTGCCCGCGATCTCGCTGATCTCGCTCGACGACCTGCAGAACATCGACCGGCAGAAAGATCTCATCGACCGCAACACGCGCCAGTTCGTGCAGAAGAAGCCCGCGAACAACGTGCTGCTCACCGGCGCGCGCGGCACCGGCAAGTCGTCGCTGATCAAGGCCTGCCTGAACGCGTACGCGCAACAGGGCCTGCGCCTGATCGAAGTCGACAAGGACGATCTGCATGATCTCGGCGATATCGTCGATCTCATCTCGACGCGCCCCGAGCGCTTCATCGTGTTCTGCGACGATCTCTCGTTCGAGGAAGGCGAATCGGGCTACAAGGCGCTGAAGGTGGCGCTGGACGGCTCGGTGGCCGCGCAATCGGACAACGTGCTGATCTACGCGACCTCGAACCGGCGCCATCTGCTGCCCGAGTACATGAGCGACAACGAGACGTACAAGCACATGCCCGACGGCGAGATTCATCCGGGCGAAGTGGTGGAAGAAAAGATCTCGCTGTCCGAGCGCTTCGGGCTTTGGGTGAGCTTCTATCCGTTCAAGCAGGACGACTATCTGACGATCGTCGCCCACTGGCTGCGCCATTTCGGCTGCGACGACGCCGAAGTCGAATCGGCGCGCGGCGACGCACTCGTCTGGGCGCTGGAGCGCGGCTCGCGTTCGGGCCGCGTGGCGTGGCAATTCGCACGCGACTGGTCGGGCAAGAAGGCGCAAGAGGCATGAGCGCCGAGGCCAACAGCGCAAACGACGCTTCCGCAACGACGCGCCCCGTGACGGAAGTCGCGGTGGGCGTGCTGGTGCAGCCCGATGGCCGCTACCTGCTCGCCCAGCGCCCCGAAGGCAAGCCTTATGCAGGCTACTGGGAGTTTCCGGGCGGCAAGCTGGAAGCGGGCGAGAGCGTCGAAGCGGCGCTCGCGCGCGAGTTGCACGAGGAACTGGGCGTCGACGTGAAGGCGTGCCACCTGTGGCACACGCTCGAACACGACTACCCGCACGCCTACGTACGGCTCTACTTCTGCAAGGTGACCGAGTGGACCGGCGAGCCGCACGGTCGCGAAGGTCAGGCGTTCGTCTGGCAGTCGCTGCCGGCGAGCGTCGAGCCGCTCTTGCCTGCGACGATTCCTGTGCTGGAGTGGCTTGCGGCGGAATAACGGCCTACGAGGCCGCCACGATGCAAAAGGCCGCTGTGCATCACGCACAGCGGCCTTTTTTTCGCCTGGCGCAAGCGCGTCGCGGCGCTTTAATCGTTATTGGCGCGTATCCGTGGGCGGCGCGTCTTCCGGCGGCGTTTCATCGTCGGCGCCGCCAATACGGTACTTTTCGGCTGCCCATGCACCGAGATCCATTTGCTTGCAACGCTCGGAGCAGAACGGCCGGAAGCGGTTCTCCGGCACCCAGCGGACTTCCTTGCCGCAGCTCGGACATTTGACGACAGTGGTCATGCGATAGAACTTGGTTTGCGTTGAGTCTGGCCTGGCGACGCGTTTGCTTTCACAGGCTGCACAGCGTGAGCTGGAACGGCACGTCCTGATCGACGGCTCGCGGACGCAGATCGCCGTCCTGCACGGTGAAGCGCACCCACAGCATGTACTTGTTGGCGCTCGCTTCGGGAATCATGCGCAATTCCGGTGCCACGCGTACCTGCATGAGCTGATACGCACGGCCCGACAGCATCTGCTGATAGCTGCCCTGCATCGCCATCACCTTCGACGCCTGGCCCGACTCGCGCGCGAGACGCAGCACGATGGCGGCGGCGTCGCGCAACGGCAGCAGCGGCGTGACCCACTTCGCGATGTCCTGACGGCGTTGATCGGGATGCAACTGTTGCCAGGCGTAATACGACGGCAAATCGAACTTGCAGGTGCCACCGGGAATGATCGCGCGGCTGCGGATGCTCGTGAGCCACTCGTTGTCCATCAGATGCTGGCCCGTCTTGCCTTGCATCTGCGTGAGGCCGGCGAGCGTTTGCTCGATTTCGCCCAGCACGGTTTCGAGCGCATTCTGCTCGATGCCGGGATTGCCGCGAAACGGCGCGAGCGTTTGGCGCTGCCGCTCGAGTTCCTTCATGAGATCCGACTTCAGATCGGCGCGGCCTGCGACTTCGGCGATTTCGAAGAGCGTCGTGAGCGCGACGTGATGTTCCCTCGGATCCTCCTGGGTCAGGAAAAACGTGAAGCGCTCGAACAGGTCTTCGAGGCGCAGCAGCGTTCGGATTCGCTCGTTGAAGGGATACTCGTAAAGAATCAAGCGCGCTCGCCTCGGGCGTGGTAGGTGACGGATTGCAGGACATTCTAATGCCGTGGGACCACGGTCGCAATCGCGCCGGCCCGGCGCTATGCCGATGTGACCCGCTAATCGCGCGCCGATGGCGCGTTTTACGTCTTGCCGGCCTTTTCGGCCGCGAGCCTGAGATACGTCTGATGCAATGCGTCGACGTCTTGATCGAGCGATTCGAGCGTCGCGCCGTTGTCGTTTACCACCACGTTGTCGGCGGCCGCGAGGCGTGCCTCGCGCGTGGCCTGCCGCGCGATGATCGCGAGCACTTGCTCACGTGCGAAGCCGTTACGGCGCATGACGCGCTCGATCTGCGTTTCCACGCTGCAATCGACGGCGAGCACGCGATCGACACGCGTCTTCCAGGTGCCCGACTCTACGAGCAGGGGCACGACCACGATGACGTAAGGCCCGCTGGCCTCTCGCGTTTCGCGTTCGGTCTCGGAGCGGATCAGCGGGTGCGTGATGGCCTCGAGCCGCTTGCGCGCGGACTCGTCGCCGAACACGAGCGCGCGCATGCGCGCGCGGTCCATCGAGCCGTCGGGCGCGACGAATTCAGGGCCGAATTCCGCAGCGATCTGCGCCATCGCGACGCCGTGCGGCGCGGTAATGCGATGCGCGATGAGATCGGTGTCGACGATCGTTACGCCGCGCGCGGCAAAGCCATCAGCAACCGTGGACTTGCCGCTACCGATGCCACCCGTCAATCCGACCGCGAACATTTGATCAGTTCCCCCACGCAAATACGCCATACAGCGGTGTGCCTGCAAACAATGTGACGAGCGCGCCAGCGGCCAGATACGGGCCGAACGGCAACGGTTCTTCGAAACGCATGCGTCCCGTCAACGTAGCGATGATGCCGACGAGCGCGCCGGCCACTGCGGCGATCACGACGATCTGCGGCAGCGCGCTCCAGCCGAGCCATGCGCCGAGCGCGGCGAGCAGTTTGAAGTCGCCGTGGCCCATGCCTTCCACGCCACGCAACAGCCTGAAGACCCAATAGACGCACCAGAGCGCCAGATAACCCGCAACCGCTCCGATCACCGCTTCGCGCAGCGTGACGAAGGTGCCGGCAAAATTGACCAGCAACCCGGCCCACAGCAGCGGCTGCGTGATCTCGTCGTGCAGCATCTGGTGTTCGAGGTCGATAGCGCTTGCGGCGATGAGCGTGGCGCACAGCGCGAAGGCGGCGAGCGCCTTGCCGGTGGGCCCGAAGGCGAGCAATGCGCCGACCGCGCAGGCCCCGCTCGCGATTTCGATGAGCGGGTAGCGCACGCTCACGCGCGCATGACAGTGCGAGCAGCGCCCGCGCAGCGCGAGCCAACTGAGCACAGGGATGTTCTCCCAGGCGCGCAAGACGTGGCCGCAGTGCGGGCACGCGCTGCGTGGGAGCCAGAGGTTGTAGCGCGCGGGCAACCCGTCTTCTTCGAAGAGCGGACCGGGCGTGCCGGTCGCTTCGGCCACATCGGCGCGCCACGCGCGCTCCAGCATGATCGGCAGCCGGTGCACGACGACGTTGAGAAAGCTGCCGATGACGAGCCCGAACGCAATGGCGAAGACCATGAGCACGCCGAATGGCAGACCGGCGAGAGCGGCTGCGAGCGGCGTTGCGGTATCGGGCGCGGACAGGAGTTGGGCGGGCATGAGACGGAACCGGAATCTGGCAGCGATGCTACACCACGTTGCCCAGTTGAATGATGGGAAGATACATCGCGACGACGAGGCCGCCGACCAGCGCACCAAGCACGACGATCACGAGCGGCTCGCACAGGCTCGATACGAGCGCGATCTTTTCGTCGACCTGACGGTCGGCGAGCGAGGCCACATCGAGCAACATCGCGTCGAGCGCGCCCGATTCTTCCGCAACCGCAACGGGCTGAACCACATCGGCCGGAAAGCATCCCGCCGCGCGCATGGCTGCGGCGAGCCGCTCGCCGTGCCGCAGGCGCTCGCTGATACCTGCGCTCGCGCGATCGAAGAATGCGTTGCCGCTTGCGTGCGCGAGCGAATCGAAGGCGTCGGCGAGTGGCGTGCCGGCGGCGAGGAGCGTGCCGAGCGCGCGGCTCCAGCGGGCGGCGCACAGCGTTGTGAGCAGCGTGCCGCAAAGCGGGAGCTTCAGCAGCGTGCGTCCGAAAGCGATGCGCGCGGTTTCCGAGCGGCGCAAGGCCGCTTGCATGGCGAGCGCGCCGGTGGCTGCAGCTACGGCGGCCGGCACGCTCCAGCGCGCGGCGCCCGCCGACAGCATCAGCACGATTTGCGTGGGCGCGGGCAGTGCGGCGCCGAAGCCGTCGAAGATCTGCTTGAACGTGGGTACGACCCAGACCAGCAACGCCGCGGTAATGACAAGCGCAAGCAGCAGCACCGCGACGGGGTAGGTGAGCGCGGCGCGCACTTTGGCGCGCTGGGCAGCGGCACGCTCGCGGTCGTCGGCGAGGCGGGCAAGTACGGCGGCGAGCGCTCCCGAGGCTTCGCCGACGGCAACGAGCTGGCAATACAGCGCGTTGAAACGCGCCGGATGTTGCGCGAGTGAGTCGGCGAAGCGCAGTCCGCCGGCGATGTCGCGCGCGAGCGCCGCGGCAATGCGCGGCATGCCGTTCGGCCCGGGCGAGAGCGCGAGCAGTTCGAGCGCGTTCGCAAGTGGCAGGCCGGCGCGCAGGAGGCTCGCTAGCTGGCGTGTAAAGCACGTGACGTCCGCGTGGCGTGCTTTAGGCGCGCCCGCGCTCGACCTGCGCTCGATGGCGAGCACAGTGATGCGCTCGCGCTTGAGTGCGTCGCGCACCGCCGCGGCGTCGAGCGCGATCAGTGTGCCACGCCTCGTCGCGCCCGATGCATCGAGACCGCGCCACGCGAAGCGCCACTCGGATGGGCCTTGAGGGGCGTGCGCAGCGCTCATGGCGCATCCGTTGCGACAAGCGCTTCGGCGAGGCTCGTGGTGCCGTCGCGCACGCGCGCGAGCGCCGCGTCGCGCAAGGTTGCGACACCGCTTCTGCGTGCTTCCCGAGCGATTTCGTGCGCGCCGCGCCTTGTGACGATCAGGTCGCGTATGGTTTCCGAGATCGGCAAGACCTCGTGGATTCCCACGCGGCCGCGATAGCCGATGCCGTGGCAAGCCTCGCAGCCGCGCGCGACATAAGGCTGCATCATGTTACCGCCGTGCGTGGTCAGGCCTGCCGCGACGAGCGCCGCCGGCGAAGGCTCGCCGCGCACGCGGCATTGCTGACATAGCCGCCGCACGAGGCGTTGCGCCGTGACGAGCCGCAGCGAGCCTGCCAGGTTGTACGGCTCTACGCCGATGTCGACGAGCCGTGCGCAAGCCGCGCTGGCGTCGTTCGTGTGCACGGTCGAGAGGACGAGGTGGCCGGTCTGCGCGGCCTTGACGGCCACGCTGGCGGTTTCTTCGTCGCGAATCTCGCCGATCATGATGACGTCGGGATCCTGGCGCAGCAGCGCACGCAGTGCCACCGCAAAGGTGAGCCCGGCCTTCTCGCGCACGTTGACCTGATTGATGCCCGCAAGCTGGATTTCGGCGGGATCTTCCACCGAGCAGAGATTGTGTGCCGTGCCGTTGAGCCTTTGCAGGAAACAGTAGAGCGAGAGCGTCTTGCCGCTGCCGGTAGGGCCCGTGACGAGGACAAGACCATGCGGCGCGCCGATCGCGTCGGCTACGGCGTGCTGTTGCGCTTCATCGAGCCCGAGTTCGGCTAGCGACAGTTCGGCGGGAAGCGCTTCGAGCCTGCGCAAGACGAGCTTTTCGCCATGAAGTGTGGGCAGCGAATTCACGCGATAGTCCTCGGCGGCTTGCGACGCCCCCGAGAGTGCGAGCCGCAGCCTGCCGTCCTGCGGAATGCGCCGTTCGGCGATGTCCATGCGGGCGAGCACCTTGATGCGCGTGACGAACGCATCGCGCAGATGCGCGGGCGGCCGCGCCATTTCGTGCAGTACGCCGTCGATGCGCAGACGCACGCGCCAGCCGTGTTCCATCGGCTCGATGTGCAGATCGGAGGCGTTGCGCCGCGCGGCTTCGCGCAGCGTTTCGGAGAGCAGCCGAACGGCGGGTGCGTCGTCTAGCTGCGGTACAGAGACAGGCGCAGATGTGCGCGCCGTCGAGCCACCACCCGTACCGCCTTCGGCAACCGCGGCGGCGAAAGGGCGCGCACGATAAGGAGTAGAAAGCATCGACATGCCGGCGCGAAGCCGCCTCGAACAGATGACGCCTTCATCATGGCGCGAGGCGCACTGCGCCGCCACCCGGCCGAACGGCTAACGTCCCGGCAGCAGCTTCTTCGCCTTTTGCAGCGTGCCCTGGCGCGGCTTGGCGCCGGGTTTGAAGAGCTTGACCGTGCGTACGGCCTGGTCGTCGCTGCGTAGCACTTCGAGCTTCACGTCGCCGATCTGCAGGCACACGTCGCCTTCGGGAATCTCTTCGAGCACTTCGAGGATCAGGCCGTTGAGCGTCTTGGGCCCATCCGTGGGCAGCTTGATATGAAGCCAGCGATTGAGTTCGCGCAAAGGCATGCTGCCCGGCACGATACATTCGCCTTCGTCGTTCCAGCCGCCGCGTCCGGTGCCGCTGCGCGGCATCGAGGTGGTGAATTCGCCGATCAGCTCCTCGATGATGTCTTCGGGTGTCACGAGTCCTTCCATCTCACCGTACTCGTTCACGACGAGCGCGATGCGATGGCGGCTTTCCTGGAAGTACTGAAGTTGCTGGAATCCGGGCGTGCCCGTGGGCACGAAGTACGGCTCGGCGAGCAGTTCGCGCAGCGTCTCGCGCTCGAATTCCTGGTTGTGCAGCGCGGCCAACGTCTTGCGCACATGCAGCACGCCGAGCACCCGGTCGATGTCGCCTTGATAGACAATCAGCTTGTTGTGATAGCAGGTCTCGAGCTGATGCAGGATGTCTTCGAGCGGGGCGTCGTAGTCGAGCGCCTCGATGCGCCGGCGCGGAATCATCACGTCGTCGACGGTGATGTTCTCCAGGTCGAACAGGTTGAGCAGGATGCTGCGGTGCTTGGTCGGCATGAAGCTGCCCGACTCGAGCACGATGGTGCGCAACTCCTCGGTGGAAAGCCGCTGGTCATGCGCCTTGTGCGTATTGATGTGCAGGATGCGCAGGATGGTGTTCGCAAACATGTTGACGAACCAGATGAGTGGCTTCGTCACACGCATGAGCGGCGCGATCAGGAGGCTCGCGGGCAGCGCGATTTTTTCCGGAAACGTTGCACCCACAATCTTCGGCGTGATTTCCGCGAACACGATGATGAGGAACGCGACGATGCCCGTCGCGATCGAGAGCACGAGGTTATTGCGGCCGAACGTATGGAGCGCGATCGAGGTCGTGAGGACCGGGATGATGGTGTTGAAGAGATTGTTGCCGATCAGGATCACCGAAAGCAGCAGGTCGGTGCGCGCGAGCAGCTTCTGGGTGGTCTTCGCGCCGAGCGTGCCGTGATTGGCGAGGTATTTGAGCCGATGGCGATTGAGCGCCATCATCGCCGTTTCGGAGATGGAGAAGAAGCTGGAGCAGATGAGCAGGACGAAGACGGCGCAAATCTGCGCCCATAAGGGAAGGTGGTCCACGCGTCGAGACAATGAGGGGGGCGGATGGGGAAACTATAACAGAGGGGTACCGCAGTTCCAGGGCGGTTGGCCGAACGGACAAGGCGGTTGCCGGTTACGCGCCGCGAGTTGCCGGACAGGATGGAAGTGCGGGAGATACAGGCGAAAAAAAACCGCGCAATGCATGCGCGGTTTTTCTCGAATTCTGGTCGGGGTGAGAGGATTCGAACCTCCGGCCTCTACGTCCCGAACGTAGCGCTCTACCAGGCTAAGCTACACCCCGAATTAACTGCTGGACTCCACAACTCGCTTCGTCTGTTTCAAGACTGGCGCGTCGTCGAGTAAGAACATAATTCTAGCAGGCTATCTTTGTAAATGGAAGGGGGGAACGCTGAAATCGCGTCGGCGGCGGCCTGGGCCTCGGTGCGCGCGCATTGCAGCGTGTGCTCGAGCGCGCCCGAGCGCGTGATTGCCGCGAAGATTTCGTCGAAGCGCGTCGTGCCGCCTTGCTCGATCGCTTCGCGAGCAAGCGCGGCTTCCGCGGCCGTGCCGTGCTCGATCAGCCAGATGAGCGGCAGAGTGGGCTTGCCTTCGCGCAGGTCGTCGCCCGCGTTCTTGCCCATCGATTCAGGCGTGCCCGTGTAGTCGAGCCAGTCGTCCATGATCTGGAATGCCGTGCCGATGCGCCGCCCGTATTCGGCGGCCGCTTCCTCGGTGCGCGCATCCGCTCCCGAAAGCACCGCGCCGAGCTGCGCGGCGGCTTCGAAAAGCTTGGCGGTCTTGTAGCGGATCACCTGCATGTAGCGGTCGGTGTCCACGTCGGCGTCGTGCATGTTCAGCAGCTGCAGGACTTCACCCTCGGAGATGATCGTCGTAGCGGCGGACAGGATTTCCATCACGCGCATCTTGCCGACGCCCACCATCATCTCGAACGAGCGCGAATACAGGTAATCGCCCACCAGCACGCTGGCGGCGTTGCCGAACAGCGCGTTGGCCGTCTGGCGGCCGCGCCGCAGGTCCGATTCGTCGACGACGTCGTCGTGCAGGAGCGTGGCCGTGTGAATGAACTCGACGACCGCTGCGAGCACATGGCGCTCCGTGCCGTGGTCGCCGAGCGCGCCGGCCACCATCAGCAGGAGCGCCGGACGCAGCCGCTTGCCGCCCGCGCCGATGATGTACTCGGAGATCTGGTTGATCAGCATCACCTCGGACGCCAGGCTCTGCCGGATGACACGATTCACCTGCTCCATGTCACTGGCGATGGGGGCAAGCAGGGTGGCTGCGCTGGGGGATGGGGTGGCGGTGGACGACATGATGGCAAATAGGGGTAGTGCCGCGGATTATAAGGCGAATCGACTGCATGCCGGACGCTCCGCTACCGTCCTGCCGATGGCTCCCTCTATTTTCTCGCGGGCCCGACGGCCGCATGGATGCTGGCGCTATGCCGTACGGATAGCCCTGGCGCCCGTCCGACGGGCGCCAGATCCCTCGCGCGCACCCGCGCAATGGACTTGCACACCTTTTGACCACGCAGCTAACTCTATGTATAATCTAAGGTTTCGGGCGCGCAGTGTGTCCCGAAATTATTGAAGAGTGAGGTTCTCAATGTACGCGGTCATAAAAACCGGCGGCAAGCAGTACAAGGTTGCCGTTGGCGAAAAACTTAAAGTAGAACAGATACCGGCTGACATTGACGCAGAAATCACGCTCGACCAGGTTCTCGCAGTGGGCGAAGGCGAATCGATTAAGTTCGGTACGCCGCTGGTGAGTGGGGCTTCCGTCAAGGCCACCGTTGTGTCGCAAGGTCGGCATGCCAAAGTGACCATCTTCAAGATGCGTCGCCGGAAGCACTACCAGAAGCATGGCGGCCACCGCCAGAACTACACCGAACTGCGCATCGACGCGATCAACGCGTAAGCGCACGCAGGTAAAGGAGCAAACAAATGGCACACAAAAAGGCAGGCGGGTCGTCACGTAACGGCCGCGACTCAGAGTCGAAACGACTTGGTGTGAAGGTGTACGGCGGCCAGGCCATCCTCGCCGGCGGCATCATCGTTCGCCAGCGCGGTACGCGCATGCACCCGGGCAACAACGTCGGCATCGGCAAGGACCACACGCTCTACGCGCTGGTCGACGGCCATGTCTCGTTCACGACCAAGGGCGCAGCCAACAAGCACACGGTCAACGTCGTCCCGGCAGCGGCCTGAGCTTTCAAGCTTTAGACCGCTCGCGAGCGGGCTGCACGCGACGCAAGGAAGGCCCCGCGAAGTTTGCGGGGCCTTTTTATTTATCCGCAGTCTTTCGGGGTCGTAACGGGCTTGCGTTTGACTTGCGGTGCGTTGTTGGCCACTTTTGGCCATGGCGGGCAAAATATCGATATCCACGGGACGGAGTAACTCATGAAGTTCATTGACGAAGCGAAGATCGAAGTCATCGCCGGCGATGGGGGCGATGGCAGCGCGTCGATGCGACGCGAGAAGTTCGTCCCGTTCGGCGGGCCGGACGGCGGTGACGGCGGGCGCGGCGGCAGCGTCTACGCTGTCGGCGACCGCAACATCAACACTCTCATCGACTACCGCTACACGAAGAAGCACCAGGCGCGCAACGGCGAGAACGGCCGCGGCTCCGACTGCTACGGCAAGGGCGGCGACGACATCACGCTGCGTATGCCGGTGGGCACGGTCATCACCGACCAGGACACGGGCGAGCTGATCGCCGACCTGACCGAGCACGAGCAGCAGGTGATGGTCGCGAAGGGCGGCGCGGGCGGCCTCGGCAACCTGCATTTCAAGTCGTCCACGAACCGCGCGCCGCGTCAGAAGACCGACGGCAAGCCCGGCGAGCGCCGCATGCTCAAGCTGGAACTGAAGGTGCTGGCCGACGTCGGCCTGCTCGGCATGCCGAACGCGGGCAAGTCCACGTTCATCGCCTCGGTGTCGAATGCGAAGCCCAAGATCGCCGACTACCCGTTCACGACGCTTGCGCCGAATCTGGGCGTGGTGCGCGTGGGGCCGAGCAAGAGCTTCGTGATCGCCGATATTCCGGGCCTGATCGAAGGCGCCGCCGAAGGCGCGGGCCTCGGCCACCAGTTCCTGCGACATCTGCAGCGCACGAACCTGCTGCTGCATCTGGTCGACCTCGCGCCGTTCGATGAAAGCGTCGATCCGGTTGCGGAGGCAAAAGCGATCGTCGGCGAGCTGCGCAAGTACGATGAGACGCTCTACGACAAGCCGCGCTGGCTCGTGCTGAACAAGCTCGACATGGTGCCGGAGGAGGAGCGCGCCGAGCGTATTGCCGACTTCGTGAAGCGCTTCGAGTGGGACGGTCCCGTGTTCGAGATTTCCGCGCTCACGGGGCAGGGCTGCGAAAATCTGTGTTACGCGGTGTACGACTATGTCTCCTCGCACTCGGACGCGCGCCGTGCGGCCGAAGCCGAAGACCTCGCCTCGGACGTGCGCTTCCGCGAGGGGCAGGGCGGGAACGCGCGGCAGCCGCAGGAGTAATTCGCCGCACCGGCCGGTGCGCGAGCCGCGCCGGTCGCGCCAAGGAAACTTCACGCGTCATCAGTCATTTGGGAGACCGCGCAGCATGCGTTCCGTCATCGCCGATTCGCGGCGTCTGGTAGTGAAAGTCGGTTCGAGCCTCGTCACCAACGACGGCCGCGGGCTCGATCATGCGGCAATCGGCCGCTGGGCCGAGCAGATTGCGGCGCTGCGTGCGCAGGGTAAGGAAGTCGTGCTCGTGAGTTCGGGCGCGATCGCGGAAGGCATGCAACGGCTCGGCTGGACGAAGCGGCCGCGCGAAATCGACGAGCTTCAGGCTGCCGCGGCAGTCGGGCAGATGGGGCTCGCGCAGGTCTACGAGAGCCGCTTTGCCGAGCACGATATCCGCACTGCGCAGATCCTGCTCACGCATGCCGACCTGGCTGACCGCGAACGCTATCTCAATGCGCGCTCGACGTTGCTCACGCTGCTGCGCCTGGGCGTCGTGCCGATCATCAACGAGAACGACACCGTGGTCACCGACGAAATCAAGTTCGGCGACAACGACACGCTCGGCGCGCTCGTCGCGAACCTGATCGAAGGCGACGCGCTCATCATCCTCACCGACCAGAGCGGCCTCTATACGGCCGATCCGCGCAAGGACCCGGGTGCGACGCTCGTGCAGGAAGCCGATGCAGGCAAGCCGGAACTCGAGGCAATGGCGGGCGGCGCGGGGTCGAGCATCGGCCGCGGCGGCATGCTCACCAAGATCCTCGCGGCCAAGCGCGCCGCGCATAGCGGCGCGAATACGGTAATCGCAAGCGGGCGCGAAGCGCAAGTGCTCGTGCGTCTGGCTGCGGGCGAGGCGATCGGCACGCAGCTCATCGCGCGTACGGCGCGCATGGCGGCGCGCAAGCAGTGGATGGCCGACCATCTGCAGGTGCGCGGCCACGTCGTGATCGACGACGGCGCGGTGCAGAAGCTCACGGCGGACGGCAAGAGCCTGCTGCCCATCGGCGTGACGGGCGTGCAGGGTGCGTTCGCGCGAGGTGAGGTGATCGCTTGCCTGAACGGCGCGGGCGTGGAAGTGGCGCGCGGACTCACCAACTACAGCAGCGCGGAAACCAAGCTGATCCAGCGTCATCCGAGCGGCGAGATCGAGGGGATCCTGGGCTATATGCTCGAGCCGGAACTGATTCACCGCGACAATCTCGTGCTGGTTTGACGGGCGTTCCCGCGCAGCCGCGCAGCGCCAAAAGTCAAAAAGCCGCTGTGGCCAAAGGCCGCAGCGGCTTTTTCATGCCCATCACAGCATGTCGGGGCGCGGCTTAACGCACCAGCGTCGACTGCGTGCGGCCGTAGCGCAGGTTCTCGATCAGGGTCGACGCCTTCGCGATCGGCATCTTGTTGGCGCAGAAGTAGTCCTGATAGAGCCTCGACTGGTACGCATTGAGCGTGCCGTTCTCGATGCGCGACCAGTTGTTCGCGACGGTCTGGTCCCAGCCGTTGTGATCGGCGTCGAGGCTCGCGTAGAGGCGCCACTCGTAGGTGTCGCAACGAATCCCTTCGTAGTTCACGTTACGCGCGCCGCTCGGGCTCGAGATGACGATGGTGTAGCGCACGACGCCATCCGTGCCGACCGTGAGCGATGCGGGGTCGATGGCGAACTTGAGCGGCGAGTTGTTCGAGACATCGAACGGCAGCAGCGTCGCGCCGGCCTGCGGCAGCGGCGGCAGGCCTTCGAGCTTGTTCTCCTGCCATTCGCCCTTGCGGTCCAGAAGGTAGACGAACGCGCTGTCGTCCTTGTTCGTGGGACCGGAACTGGAGCACGCGGCCAGTCCCGACAGAAGCAGCACACCGCCTGCGGCGCATGCCGCAGCAAGAGCAAATCGTTTCAAATTGGTTTTCCTCGAAGCACGGGCGTCAGTTACGAACGAACTGCGCCGCGAATGCGAACCGGCGGGGCCCGGCGCGTGATGCGCCGGACCCCGCCGGTTCGGGCGTTCTTTGCGTTGGCTCAAGCCCCTTGATCCTGCTCGTCCTGCGCAGGCTCGATGATACTCTGCGCCGACTCGCAATCGCTTTCGATCGGCGTACGCGCTGTCCGTGCGGCTACGCCTTCCGGCATGGCCTCATACGGCTCGGCGTGCACCGCGTCTGCGTGCGCCGACGTCACGATGCGCGGGTAGCGCACCTCGTGAGCCTGCACGCCCAGACGCTCCTGACGCGGCGCGGGCCGGCGCAGGAAGCGCGAGAGTTCGGTCAGCGCGAGTTGATAGACGTCACGCTTGAACTCGATGACCGCTTCGAGCGGCACCCAGTATTCATTCCAGCGCCACGCGTCGAACTCAGGATGCTCCGTTGCCCGCAGGCAGATATCGCAGTCGCGCCCGACCATCCGCAGCAGAAACCAGATCTGTTTCTGGCCGCGATAATGGCCGCGCACTTCGCGCTTGATGAACTTGTCCGGCACCTCATAACGCAACCAGTCGCGTGTGCGACCGACGATCTTGACGTGCTCCGGATGCAAACCGGTTTCTTCGTGCAACTCCCGAAACATTGCCTGCATGGGGGTTTCACCATACTTGATGCCCCCTTGCGGAAACTGCCAGGAATGTTCGCGAACCCGCTTGCCCCAAAACACCTCGTTTCGCGCGTTCAAGAGGATGATGCCGACGTTCGGGCGAAACCCCTCACGATCCAGCATACAACCACCTTCGAATCCTTTAAAATTGCTTTGATTATAAACAGATAACGGCCCTCACGCACCCGCCGTCCGTGACCCGCCGTCCGGAAAGTTGAGCGAATGGCCGCGGCCGCGCAAAACGGTCTCGGGGCGCGATCGGTCTGGCATCTGGCCCGCGTCATCGGCGCGGCATGCGGCACGTTGTCATAATGGTGGGTTCGTGAACTCCTCCGTTGGTCACTTCTTCGGGCGGTCTGCACCGGGCCGCCGCTTTTGGATAATTTGAATGAAAGCCTCCCGTTTCTTTATCGGCACCCTGAAGGAAGCGCCCGCTGACGCGGAAATCGTCAGCCACAAGCTGATGGTTCGCGCGGGCATGATCCGTCGCATCGCTGGCGGCATTTACAACTATCTGCCGATCGGCCTGCGTTCGATTCGCAAGGTCGAGCAGATCGTGCGCGAAGAAATGAACCGCGCCGGCGCCATCGAGCTGCTCATGCCGGCCGTGCAGCCGGCCGAGCTGTGGCAGGAGTCGGGTCGCTGGGAACAATACGGGCCGGAACTGCTGCGCTTCAAGGACCGCAAGCAGAGCGACTTCGTGATGGGCCCGACGCACGAAGAGGTCGTCACCGACATCGCGCGCGGCCAGATCAAGAGCTATCGCCAACTGCCGGTGAACTTCTACCAGGTGCAGACGAAGTTCCGCGACGAAATCCGTCCCCGTTTCGGCGTGATGCGCGGGCGCGAATTCATCATGAAGGACGCGTATTCGTTCGATAAGGACGTCGAAGGTCTCAAGCTCTCGTACCAGAAAATGTACGACGCCTACGTGCGCATCTTCACGCGTCTCGGCCTGCAGTTCCGCGCAGTCGCGGCCGACAACGGCTCGATCGGCGGCAGCGGCTCGCACGAATTCCACGTGATCGCGGAAACGGGCGAGGACGACATCGCCTACTGCCCGACCTCGGACTTCGCGGCCAACGTCGAAGCCGCCGAAGCGTTGCCGCTCATCGCGCAGCGCGGCGCCCCCACGCAAGCGCTCACGAAGACGCCCACGCCGGGCGCGGCGAAATGCGAGGCTGTGGCTGAACTTCTCGGCATCCCGCTCGAAAGCACGATCAAGTCGATCATCCTCGCGACGGACAACGAAGGCGCCGAGCCCACGATCTGGCTGCTGATGCTGCGCGGCGACCACGATCTGAACGAGATCAAGGTCGGCAAGCTCGAAGGTCTGAGCGGCTTCCGCTTCGCGACCGAAGCGGAAATCGTCGAGTGGTTCGGCACGCCGCCTGGCTACCTCGGTCCGCTGGGCACGAAGAAGCCGGTCAAGGTGATCGCCGATCGCACGGTCGCGAACATGAGCGATTTCGTCGTGGGCACGAACGAAGTCGATTTCCACACCACGGGCGTGAACTGGGGCCGCGATCTGCCGGAGCCGGTCGTTGCCGACATCCGCAACGTGAAGAAGGGCGACCCCTCGCCGGACGGCAAGGGTGTGATCGACATCTGCCGCGGCATCGAAGTGGGCCACGTGTTCCAGCTCGGCACGAAGTACTCGGAAGCGATGAACGCCACGTTCCTCGCCGAGAACGGCAAGCCCGCGCCGATGCAGATGGGCTGCTACGGCATTGGCGTCACGCGTATCCTCGGTGCAGCCATCGAGCAGAACTTCGACGAGAAGGGCATCATCTGGCCTGAGTCGATCGCGCCGTTCCAGGTCGTCGTGTGCCCGATGGGCATGGACCGCAGCGAGCTCGTGCGCGAGCACGCCGAGCGCGTCTACAACGAATTGCTCGAAGCGGGCGTCGACGTGATTCTCGACGACCGCGGCGAGCGCCCGGGCGTGATGTTCGCCGACTGGGAGCTGATCGGCGTGCCGCATCGTCTCGTGATCGGCGAGCGGGGCCTGAAGGACGGCAAGATCGAGTACCAGGGGCGCCGCGATACCGAAGCGACGCTGCTCGCGGCCGATGAGGCCGCGCAGACGGTGGCGCAGAAGATCCGCGCGGCACTCGCGGTTTAACGACGATCCATCCCGGTTAAAGGAGCGCTGCGAGCGTGGAGTACAGTTTTTTGTCCGCTACGGTCCTGCTGCTCCTCATCACCGACCCGCTCGGGAATATTCCGCTCTTCATCAGTTGCTTGCGCGGCGTTGCCAAGCAGCGCCGCGCCATCGTGATCCTGCGCGAGGTCGCGATTGCGTTCGTGATCCTGCTGATCTTCATGGTCGCCGGCAACAGCTTCCTGCGCATGATGGGGCTCACCGATACCTCGCTGCGCATCGGCGGCGGTATCGTGCTGTTCCTCATCGCGCTGCGGATGATCTTTCCGCATCCGGGCGGCCCGTTCGGTGGCGGCGACAAGGGCGGCGAGCCGCTCATCGTGCCGCTCGCCATTCCTGCGCTGGCCGGGCCTTCGGCGCTTGCCACGGTCATGCTGCTCACCTCTCAGGCGCCGGGCAAACTCTACGAATGGATGACCGCGCTCGTCGTGACGATGGTGATCTGCGCGGTCGTGCTGGTGATGGCGGAGCGCATCCAGCAGTGGCTCGGCGAGCGCGTAGTGACGGCCTTCGAGCGGCTGATGGGCCTCGTGCTCGTGGCGATATCGGTGGAGATGATCCTCGCGGGCATCGCGACCTTCGTGCATCACCTCTGACGCCGCGTGCAGCGCGCGTCGCAGGCAACAAAAAAGCAGCCCGCGGGCTGCTTTTTTCATGGTGCGTCAGACAGTCGATGCGCGCTTCACGCGCCTTCGGTCAGCGCACGGATAGTCGGCAGATTGCGCCAGTAACCCTTGGCGTCCATGCCGCAGCCGAACACGTAGCGGTCCGGCACCGAAAAGCCGCAGTAGTCGGGATGCAGCGGCTTGGCCTTCGTGAGCGTCTTCTCGCACAGCACGGCCGAAAGGAAACGTTTCGCGCCCATGTCCATGATGCGGTCGCGAATCGCGGCCATGGTCTCGCCTTCGTCGAGGATGTCGTCGAGCACGAGCACCACACGGTCCTTCACCGACTCGCGCGGCGCCACGCGCCACTGCATCTCGGCGCTGCCCTTGATCGCGTTGCGGTAGCGCGTGAGGTGGATGTAGTCGAACTCGAGCGGGAAGTCGAGGTGCGGCAGCAGCATGCCGGTGAACACGGCGGCGCCGCCCATCACCGACAGCACGAGCGGGAAGTCCTCGCTGATTTCGGCGCGGATGGCTTCGGCCATCCGGCCGATCGACGCATTGACGTCGCCCTCCGAAACGATCTCTTCGGAGTGGCGGAAAATGTGCAGGGCTTCTTCGCGATTCATGACTCTGGCGGGAAGGTAGCTGTAGCTATTGAAGTGTGGAAAATAACGGCGGCGCGCGCTACAGCATAAACCCGCGCATTCGGTCCGTCGCGCGCCGCGTCGAATGGGGCCGCCGTGCGCGCGATGTGCGCCGCGCGGCCCGCAGGATCAGCGCATGCCGGGCATCATGCCCTTCATGCCGCGCATCATCTTTTGCAGATTGCCGCCCTTGAGCTTCTTCATCATGGTGCGCATCTGCTCGTACTGGTTGAGCATGCGGTTCACTTCCTGAACCTGCACGCCCGCGCCCGCCGCAATGCGGCGCTTGCGCGTGGCCTTGATGAGCTCGGGCTTGGCGCGTTCGGCGGGCGTCATCGAGTTGATGATGCCTTCCATGCGGCGCATCTGCTTCTCGGCCTGGCCCATGTCGGTGCCCGAGGCGGCCTGCTGGAACTGCGCGGGCAGCTTGTCCATGAGCGAAGACAGGCCGCCCATGCTCTTCATCTGCGAGAGCTGCGCGCGGAAGTCGTTGAGGTCGAAGTCGCCGCCTTTCTTGACCTTGTCGGCGAGCTTTTGCGCGGCCTGGACGTCCACGCCGCGCTGCGCTTCCTCGACGAGCGCGAGAATGTCGCCCATGCCGAGAATACGGTTCGCCATGCGGTCCGGGTGGAACACCTCGAGGCCATCGAGCTTTTCCGCGACGCCGACGAACTTGATCGGCTTGCCCGTGATGTGGCGCACGGAGAGCGCTGCGCCGCCGCGCGAGTCGCCGTCGAGCTTGGTGAGCACGACGCCGGTGAGCGGCAGGGCGTCGTTGAACGCCTTCGCGGTGTTGACCGCGTCCTGACCGAGCATGGCATCGACCACGAAGAGTGTTTCGGCGGGCTTGAGCGAGGCGTGCAGCGCGGTGATCTCGTTCATCATCGCCTCGTCGATACCGAGGCGGCCGGCCGTGTCGACGAGCAGCACGTCGTGATAGTGGCGCTTGGCCCAGTCGACCGCGGCGGCGGCGATCTCGACGGGCTTCTGGTCCGGCTGCGAGGGGAAGAAGTCGGCGCCGACCTGTTCCGTCACCGTCTTCAACTGCGCGATAGCGGCAGGGCGGTAGACGTCGCACGAAACGGTGAGGACCTTCTTCTTGTACTTCTCGCGCAGGAGCTTGGCGAGCTTGCCGGTGGTGGTGGTCTTACCGGCGCCCTGCAGACCCGCCATGAGGATGACGGCAGGCGGCGTGACGGCGAGATCGAGTTCGGCGGCACGGCCTTCGTAGTCGCCGCCGATCACGGCGGTCAGCTCGCGCTGCACCACGCCGACGAGCGCCTGGCCCGGCGAGAGGCTGGAGATCACTTCTTCGCCGAGCGCCTTCTCCTTCACCTTGGCGATGAATTCGCGCACGACGGGCAGCGCCACGTCCGCTTCGAGCAGGGCGAGACGCACCTCGCGCAGCATTTCCTGCGTATTGGCTTCGGTCAGCCGGGCTTCGCCGCGCAGCGTCTTGACGACGCGCGCCATCCGTTGAGTGAGATTGTCGAGCATGGGGAGGCGGTGAGCAGTGCGGCCCGGCCCGCGCGCGCAAAACGGGAATGCGCCGCGTTTCGTCGCCGATTCGTTAGGTGAGCGCGCGGCCAGGGGGCCTATAGTAAACTTCGAACATGGATATTGTACTGTATGCCCTCACCGTGCTCCTGTACGGCGGATTGTGCGCCGCCGACTGGCGCGCGCTGCGCCGCGCGGGCACCGCGCCGCTGCTCGGCAGCGTGCCTCCCGTTCCGGTGACGCTCGGCGCGGGCGGCGACGCCCTGCGCGCGCGGACCTTCGGCCCGCTTTCGCGCGCGCTGCTGTTCGCCGCGCTCGCCGCGCACGGCGTGCTCCTGCACATGACGATCTTCCCCGCCAACGAAATGGTGTTCGGCTTCGCCTTCGCGTTGTCGGCCATGTTCTGGCTCGGCGCGGGCATCTACTGGATCGAGAGCTTTTTCTTTTCGCTCGACGGCCTGCGTCTGTTGCTGCTGCCGTTGGCGGCCGTCGCGTCGATCCTGCCGCTCGTGTTCGGCGGCGTGCGCGTGCTGCCCTACGCGGCCGCGCCGATGTTCAAGCTGCACTTCGTCATCGCGAACATCGCCTACGGGCTCTTCGCGATCGCCGCGCTGCATGCGGTGCTGATGCTCGCCGTCGAGCGCCGGCTGCATGCGCTCAAGGGCGCCGGCTTCCAGCGCAACGCGGGCAATCGCGGCGGCGGCTGGCTCTCGAACTGGATCGAGACGCTGCCGCCGCTACTCACGATGGAAAAGCTGCTGTTCCGCCTGATCGGCGCGGGCTTCGTGCTGCTCACGGCCACGCTCGTCTCGGGCATCGTGTTCAGCGAGCAGTTGATCGACCGGCCGCTTTCGCTCGATCACAAGACCGTCTTCGCGATTCTTTCGTGGCTGATGTTCGGCGCGCTGCTCACCGCGCGCAAGATTTCCGGCTGGCGCGGCCGCGCTGCGCTGCGCTGGGTGATCGCATCGTTCATCGCCTTGCTGCTCGCTTATGTGGGCAGCCGTTTCGTCTTCGAGGTGCTGCTGCACCGCCCTGTGGTTTGAGTCGTGTGAGTCGCGTGTTCCGATGAGACAGATTCTTCTCCTCGTCCTGCTGTTCGTGGTCGGACAGTGGTTCGTCAAGGCGCTGCGCCGTGCGCAGACGCAAACGCGCGCCGGTGCGCAACCGGGACAGGGCGCGCAGCCGGGGCAGGGCGCCGCGCAAAGCGCCACTGGCGGCGCGAGCACGAGCGGCAAGGCTGCGCTGCCCGAGCCGATGGTGCGCTGCGCCGAGTGTGGCGTGCATGCGCCGCGCAGTGAATCGGTGAATGCCGGCGCGCGCTCGTTCTGCAGTTCCGAGCACGCGCGTGCCTGGGACGCGCGCACCACGGCCCAGGATCGCCCCGCACGATGAGCGCTGCTGGATCGCCAGGACTGCCAGGATCGCGCGCGTACGCAGTCGATGCGCAGGGCTGGGTGCCCGGCGCGCGCCAACTGCCTTCGCCCAACTTCGAGGCCCGCCCGCCAGGCGCCGTGCCGACGCTCATCGTCGTCCACAACATCAGCCTGCCGCCCAACGTCTTCGGCGGCCCCGAGATCGCCGATCTCTTCCTCAACCGCCTCGACTGCGACGCGCATCCGTACTTCGACGCCAACCTGCGCGGCGTGCGCGTCTCGGCGCACTTCGTCATTCATCGCGATGGCACGCTCGAGCAGTTCGTCTCGTGTGACGAGCGCGCGTGGCACGCGGGCGCGTCGAGCTTCTTCGGGCGCGAGCGCTGTAACGATTTCGCCATCGGCATCGAACTGGAAGGCAGCGACACGACGGCCTTCGAGGCGCCGCAATACGCGACGCTCGCGGCGCTCGTGAAGGCGCTCGTCGCGCACTATCCGATCGAGGCGCTGGCGGGCCATTCGGACATCGCGCCCGGGCGCAAGACCGATCCCGGCCCGCACTTCGACTGGGCGCGCCTCAAACACGATACGCAGCTCGCCGATGCCAGCTTCCCCTATATCCAGGGGCACGGCGCGCAGGACGCGGCGTCGTGACACGTTCGATCGCCTGCTGAACCCTCTCAAGCTGCACAAGAAATAAGCACCTTTTGCGCGCAAACGCAGGGTCTTCGCGCGCGCCTCGCAGACCACTCGAAGGGGCGTTCGCCGCCAGGCCCCGCGCCGCTTGGCTTGTGGTCTTGTCAAGATAGGACCAGCAAAAAAAGCCATTTGATCGTACTGTTTCTTCCACTATACTTGGTACCCGAAACAAGGCTTCACACCATATGTTGTGTTGTACCGCGGCGCCCCGCTTCACTCGCAAGGCGCCGCGCGCGTTACCGGCATAGAAAAAACAGAAACTTTGTACGGTGCCGCCGGCCGAGAGAACCGGCGCACCGGCTGTAATCGAGAGAGAAGGTACAGCCAATGATCGCGACATCCACGATGAAGACCGAAGCAGTCCGTGATTCATCTGCCTTGTCGCATCCGGCAGCCTCGCCAGGCTGGACTTTTTTCTCTGCCCGATCGAGCGTGCACACGGGGGCACGACGTCGGCGTCCGTCTTAATCCGCGAACTCTCTTCGCACCTTTCCAGGACCCAGGAGCTTTGCACATGCAAACGACCGATAACGTCTCGACCCGGTATGAAGGCGCGCCCGCCGCGCACACGCTGGGTGGCCAACCGCAAGACGGCCAGACGAGCGCGCAGCAGTTCGCCGACCACAAGGTGATTCGCCGCAACGGTAGCGTGGTGTCGTTCGAACCTTCGAAAGTCGCGATCGCGATGACGAAGGCCTTCCTCGCCGTGAACGGCGGCCAGGGCGCGGCGTCTGCGCGCATTCGCGAGCTCGTCGAACAGCTCACGCAGAACGTCGTGCGCGCACTCGTGCGCAGCCGTCCGAACGGCGGCACGTTCCACATCGAAGACATCCAGGATCAGGTCGAACTCGCGCTGATGCGCGGCGGCGAGCACAACGTCGCGCGCGCCTACGTGCTGTATCGCGAGAAGCGCAACCAGGAGCGCGCCAACGCGCCGGAAACGGCAGCGAGCGCAGCGCCCGGCATCAACGTCACGGACAACGGCGTGACGCGCCCGCTCGACATGCAGGCGCTGCGCGCGCTGATCGACTCGTCGTGCGACGGTCTCGGCGACGCGGTCAACGCCGACCCGATCGTCGCGGAGACGGTCAAGAATCTGTACGACGGCGTGCCGATGAGCCAGGTCTACGACTCGGCCATCCTCGCTGCGCGCACGATGATCGAAAAGGACCCGGCGTATAGCCAGGTGACCTCGCGCATCCTGCTGCACACGATCCGTCGCGAAATTCTCGAAGAGGAAGTGACGCAAGCCGAAATGGCCGTGCGTTACGCCGACTACTTCCCGCAGTTCATCAAGCGCGGCGTGGAAGCGGGCCTGCTCGACGACAAGCTCCAGCAGTTCGACCTCAAGCGTCTCGGCAACGCGCTCGACGCGAGCCGCGACCTGCAGTTCGGCTACCTCGGTCTGCAGACGCTGTACGACCGCTACTTCCTGCACGTCGGCGGCACGCGCATCGAAATGCCCCAGGCATTCTTCATGCGCGTCGCGATGGGCCTCTCGCTCAACGAGATCGACCGCGAAGCGCGCGCGATCGAGTTCTACAACGTGCTCTCGTCGTTCGACTTCATGTCGTCCACGCCCACGCTGTTCAACTCGGGCACGCATCGCTCGCAGCTCTCGTCGTGCTACCTCACGACGGTTGCCGACGACCTCGACGGCATCTACGAAGCGCTCAAGGACAACGCGCTGCTCTCGAAGTTCGCCGGCGGTCTGGGCAACGACTGGACGCGCGTGCGCGCGCTCGGCTCGCACATCAAGGGCACCAACGGCAAGTCGCAAGGCGTCGTGCCGTTCCTGAAGGTCGTGAACGACACGGCTGTCGCCGTGAACCAGGGCGGCAAGCGCAAGGGCGCGGTGTGCGCCTACCTGGAATCGTGGCACCTCGACATCGAAGAATTCCTCGAGCTGCGCAAGAACACGGGTGACGACCGCCGCCGCACCCACGACATGAACACGGCGAACTGGATTCCCGACCTGTTCATGAAGCGCGTGATGGAAGGCGGCGACTGGACGCTCTTCTCGCCCTCGACCTGCCCGGATCTGCACGACAAGTTCGGCGCCGAGTTCGAACAGGCTTACACGGCTTACGAAGAAAAGGTCGCGCGCGGCGAGATCAAGCTGTTCAAGAAGCTGCCGGCCGCGCAACTGTGGCGCAAGATGCTCGGCATGCTGTTCGAAACGGGTCACCCGTGGATCACGTTCAAGGATCCGTGCAACATCCGTTCGCCGCAGCAGCACGTGGGCGTCGTCCACTCGTCGAACCTGTGTACGGAAATCACGCTGAACACCAGCGACAGCGAAATCGCCGTGTGTAACCTGGGCTCGGTGAACCTCGTCGCGCACATGGTGGAACAGGCCGACGGCACGTTCGCGCTCGACCACGACAAGCTCAAGCGCACCATCAGAGTGGCGATGCGCATGCTCGATAACGTCATCGACATCAACTACTACGCGGTGTCGAAGGCGCGCAACTCGAACCTGAAGCACCGTCCGGTGGGCATGGGCATCATGGGCTTCCAGGACTGCCTGCACGTTCTGCGCACGCCGTTTGCTTCGCAGGAAGCCGTGGAGTTCGCCGACCGCTCGATGGAAGCCGTCTGCTACTACGCGTACTGGGCGTCGACGGAGCTGGCAGCCGAGCGCGGCCGCTACTCGACCTACCGCGGCTCGCTGTGGGATCGCGGCATCCTCCCGCAGGACACGCTCAAGCTGCTCGCCGAAGCACGCGGCGGCTACGTCGAAGTCGACTCGAGCGAATCGATGGACTGGACGTCGCTGCGCGAGCGCATCGCGACGCACGGCATGCGCAATTCGAACTGCATCGCGATCGCCCCGACCGCGACCATCTCGAACATCATCGGCGTGTCGCCTTGCATCGAGCCGACGTTCCAGAACCTCTATGTGAAGTCGAACCTCTCGGGCGAATTCACGGTGGTGAACGACTACCTGGTGCGCGACCTGAAGGCGCGCGGCCTGTGGGACGAAGTCATGGTCGCCGACCTGAAGTACTTCGACGGCATGCTCTCGCGCATCGACCGCGTGCCGGCCGATCTACGCGCTGTGTATGCAACGGCGTTCGAAGTCGACCCGACGTGGCTCGTCGAAGCCGCATCGCGTCGTCAGAAGTGGATCGATCAGGCGCAGTCGCTGAACATCTTCATGGCGGGCGCATCGGGCAAGAAGCTCGACGAGATCTACAAGCTCGCATGGGTGCGCGGTCTGAAGACCACGTACTACCTGCGCACGATGGGGGCGACGCACGTCGAGAAGTCGACGGTTGCGCACGGCGCGCTCAACGCCGTGCCGACGGGCGGCGAAGGCGGCGGCAATGCAGGCGGCGCGTTCGGCGGTGCAACGGGCGGCGCATTCGGCGGTGCAGCAGGCTCGACCACGATGCAGGCCGCACCGCAAGCCGCGGTTGAGGCGGCGCCGGAAGCCGATGGTCCGGTGTGCATGATGCGTCCGGGCGACCCCGGCTTCGAAGAGTGCGAGGCTTGCCAGTAAAGCTGGCTGCGCATGATGCGTGCGGTGCAACGCCGCTCGCATCATGCGAGGACCGCAGCATCAGTAGTAAACAGTAGTCGAAGCAGTCGTAGCGAGATGTAACAACGAACGAGGCGCGCGCAATGCGCGCCGGCTCTCCCGGCAACTCGCACCACGCGCGTTGCGGTACGCGAAAGAGGCAACAGGAAGGAATCCCTGGAGTTTCTCGCAGGGACAAGACTCAAGGCCGCGCGAGCTTCCAGCGCCGCGCGCGGCAGGCAGTGAGCGGCGAGTGAAAACGCGCTCGCAGCGCGAGAGAAAAGCGCGCGGCGAACCCCGTCTTTCACACACGCTCTCGATGTCGCGAAGACCTTCGAAGCACATCGCACATGCGAAGTGAGCACGACGAATCAGTGCTCTCTACACAGTGCTCACGCGATGCAATCGACACGATGCGATAACAAAGTGTTGTATCGAGGTCGCAACGCGAATCGAAAACAGGATTTTTCGTGTGCGAACCCTTTTATCGCTCACGAAAAGATGGTACAAACCGATCTAAATTGATGGTGACATTTATGCTCAACTGGGATGACGAGATCACGGCCGTAACTCCGTCGAGCGGTGCGCAGCAAAACGCAATGCGCAACCCTGCGGGTCAGGCTGTCCAGGCTGCCGAGGTGCAGTTTGGTCTGCGTTCCGCTCCTCAGGCTTCCATGGCGACCAACATCTTCGCCAGCGACTTCGCCGTTGCACCGCCGCCGCAAGCGCCGGTCTCGACCGAAGCGCGCGTGAATGTCGCCGACAAGCGCATCATCAACGGCCAGACCGACGTGAATCAGTTGGTGCCGTTCAAGTACAAGTGGGCTTGGGAAAAATACCTGGCAGGCTGCGCGAACCACTGGATGCCACAGGAAATCAACATGTCCCGCGACATCGCCCTGTGGAAGGACCCGAACGGTCTGACCGAGGACGAGCGCCGCATCGTCAAGCGCAACCTCGGCTTCTTCGTGACCGCCGACTCGCTCGCCGCGAACAACATCGTGCTCGGCACCTACCGGCACATCACGGCGCCCGAATGCCGCCAGTTCCTGCTGCGCCAGGCGTTCGAAGAGGCGATCCACACGCACGCCTACCAGTACATCGTCGAGTCGCTGGGTCTGGACGAGAGCGAGATCTTCAACGCGTACCACGAGGTCAAGTCGATCCGCGACAAGGACGAGTTCCTGATCCCGTTCATCCAGACGCTGACTGATCCGTCGTTCAAGACCGGCACGCTCGAAGCCGATCAGAACCTGCTCAAGTCGCTCATCGTGTTCGCCTGCATCATGGAAGGCCTGTTCTTCTACGTTGGCTTCACGCAAATTCTCGCGCTCGGCCGCCAGAACAAGATGACCGGCGCCGCTGAGCAGTACCAGTACATCCTGCGTGACGAGTCGATGCACTGCAACTTCGGCATCGACCTCATCAACCAGATCAAGCTTGAAAACCCGCACCTGTGGACCCCGGCGTTCCGTGCGGAAATCACCGAACTGTTCAAGCATGCGGTCGACCTCGAGTACCGCTACGCCGAGGACACCATGCCTCGCGGCGTGCTCGGTCTGAACGCATCGATGTTCAAGAGCTATCTGCGCTTCATCTGCAACCGCCGTTGCCAGCAGATCGGTCTCGATCAGCTGTTCCCGAACGAAGAGAATCCGTTCCCGTGGATGAGCGAGATGATCGACTTGAAGAAGGAGCGCAACTTCTTCGAGACGCGCGTGATCGAATATCAGACGGGTGGTGCGCTGTCCTGGGAATGACCCGGGCGCACTGCGGTGCAAGTCTTTTGGGGTTGCCGCGAGGCGCCGTGCAGGCGCCTCGACCGGCATGATGATTAGGAGCAGGAACGCCTGATGCAAAGCATGCCCGGAGCCAGGCTGGCTCACCGACGTGACAGGCACTTTGCGAACCCTTCAGAGGGATGGGCAAACTTCCCCCCGGAAAAGCGCGCAGGCTTCGCGTGTCGTGAGGCCGCCGCTTTCAACGAACGTTGCCCGGTGTCGGTAGCCGACGCCGGAATGACTTGGCGCGCTGTGCCTCGTGGCACGGCGCGCCTTACCGCATTCATTAGCGTAAGCGCGCGGGATCAGCGTACGCCGATGAATAGCCCGCTTCGCAGCGTGCGCCGTGAGAAGCGTTCGCGGGAAGCGGGTTTTGACGAAGGGTGTAGTTTGAACTGACTCTCATCTGAACCTGAAGGAGAAAAAAATGGCTACTGCCAAGAAGAAACCGGCGGCTAAGAAGGCCGCAGTGAAGAAGGTTGCAGCGAAGAAGGCAGCTCCGGCGAAGAAGGCCGCAGCGAAGAAGGTCGCGGTCAAGAAGGTCGCAGCCAAGAAAGTCGCCGTGAAGAAGGTTGCAGCGAAGAAGGCAGCTCCGGCGAAGAAGGCCGCAGCGAAGAAGGTTGCAGCCAAGAAAGTCGCCGTGAAGAAGGTCGCTGCGAAGAAGGCAGCACCGGCGAAGAAGGCCGCAGCGAAGAAGGTTGCAGCCAAGAAAGTCGCCGTGAAGAAGGTTGCTGCGAAGAAGGCAGCACCGGCGAAGAAGGCCGCCGCCAAGAAGGTCGCTGCGAAGAAGGTTGCAGCCAAGAAGGCGCCTGCGAAGAAGGCTGCTGCCAAGAAGGCTGCGCCTGCGAAGAAGGCTGCCGCCAAGAAGGCTGCCAAGAAGGCGCCTGCGAAGGCCGCTGCCGCACCTGCTGCCCCTGCTGCGCAACCGTCCGCGCCCGCAGCAACGGTCAAGACTGCCCTGAATCCGGCCGCAGCATGGCCGTTCCCGACCGGCAGCCGTCCGTAAGCAGTCCGAGACGAAGCGCGCAGGCTGCATCGTACGCGCGCTTCGTTGGCCGGGCCGGGCGGCATGGCGCGCCAGGCTCGATCCCAATCCCGTCGCTGGGTTGTCCGCGGCGGGATTTTTTCGTCTGGAGTTCGTAATAGTCGGGGTGAGGGCGCCTGCATGCCGCGTGCGGGCATGAAAAAAGGCGCATGCACAGGGGAGCACATGCGCCTGAGGTTCCGCATCCGGCGCGAGGCGCCGCTGCGGTACAGGGGAAAGCTTTAGTGGGTGACGCGCGTCACACCGCCGCTCGAGAGCAGCCGCACGCGCTCGCCCGCGTTGAACACTTCGCCGGTCGCCGATTGCGTGATGGCGCGGTAGTCGCCGTTGTCGAGGCGCACCGTGATCTCGAGGCCGTCGCGCATGGCCACGCCGTTCTCGACCGCGTTGCCGGCCACGGCGCCCGCAATGCCGCCGATGATGCCGGTGACGATCGAGCCCGTGCCGCCGCCGATCCGGCTGCCGGCGACCGCGCCGAGCGCGCCGCCACCGACCGCGCCAAGGCCGCTAGGCTGGCCGTTGTTGGAGCTGATCTTCACCGCGCGCACGCTTTCGACCGTGGCCATGCGCACCGATTGCTCGCGCTGCGCCTGCGAGGCCGTGTACACATCGGCGGAACTGCTGTTATAGGCGCAGCCCGACATCGCGAGCGACCCCGCGAGCATGGCTGCAACAATCAGACGACTTGTTATTTTCATTCCCGTAGCTCCAATGGGCGCCGTTCGTGTGCGGCTCCCGCGTTCAGTTCGGCAGTTCGTAGCCGAATGCCTCCTTGAACCGTTCGTTGATCTGCGCTCGCGTAGGCGCATAGTTTTGCGGACCGAGATGCTCGATCTTGAGCGCGCCCATCAGGCTCGCGAGACGCCCCGTGGTTGCCCAGTCGAGGCCGTTCTCGATGCCGTAGAGCAGGCCGCCGCGGAAAGCGTCGCCGCAGCCGGTCGGATCGAGCACCTGAGCGGCCTTGACCGGAGGAATTTCCTCGGTCTTGCCGCTGTGGTAGATCTGCGAGCCATGCTCGCCGCGCGTGATGATCAGCGCGTCGACATGGCTGGCGATTTCGTCGAACGACCAGCCGGTGCGATGGCTGACAAGATTGGCTTCGTAGTCGTTGACCGCTACGTAGGTCGCAAGTTCAATCGCGCGGCGCAAAGAAGCGCCGTCGAAGAGCGGCAGGCCCTGGCCCGGATCGAAGATAAACGGCACGCCGGCCTTCGCGAACTGCTCGACGTGCTGGACCATGCCGTCGAAGCCGTCCGGCGCGACGATGCCGAGCTTGATGCCGGGCGCTTCGTCGGCGCGGTTCAAATGCGATTGCATCATCGCGCCCGGGTGGAACGCGGTGATCTGGTTGTTCTCGAGGTCAGTCGTGATCATCGCCTGCGCGGACCACGTATCCTCCAGCACGCGCACGTGCGCCTTCGAGAGGCCGAGCGTGTCGAGGCGTTCGAGGTACGGGCGCGCGTCGGCTGCGCCGAGCGTCGCCATGATGCGGGCGTCGCCGCCGAGCAGATTGAGCGCGTACGCGATGTTGCCGGCACAGCCGCCGAACTCGCGGCGCATCGTCGGCACGAGAAAGCTCACGTTCAGGATGTGCACCTGCTCGGGCAGGATGTGCTCCCGAAAGCGACCCTCGAAGGTCATGATGTTGTCGTAGGCGAGCGAGCCGCAGATCAGCGTAGCCAAGGCGGAAATTCCTGTAGGGCGTGGTAGGGAAAGGGGGCGGCGCACCGGCCTGCGCGTCGCCTGCGCATTGATCTGAAAGCGCAGGCGCGAGGCGCGTGTGCGCCGCCGCCGGATTACTTCAGCGCGGCGAGTGCGGCGTCGTAGTCCGGTTCATTCTTGATTTCGCTCACGCGCTCGGCGTGCAGGACGTTGTCGTTTTCGTCGAGCACGACGACGGCGCGCGCGGTCAGACCGGTGAGCGGGCCGCTCGTCACGTCCACGCCATAGGCTTGCGCGAATTCATGGCCGCGGAAGGTCGAGGCCGTGACGACGTTGGCGATGCCTTCGGTCGTGCAGAAGCGCGCGGCGGCGAACGGCAGGTCGCCCGAGATCACGACGACAGCCGTGTTGCTCAGGCCGGCGGCGGCTTCGTTGAATTTGCGCGTGGAGGTGGCGCAGGTCGGCGTGTCGAGGCTCGGCACGATGTTCAGCACCTTGCGCTTGCCGGCGAAATCGGCGAGCGAGACAGGCTTCAGATCCTTGCCGACGAGCGAGAACGCCGGGGCCTTCTGGCCGACGCTCGGGAACGTGCCGGCGACGTCGATCGGGTTACCGCCTAGCGTGACTTGACTCATGATGTGCTCTCCGGGAATGCATGGTGTGGTGAATGGCGCACCCGCGCGATACGGGACGCCGGGAAATGCGCGGGGCACGCCAGTGCACCCGCGTACAGACGGAAAATCAGGGGTAGAAAATCTCGATGCGGAAGTTCGACGCCACCACGTCGCCCGTGTCGAGCCGCACGATCATGGTCTGCGTGGTGCGTGCGGGCAAACCGGCTTCGATGGACGTGCCGGGCGTGACGTAGTCCTGCGGCCACAGCACGCGCCGCACGACGATGTTGTTCTGCCGGTCGAGCAGCGACAGCTCGATGGCGGGGTATGCGAGCGCCACGTTGAAGCGGTTGCGCAGCGGCACCTTCAGTTCGAGGTGATGCGGCTCGTTGTCGACCTGGCGCAGATCGGACGGCTCGACCAGCAGACCGTCGATGTCGCGCGGCGGCAGCACGCGGCAGCCAAGCTGCTCGCACGCCTGCTGATAGAGCGACTGCGAGTCGGGCCAGTAGACCATGACCGTTTCACGCTGCCACCACGCGAGCTGCACGACGAGCAGCGCAAACAGCAGGATGGCGATGAGCGTGCCGAGAATGCGCCAGACGAGGCCGCGCGAACCGCGCGGGCGGGCGGGCGCTTCGCGGGTGACGGCGAAGGGTGAGGCGCCGTCGTTGGGCGAGAGCGCGCTGAACGCGGGCTCTGGCGCGGCTTCGCGGGTGCGGGGACCGAGCGCGGGCTCAGGGTCGTTCATGCGAGCCGCAGCCGATGCTTCGTTGGCCGAAAAGGTCGGCTCTTTCGGGCCGCTCGTGCCCAGGTTCGGCTCGCTGCGCGTCCAGCGCGCGGCGGGCGGGAAGGGTTCGGCGGCTGCGGGCTGCCGGGGGGGCGGTACCGATTCTGCTGCAGGTGCCGCCGGCGCACGCGGCGCATCTTGTGGAGCGCGTCCAGGCGTCGGTTCGTCGTCGAAGGCGACCCGCGACTCGGCTCCGGGCGTAATTTCAGGCGAGGCGCCGCGGGCAACGCTTGCCCCAGGCAGTTTGTCGGCGTCGTATTTCAGGCGCGGATCGCGCTGGCTGTCCTGCGGCGGCGCCCACGGGTCCCACGTGCGATTCGTGAAATTGGGTGTGGCGCCCAGCGTGGGGGGCGGCTCTTGCGATGGCGTTGCTGCTGCGGGTTGATACGCCTGATCATCGGGCTGCTGCGATGTGGCTTGTGATGCAGACTGCGATGCGAATTGTGAGGCGGGTTCCGAAGCGGGCTGCGCGGCAAAGCGCGAAGGGGGCTCCGATGGCGGCGAGGTCAGGCTGGCCGCGATTTCGGCTGCAAGGGGCACCGCGCGCGTGAAGTCGCCCCCTTCGGGCATCTCGTACAAACTGCCCGACGCGTCGAACGCTTCCTGACAATGTCCGCAACGCACGAGGCCTCGCCGCACGGCGAGCTGCGTTGGCTGGATGCGGAATACGGTTTCACAGAAGGGGCAGCGCGTTGCCAGAAGCATGTGGGCCGAAGATCTGGGTAGACCGGAGGATTGGTGATACCCGCATTCTACTGGCAATCCACCGCAGTCTACGACTTCGGTCTTGCCGCTTGGGGCGCGATCAGGCTCGTGCGAGCCTGATCGGAACGGGAAGGGACTAGGCGCGCCGCGTGCCCGCGAGGCAGACCCAGCCTTCGTGTTCGCGCCAGCCCGAGATCTCGATCCACTGCGCGTACACCTGCGCGACTTCCTCGGCCTGGCGCGCGAGAATGCCCGAAAGTGCGATGCGCCCACCCGGCTTCACGCGCGACGAGAGCATCGAGGCCATCAGCTTGAGCGGATTCGACAGAATATTGGCGACGACGATGTCGAACTCGCCGGCGGGGCAATCGTCGGGCAGGCCGTAGGTGACCGCCGCGCGATTGCGCTCGCTGTTGTGGCGCGCCGACTCGACCGCCTGCGGGTCGATGTCGATGCCGATCACCGGATTCGCTCCGCACTTCTTCGCGAGGATCGCGAGGATGCCCGATCCGCAGCCGTAATCGAGCAGCGAATTGCCCGGCTGCACGTGCTGTTCGAGCCATTCCATGCACAGACGCGTGGTGGGATGGCTGCCTGTGCCGAACGCGAGGCCCGGGTCCAGCTCGAGCACGAGCGCGTTCGGGTCCGGGGCATCGTGCCACGACGGCACGACCCAGATGCGCTCGCCGATCTGGATCGGGTCGAACTGCGATTGCGTCAGACGCACCCAGTCCTGCTCCTCGACTTCGCGCAGCGAGAACTTCGGCGTTTGCGTGAGACCCAGCTCGTTCGAAGCGGCCATGAGCAGCACGGCGGGATCCTGATCGGCGCCGATCAGCGCAATTACGCGCGAATGCTGCCACGCAGTGCGCTCGGGCGTTAAGCCCGGCTCGCCGAAGAGCGGCTGCTCGTCGGGCGTGTCGGCGTCGGCATCTTCCACCGACACCGAGAGGGCGCCAAGCTCGATCAGCGCGTCGGAAAGTTCTTCCGCGCGGTCACGCTCGAGCTCGACGATCAGTTCCCGGTAGCTCATGAGTTACGCTTCGTCCTTCTTCACTGCCTGACGTTCGGCCAGACGGCTTTCGAGGTAGTGAATGCTCGTGCCGCCCTCGACGAACTTCGCATCGAGCATCAGCTCGCGGTGCAGCGGGATGTTGGTCTGGATGCCTTCGACCACCATTTCCGAGAGCGCGATGCGCATGCGCTGAATAGCCTGCTCGCGCGTGGCGCCGTAGGTGATCAGCTTGCCGATCATCGAATCATAGTTCGGCGGCACGAAATAGCCATTGTAGGCATGCGAGTCGACGCGCACGCCAGGGCCACCCGGCATGTGCCACGACGTGAGACGGCCCGGCGACGGCGTGAACTTGAACGGATCTTCCGCGTTGATACGGCACTCGATCGCGTGACCCTTCAACTGGATGTCGCGCTGGCGGAACGAGAGCTTTTCGCCCGCAGCAATGCGGATCTGCTCCTGCACGATGTCGATGCCCGTGATCAGCTCGGTGACCGGGTGCTCGACCTGCACGCGCGTGTTCATCTCGATGAAGTAGAACTCGCCGTTTTCATACAGGAACTCGAACGTGCCCGCACCGAGGTAGCCCATCTTCTTGCAGGCGTCGGCGCAGCGATCGCCGATGCGATCGAGCAGGCGGCGCGCGATGCCCGGCGCCGGCGCTTCCTCGATCACCTTCTGGTGGCGGCGCTGCATGGAGCAGTCGCGCTCGCCGAGCCACACGGCATTCTTGAACGAGTCCGCGAGAATCTGGATTTCGATGTGACGCGGGTTCTCGAGGTACTTCTCCATGTAGACCTGCGGGTTGCCGAACGCACGGCCGGCTTCCTCGCGGGTCATGTTGACCGCGTTCACGAGCGCCGCTTCCGTATGTACGACGCGCATGCCGCGCCCGCCGCCGCCGCCCGCCGCCTTGATGATGACGGGGTAGCCGATCGCGCGCGCGATCTTCACGATTTCCTTCGGATCGTCGGGCAGCGCGCCTTCCGAGCCCGGCACGCAGGGCACGCCGGTCTTGATCATGGTCTGCTTCGCCGTGACCTTGTCGCCCATCATGCGGATCGTTTCCGGGCGCGGGCCGATGAACGTGAAGCCCGACTGCTCGACACGCTCGGCGAAATCGGCGTTCTCGGAGAGGAAGCCGTAACCGGGGTGGATCGCTTCTGCGTCGGTGACTTCGGCCGCGCTGATGAGCGCCGGCATGTTCAGATAGGAGAGGTTCGAAGGCGCCGGGCCGATACAGACCGCCTCGTCCGCGAGCTTCACGTACTTGGCTTCCTTATCGGCTTCCGAATAGACGACGACCGTCTTGACGCCGAGTTCGCGGCATGCGCGCTGGATGCGGAGCGCGATTTCGCCACGATTGGCAATGAGGATTTTTTCAAACATGGTGGGTATTCGACTCATCAAAGGGCGTCGCAAGTCGTATGTGCGTACGCCTCAGAGGATCGGTCGCGTGCGTCGCCGTCATGGGGCGCCAAACGCGACAAACGCGGCGGCGGCCAAAAAAGAAGGCCGCCGCCGCGCGCAGAAAAGCTTAGGCGATCACGTAGAGCGGCTGGCCGTATTCGACTGCCTGACCGTTCTCGACGAGGATTTCCTTGACCACGCCGGCCGTGTCCGACTCGATCTCGTTGAGCAGCTTCATCGCCTCGATGATGCAAAGCGTCTGGCCTTCCTTGACCGTGTCGCCAACCTGGACGAACGGGTCGGCGCCCGGCGACGGCGCGCGGTAGAACGTGCCCACCATCGGCGAGGTCACGACGTGGCCTTGCGGCACGGGGGGCGCGGCGGGAGCCGCAGCGGCAGCTTCGCCCACATGGGCGGGCGCTGCGAGCGGGGCACCCATGGCCGGCGCCGCGTATTGCGCGGGGCCAGGCTGCACGTAAACGGGCGGCGCGTTCTTGACGATGCGCACCTTGCCTTCACCCTCGGTCACTTCGAGCTCCGAGATGCCCGATTCGGAGACGAGGTCGATCAGAGTCTTCAGCTTACGTAGATCCATGGTGCAGCCCCTTTTACTTTGAATACGTGAAGTGCCGGGGCGCGCGCGTCCCGACACGGGTTGTTGTTCAGGTATTGACGGTCATCCGACGCAGGAATCAGGCCGCCGACCGGGCAGCGAGCCGGTCGAGCGCGTATTCGAGCGCGTAGAGATAACCCTTCCAGCCGAGGCCGCAAATCACACCTTCGGCCTGGTCGGAAAAATACGAATGGTGCCGGAAGGACTCGCGGCGATGCACGTTCGACAAGTGAATCTCGACGAACGGGATGCCGACGCCTGCCAGCGCATCCCGGATCGCCACGCTCGTATGCGTGTACGCGGCCGGGTTGATCAGGATGAAGTCGGTCTGCTCGGTGCGAGCCGACTGAATGCGGTCGACAAGTGCGCCTTCGTGATTGCTCTGGAAGGTCGCGAGTTCGACGCCGGCGTCCCCTGCACGGTCCGAGAGCGCTTGATCGATCTGCGGCAGCGTCACGCGCCCATACACCTCCGGTTCCCGGGTGCCGAGAAGATTGAGGTTGGGGCCGTGCAGAACCAGCAGTCGCGTCATGGTCGCTTCTTTTTCCGTGGAATTGCGCGAACTTTAGCGCCGATTAGAGAAATTTGTCTAGTTTTCCGATAAAGGGATATGGCCCCGACTACGCCGTGCGGCGAGGGTTTGGGTTGATCTCCGGTCAAATGGCAGGATTTTCATGGCAAAAACCTGCTACAGCGCCTAAGATCTTGTCAGACGATCTGCTGCGTCAAAGCGCGTCGAGGGTGCGCCGAAGCTCGTCCGGCTTGATTTGCCCTAATTTTGTCGCACGAACGGCGCCGTTCGCGTCGATTACGACCGTGTAAGGTAAGCCGCCCGCGCTGTTGCCGAACGCGCGTGCGACATCCGCGCCGCCGAAACCGGCGATGTAGATTGGGTAATCGACGGGCACCTTCTTGAGGAACGTCTTGATGTTCGCGGCCGAATCCACGCCGACGCCGACGAATTGAATTCCCTTCTTCGCGTACTCGCGCTGGAGCGCGGAAAGCTCCGGCATTTCCTCCACACACGGGCCGCACCAGGAAGCCCAGAAGTTGACCACGATCGGCCGGCCCTTGTAGATGGCGAGCGATTGCGCCTTGCCGTCCGGGTTCGTGACTGCTGCCGACCAGAGCTGGGTGAGCGCATTCTGCTTGCCGCCCGCCGACGCCGCGCTTACCGAGGTCGCATCGGCCGCGTCGGCGCTGCCGCTCGTTGCCCAGTGCCCAGCCAGTATGCCGCCGCCTGCGGCGATTGCCGCCACTGCCACGCCGGCCAGAATCCGCTTCGTATTCATCGCTGCCGTTATCAGGTTGTGGAAGAAGTGGCGCCACTCTCGTCGATCAGCGCCTGGAGGGCCTGCGCATTGGCGCGCGGCAGCCTGCCACGCGCGTCGGCGCGCACGGCGCCGCGCAAGTCGTCCGTATTGTAGAGCGCAACGTGGATGCCCACCGGCTCCTCGGCGCGTGACGGGCGCCACATGAAGCTGAGAGTTTCCACGAGGCCGCGCGCCGCGAAATGGCGCGTCTCCGACACGTCGTACTGCACGTTCGCATTCAGGAGCCAGATCGCGACATCCTTCGCGTTGTCACAGAAAATCTGCAGATGGATGTCGGAGTGCTCGCCCGCCGTGCCGTTGAGCACCGCACCGGTCAGAAACGGATTGAACGCATCGAGCCGCTGCATCCATTCGAGCGCGATCTCGCGCAGGCGGCGCAGCACCGCAGGCTGGCTGTCGCTTTGAAAGAGGGCCTGATATTCGCGGATCTCTTCCTCGATCTGATCGTTGTCGGGCAACCAGGTGCCTTCGATGCGCGTTTCCCCCACCACCTGCCGGGCGGCCTTGCGTTTGGCGGTGGCGTAGTCGAGGCCGTCCTCGGCGATCATCCTTGCTGCCGCGATGGCGATTTCCTCGCGCACGCGCTGGGGATCGAAATGTGATCTGCGAACCATCTTTTAATGATACTAGAGATCGCCCTGGCTCCTGCACGCAGCCACTGCGCCGCGTCCGCTGCCGGGTGCGCAGGGATTTTCCGTCGCTGCGGGGACCGAGGTCGAGCCAATAGGGCTCAGGGCCTCGGGTACAATACCCGTTCTTTGCTGCGGCGGCGCAGGACTGCCGACGTTCCAGCTTCTCCGTCCTTTTCAACCTGATCAATCCGATCAACGCGTTCACGACGCCCGCGCGGCGCGACAGGCTTATGCACATCCATATCCTCGGCATCTGCGGCACGTTCATGGGCGGACTCGCGGTGCTCGCGCGCAGCGCGGGCCACACGGTGACCGGCTGCGACGCCGGCGTGTACCCGCCGATGAGCACCCAGCTCGAAGCGCAGGGCATCCGCCTCATCGAGGGTTACGACGCGAGCCAGACCGAACTCAATCCCGATCTCTACGTGATCGGCAACGTGGTCACGCGCGGCAACCCGCTGATGGAGGAGATCCTCAATCGCGGCTTGCCGTACACGTCGGGTCCGCAGTGGCTCGGCGACCACGTGCTGCGCGACAAGTGGGTGCTCGCGGTGGCGGGCACGCACGGCAAGACCACCACGAGCTCGATGCTCACGTGGCTGCTCGAAGACGCGGGCCTGAATCCCGGCTTCCTGATCGGCGGCGTGCCGCTGAACTTCGGCGTGTCGGCGCGCCTGACCGATTCGAGCTTCTTCGTGATCGAAGCCGACGAGTACGACACGGCGTTCTTCGACAAGCGCTCGAAGTTCGTTCATTACCGTCCGCGCACGGCGCTGCTCAACAACCTCGAATTCGATCATGCCGACATCTTCCCCGATCTCGCGGCGATCGAAACGCAGTTCCATCATCTCGTGCGCACGATTCCGGGCGTTGGCCGCATCGTCACGAACGGCCGCTCGGACGCGCTCGAACGCGTGCTCACGCGCGGCGTATGGAGCGACGTGGAGCGCTTCGGCGTAGATGGCGGCTGGCAGGCGCTGCCGGCGGAAGACGGCGTGGCCGTGGACGAGCGCTTCGCCGTCTATCACAACAGCGAACGTGCAGGCGTGGTGGACTGGCAGATCCAGGGTGAACACAACCGCCTGAACGCGCTCGCGGCGATCGCCGCCGCGCGCAGCGTGGGCGTGCCGCCTGCGCAGGCCGCGGCCTCGCTCGCCACGTTCCGCAACGTGAAGCGCCGCATGGAAGTGCGCGGCAGCGTTGACGGCGTGACCGTCTACGACGATTTCGCGCACCATCCCACGGCCATCGAAACGACGATCGCCGGCCTGCGCACGCGCGTCGGTCACGAAAACACGCGCATCCTCGCCGTGCTCGAGCCGCGCTCGAACACGATGAAGCTCGGCGTGATGAAGGCGCAACTGCCCGCCAGTCTCGCCGACGCCGACCTCGTGTTCGGCTACGGCGCACCGAGCGGCAAGGACGCGCTCGGCTGGGATCTTGCCGGTGCGCTTGCGCCGCTCGGCGAGAAGGCCCGCGCTTTCCACGATCTCGAAGCGCTCGTGAAGGCGGTCGTCGCAGCCGCCCGCCCTGGCGACCAGGTGCTCGTGATGAGCAACGGCGGCTTCGGCGGCGTGCATCAAAAGCTGCTCGATGCGCTCTCGGCACGGAGCGCGGCGTGATCGTCTATCTGCACGGCTTTCGCTCGTCGCCCCAGTCGTTCAAGGCGCGCCTCCTGGCGGCGCGCATGGCCGAGCTGGGACGCAGCGGCGAATGGCTGTGCCCGACGCTGCCGGTTTCGCCGCGCGAGGCGATTGCGCTCGCCGAGCAGGAGATCGGCGCGCAAATGAAGCCGGGCGAGCGCGTCACGCTCATCGGCAGTTCGCTTGGCGGCTACTTCGCCACGCATCTCGCGGAAAAGCACGGCTGGCGCGCCGCGCTGCTGAACCCGGCGGTGGTGCCTGACCGCGATCTGTCGAAGTATCTCGGCGAGCAGCCGCTCTGGCACGGCGGCGGCAGCATCGTCGTCGAACCGCGTCACCTGGACGAGTTGCGCGCGCTGGCCGTTACGTCGGTGACGCAAACCGCGCGCTACTATCTGATCGCCGCGACCGGCGACGAAGTGCTCGATTACCGCGAGATGCTCGCGCACTATCCGGGTGTGCCCACACACCTGATCGAAGGCAGCGATCATGGCATCAGCGAGTTCGCAGATTACGTCGACGAAGTGATCCGTTTCTGCGACGCCGCTTGATGCGTGCGAACGCCTATATGTATACAGCACCGCCCGCGCGCCGCGCCGGCGGTCGAAGCAAGTCTGAACGAGAGTATTGAGTGAACGTTTTCTTTGAGGAATCGGGCAGTTTCAAGGCCGGCAGCGTGCTGTCGCGCCAGGGCGATGCATTTCAGGTCGAGCTGCCGGGCGGCCGGCGCGCCAAGGTGCGCGCAAAAGACGTGCTGATCGAGTTCGAGAAGCCGGCTGCGAGCGAACTGCTGGAGCGGGCGGACGCCGCCGCCCAGGAGATCGATCTCGACTTCCTGTGGGAATGCGCGCCTGCCGACGAATTTGCGTACACGGCGCTTGCGAGCGAGTACTTCGGCGAGACCTACGGTCCGGTCGAGCGCGCCGCGCTCGTGCTGCGCCTGCATGGCTCGCCCGTGTACTTTCGCCGCAAGGGGCGCGGCCAGTATCAGCGCGCGCCCGAAGAGCAGCTCAAGATGGCGCTGGCCTCGCTCGAGCGCAAGCGTCAGCAGGCGCTGGTGCAGGCCGGCTATGAGGAGGAGCTGAAGGCGGGTGGACTGCCCGAGGCGTTCAAGGGTAAGGCGCTCGGACTCCTCACGAAGCCGGACAAGAACTCGATCGAATACAAGGCGCTCGAAGCGGCGGCCGCTGCGCGCGGCATTTCGATGCCGCGCCTCATGCTCGAAAACGGCGGCATCGCTTCGCCGCGCGCGCTGCACGAGGCACGCTTCCTCGCGGACTTTTTCCCGCACGGCACCGGCTTCCCGCCGGTCGAAGTGGGCACGCTGCCCGAGGATCTGCCCGATGCCGCCGAGCACGTGCAGGCGTTCTCGATCGACGACGTCACCACGACCGAAATCGACGACGCATTCTCGATCGAGCATCTGGCCGACGGGCGCGTGCGCATCGGCATTCACATCGCGGCACCCGCACTTGGCATCCAGCGCGGCGACACGGCGGATACGATCGCGCGTACGCGTCTTTCGACGGTCTACATGCCCGGCGACAAGATCACGATGCTGCCCGACGATTTCGTCGACGCCTTCACGCTCAAGGAAGGCGGTCTGCGCCCGGCGCTTTCGCTCTACTGCATCGTGAACCGCGAGACACAAGAGATCGTCGCGACCGAAACGCGCGCCGAGCGCGTGTTCGTGAAGAGCAATCTGCGTCACAACACGCTCGACGAAGTCGTCACCGAAGCGACGCTCGCCGCGGGCACGGGCGAGTATCCGCACAAGGACGACATCGCCGTGCTGTGGCCGTTCGCGCAGGCCCTGTTCGAGAAGCGCCAGCAGGCGCGCGCCGGTTACGGCCTGCGCCGCGAGGTCCAGCGCAACACCGACTTCAACTTCTACGTGGAAGGCGAGCATGTCACCATCTCGCCGCGCCGCCGCGGCTCGCCGCTCGACCTGATCGTCGCGGAGCTGGCGATTCTCGCGAACTCCACGTGGGGCGCTTTCCTGCACGACCATGGCGTGCCGGGCATCTATCGCTCGCAGCGCGCGTTCGGCGCGCCGACCGGCCCCAAGCGCACGCGCATGCAGACCAACGCCGCGCCGCACGAAGGCCTCGGCGTCGCGCAGTATGCGTGGAGCACCTCGCCGCTGCGCCGCTACGTGGACCTCGTAAACCAGTGGCAGCTGCTCGCCTGTGTGGAGCACGGCGTGGCCGCCAAGCTCGTCGCGCCGTTCAAGCCCAAGGACGCCGATCTGTTCGCCGTCGTGCAGGGCTTCGACGAGACTTACACCGCTTACGCCGACCATCAGCGCCGCATGGAGTACTTCTGGTGCCTGCGCTGGTTGCAGCAGGAAATGCGCGGTGAAGCTGGGCGCGAGCCGCGCCGCGAGTTCCCGGCGAGCGTGGTGAAGGACGACCTGGTGCGCTTCGAAGAAGTGCCGCTGCTCATGCACGTGCCTGCACTCGGCGTGCACGCGCGCGGCACGCGCCTGATGATGGAAGTGCTGTCGATCGACGAGCTGACCATCGAGGCTTCGGTGCGCATGCTGCGCGTGCTCGATGCGCCCGTCGTGACGAGCGGCGAGCAGGCCGAAGAGGATGCGGGCGAAGACGAAGAGCTGATCGAAGCCGCCGACGAATCCGCACAAAGCGAAGCAGAAGCTGTCGCAGAAGCGGGCGACGCCGACGGCGAGACGGCAAGCGATGCGCCCGCGGCAGAAGAGCAATCGAGCGAACAGCACGCCACGGAGCCGCGCGAATGAGCGTCAGGGAGTCGAAGCCTGTTGTGCACGCCGACCGCTACGCCGTAGTCGGCAATCCGGTGGCGCACAGCAAGTCGCCGTACATCCACGCGCAGTTCGCGCTGCAAACGGGCGAGCGCGTTGAATACGACCGCCTGCTCGCGCCGCTCGACGGCTTCGTCCAGCACGTGCAGGCCTTTCACGCGGCTGGCGGGCGCGGCCTGAACGTGACCGTGCCGTTCAAGCTGGAAGCGCACGCGCTTGCGCACAAGCTCTCGCCGCGAGCGGCGGCGGCGGCCGCGGTGAACACGCTGCGCTTCGATGCGGACGGCATCTTCGGCGACAACACCGACGGCTTCGGCCTCGTGCGCGACATCGAGGTGAACCTCGGCGTTGCGCTCGAAGGCGCGCGCGTGCTGCTGCTCGGCGCGGGCGGCGCGGCGCGCGGCGTCGTGCTGCCGATGCTCGAGCGCCGGCCCCGCGAGATCACCATCGTGAACCGCACGGCGCCCAAGGCGCACGCGCTCATCGAACAGTTCGCAGGCGCGGCGGGCGAGTTCGGCTGCATTCTCAACGGTGGCGGTCCTCAAGACGTCGATCCCAAGCCTTACGACGTGATCGTGAACGCGACGGCGGGCAGCCTCGATGCGGCGTTGCCCGAGTGTGACGAGCGCGCGTTCGGCACCGGTACGCTCGCCTACGACATGATGTACGGCGCGCAGCCCACCGTGTTCATGCGCCACGCGCAGGCACTCGGCGCGCGCGCGGCCGACGGCCTTGGCATGCTGGTCGAGCAGGCCGCCGAGTCGTTCTTCGTGTGGCGCGGCGTGCGGCCCGAGGGCGCGCCGGTGCTGGCGGCGTTGCGCGCGCAGCTCGCCGCGCAGGCCGCGTAACGCCCGGCGCCTCTCGCACAAAACGGAGACGACGCCATGCGCAGGCAAGCCATCGGTGCGCAGGCCGCGGCGGTCGCGAGCGGCAGCGGGCGGCGCGCGCAGTCGCGCAAACGTCCTGGCGCGCTGCGCTGGCTGACCTGGGTCGTCTCGGTGTGCGCGATTGCGTGGATCGCCACGCAACTCTTCTACTTCGCGCAAATCGCGCTCTGGAACTTCGTCGATCCGCAAACCACGGCGTTCATGCGCACCGACGCCGCGCGTCTTTCCACCGACCGCCCCGGTCTCTCGATTCAGCACGAATGGGTCCCGTACGACCAGACCTCGCGCAACCTCAAGCGCGCGATCATCGCGTCCGAGGACGCGAACTTCGTCAACAACAACGGCTACGAAACCGACGCCATCCTCCAGGCTTGGGAAAGGAACAAGCAGCGCGGCCATATCGTGCGCGGCGGCTCGACCATCACGCAGCAGCTCGCGCGCAACCTGTTCCTCTCGCGCGAGCAGAGCTACATCCGCAAGGGCCAGGAGTTCGTCATCACGTGGATGCTGCAGACGCTGCTCGACAAGGAACGCATCTTCGAGATCTATCTGAATTCGGTGGAGTGGGGCAATGGCGTGTACGGTGCGCAAGCCGCCGCGCGCTACTACTACCGCACGAGCGCCGCGAAGCTCACGCCGTGGCAGTCGGCGCGGCTCGCGGTGATGCTGCCGCGTCCCAGGTACTTCGACGAGCATCGCAACTCGGCCTATCTCGCGCAGCGCACCGCCGTGATTGCGCGGCGCATGGGGGCGGCCGAGTTGCCGCATTGAAGCGCCGTCGCATCGCCACGCCAATGAAAAACGCGCCGTCTTTGCGGCGCGTTTTCCTTTGATTGTCTGCGTTTCTTCGGCTTACTGGCGAGCGAGCCGCGCGTTATCCGGCATCGGCATGTTGAAGTTGGTGCGAAACGGATTGATGTCGAGGCCGCCGCGCCGCGTGTAGCGCGCGTAGACAGCGAGCCGGTCCGGTTTGCACTCGCGCAGGATGTCCATGAAGATGCGCTCGGCGCACTGCTCGTGAAAGCCCGTGTGATTGCGGTACGAGATGATGTAGCGCAACAGGCCCGCCTGATCGATCTGCGGCCCGACGTAGTGGATCTGCACGCTGCCCCAGTCGGGCTGGCCCGTCACCGGGCAGTTCGACTTGAGCAGGTTCGAGATCAGCGTTTCTTCTACCGGGGCTTCGTCGAAGGCCGCCTTGAGCAGCGTCGGCTCCGGGTGATAGATTTCCGTGTCGAGATCGAGGCGATCGAGCGAGAGCCCTTCGAATTCCTCGAACGGGATCTTGCCGAACGCGCCCGGCTGCTCGAGCCGCACCGATACCGACGCGCCGCAGGCCGCCGTCACATCGCGCTTGATCGTCTCGCGCACCACCTCGGCGGATTCGAACGGCGTTTGCGCGAACGAGCCCAGATAGAGCTTGAACGACTTCGATTCGATGATGTTCGGCGAGTCGGCGGGAATGAAGAACGTGGCGATCGCGATCTGCGGCTTGCCGCGCGCGTTGAGCCACGAAAGCTCGTAGGCGTTCCAGATATCGCTGCCGAAGAAGGGCAGTTGCGCGCCAATGCCGATCTGCTCGCGCGCGCCCGCGCGCGGGATCGGGAAGAGGAGCGAAGCGTCGTATTGCTCGGTGTAGGTGGAGGCCTTGCCGAGCGGAGATTGATCGGGAGTCATGATGCGTTGGCTTCGGTTGCGAGATTGGTCACGCCGCTTGCCACGTGCCCGGTGGCCGTGACCGAGCGCGCGGATTCGCAATGGCGGATCTGGTCGTCGAAGAAAAAATCGGGTTCGAACTCGCGCAGGAACGGGCCTTTGTCGAGTCCGCCAAGGAACATCGCTTCGTCGATCTCGATGTTCCAGGCCATCAGCGTACGGATTGCGCGCTCGTGCGCGGGCGCCGAACGTGCGGTGACGAGGGCGGTGCGGATGCGCATTTGCGCGTTCGCGTCGGCGAGCTTCTGCAGACGGTTGAGCGCTGCGAGCAGCGGCTGCAACGGGCCTTGCGCGAGCGGCAGTTCGCGGTTGTCGCGCTCGTGGCTCACGAAGGCGGAAAGCCCCTTGCTCTGGAAAATCTGCTCGGCTTCGTCGGAAAACAGCACCGCATCGCCGTCGAAGGCAATGCGAATCTCTTGCGCGTTGCGTTCCGCCATTGTCGCCGATTCTGGAAAGACGCGTGCAGCGGGGAATCCAGCGTCGAGCGCGCTCTTCACATCGGCCGGATTCGCGGAGAGAAATAGCGACGCGTTGAGCGGCTTGAGGTAATGCCAGGGCTCGCGCCCGCGCGTGAACACGCCGCGCTGAATGTCGAGCCCGTGCTCGCGGCACGAACTGAACGCGCGCAGACCGCTGATGGGATCGCTGCGCGAGAGGATCACCACTTCCACGTGATGTGCGCCGTCATTGAGCGCGAGCAGCTTGCGGATCAGCGCGAACGCCACGCCTGGCCGCGCGGGCACGTTCAGGCGCTCGCGCTGGAGCGCCTCGTAGGCTCGCAGGTCGCCGGCCTCGAACACGTGGTTTTCCTCCTCGAAATCGAAGAGCGCACGTGACGAAATGGCGACGACGAGCTTGTCGGAAAGCGATACGGACACGATGGCCGCTCGTTACGCGAGGAACAACCGATACGCCGGGTTTTGCGTCTCTTCCCAGTGCGGATAGCCGAGCGTGGCGAGGAAACGGCGGAACTCGGCGTCTTCGGCGGCGGGCACCTGGATGCCCACCAGAATCGAGCTGTAGTCGGCGCCCTGGTTGCGGTAGTGGAACAGGCTGATGTTCCAGTTCGGCGCCATCGACGAAAGGAAACGCATGAGCGCACCCGGGCGCTCCGGAAACTCGAAGCGGAACAGGCGTTCGTCGTGCGCGAGCGGCGAGCGTCCGCCCACCATGTAGCGGATGTGCTGCTTCGACAGTTCGTCGCCTGTGAGATCGACGCTCGGAAAGCCGTGATCGACGAAGGTCTTCGCGATCTGCTGCGACTCGCCGCGGTTGCGGATCTGCACGCCCACGAAGATGTGCGCGCGCTCGGCGTCGTCGATGCGGTAGTTGAACTCGGTCACGCTGCGCGTACCGACCAGCTCGCAGAAGCGCCTGAAGCTGCCGCGCTCCTCGGGGATCGTCACCGCGAACACCGCTTCGCGCGCCTCGCCCACCTCGGCACGCTCGGCCACGAAGCGCATGCGGTCGAAGTTCATGTTCGCGCCCGAGGTGATCGCCACCAGCGTCTGCCCCTCGATGCCCTCGCGCTCCGCGTACTGCTTCGCGCCCGCCACGGCCAGTGCGCCTGCGGGTTCGAGCACGCTGCGCGTGTCCTGGAAGACGTCCTTGATCGCGGCGCAAAGGGCGTCCGTATCGACCGTGAGCACTTCGTCGAGATACTGGTGGCACAGGCGGAAGGTTTCCTCGCCCACGAGCTTGA
>NZ_JBFRCN010000047.1:0-72166 GCF_040965835.1 Paraburkholderia sp. BR10872
TTCCCATCCCGAACAGGACCGTGAAACAGCTCCACGCCGATGATAGTGCGGATTGCCCGTGTGAAAGTAGGTAATCGTCAGGCTCCTTATGCTGTAACGTCCAGAACCCCGGTGTCTCCGAAAGAGAACCGGGGTTCTGGCGTTTGGGCGCATTAAAAAAAGCAGCTCGTCAATTCAAGGCGCCACCCAGGTCCCGCGCCATTCCCCTTCTTCAAACACCAGACTGGCCCGCCTATGCCCTGCGGGATTCAGATCGAGGTAGTCAATGCTCGATACGGTCACATCAATCAGACAGAAGTTTTCGAATCCCGCCGATGAGTCGGGATCTTCGGCGAGCGTCGTTGCATGCGCTTCGGCGGGAGACGCAACCGGTGTCGCGGGCGCAAGCGGCGTGCGATAGACGATCAACGTCCGAGGTCTGCTCGAGTCCCAGACAGCTCTCGTATCCGAGGGCGTCTCGACGATTCTCGCAACGCCGTGCAGCCTTATCTGGATCCCGCCGTCGAGATCGCAGCCGACGAGCGATACGCGCGGGTCGCGCCGCAATTCAGACACCTTTGTAGACCGCACGTCGGTATGAAACATGACTGAGCGCCGCTCGCGAGAGACACGGCGCAACACGACCGTCCGCACGGCAGGCGCACCGTCCAGCGCAATCGTCGCGACCTGCAGCATCGTGAAGGGCGAGCGCTCATTGCCCGCGTTTGCGCCCGCGTTCAGGCGTGCCCAGAGCTCGTCGACGATCTGATCCATATCTGCCGCGCTACAGAGCACGCACGATGCCGCCGTCGACACGGATGTTTTGCCCCGTGATGTACCCCGCGGCATCCGACAACAGGAACGCGACCGTTTGTGCGATCTCCTGTGTCTTCCCGAATCGGCCAACCGGAATGCGGGCAACAATCTCGGGCGTTTCGGGCCAGCTGTCGATAAACCCCGGCAGCACGGAGTTGATTCGAATATTGTCCTTCGCGTAGCGGTCGGCATAAAGGCGCGTGAACGAACTCAACGCGGCGCGCAGCGCGGAAGAAACAGGCATGGCCTGCTCGGGCGCATCGGCGGCAAAGCTCGAGATATTCACCACCGCGCCGCCGCGTTGCTCGAGAAACGCAGGGGTCACGCGACGCAACACGCGAGCGACGTTGAGCAGGATGAGATCGAGCCCGAGGTGCCACTGTTCGTCTGCAACAGAAAGCAGATCCCCCTTCGGCGGATGCCCCGTGTTGTTCACCACAGCGTCGATGCGGCCATATTTTTCGAGCGTTTCGCGGACGAACCGGTCGATACAGTCCGGCTCGGTCACCGAGCCGGTAAAGCCGAATCCGCCAAGCTCTCTCGCCAGTTCGGCCGCACTGCCCGAGGGTGACATCAAGGCCAGACGGTAGCCGCTGGCTGCCAGTTCGCGCGCGATCGCCGCGCCCATACCCTTGCCGGCCGCCGTGACGAGTGCGACTTTTTCTACTGCCATCGTGCTCTCTCCTTGAATTGGATTCAGCGCGTCAGAACTGCGCCGTATGGGAAATCGTCCAGAAACTGTATGGCGTTATGATTGGATTGTCGAATGATGTTTCTTATAGTCTGACAATAAAATTCTTCAGGTCCGATGGCGTGGATATCGCGGTGCGGCTCGGCAAGCCGCCGTTCGCGAAAGGCCTCGTCAGCGACCCGCTATTTCCGCTGCAGGTATTCGGCGTAGCAGCCCGCAACTGCTCAAGCCCGATCACCCGGTGCGCACGATCTCGGACCTGCAAAACTATGTGCTGCTCCACGACTCTCATGATCTGTGGCCGGAATTTTTCAACGCCCTCGGTTGCACAAATGATGTGGGCGAGCTGAAAGGGCCGCACTTCAGTCAATCGTCGCTCGCCATCGATGCCGCCATTGCGGGGCAGGGCATTGCACACACGAGCGAACATCTCGTCGAGCGCGATATAAGCGCGTTGAACCGGGCATTCGCAGTCAGCAAGTTCTGCGCCACCATCCGCATTGCAGTGCAGCGCCTCGCCGTGAGCCAGCGCGTGCGCACGCATTCATCGTTCGATCACCTTGCCGGTGCATAATGACTGAACCGCCGATGCAGTCGATGACTATCCGCCAAGGAGTTCGTCATGCTAGCGAGGAACGAAGAATTCGTCGCCCATCTGCTCTCCGACGTCATGGAATTTGCGCGGGCGCGCTTGCCCGAGCCGACGTTCCAGATCGTCGAGCCTTTCCTGCGGCACTACTACGATTTCGCCGACGCGGAGGATCTGCGCAGCCGCAGCATCGCCGACCTCTACGGCGCCGCCATGGCGCACTGGCGAACCGCGCAGCGCTTTGTACCGGGCAGCGAGCGCATGCAGGTCTACAACCCGATCCTCGAACAGCACGGTTGGCATTCGGACCATACGGTCATCGAAATCGTGAACGACGACATGCCATTTCTCGTCGATTCGGTTTCCATGGCCGTCAACCGTCTGGGGCTCGCGCTGCATTCCGCGCTGCACCCCGTATTCCGGATCTGGCGCGGCAAGGACGGGACGATCGAGCGTGTAGACGAAGGCGGGGCTAGCGCCGGCGACGGGCAATCACAACTCGCTTCGTTCATCCATTTCGAGGTAGACCGCTGCGGCGATGCAGCAAAGCTCGACGAATTGCGCAGCGACATCGCCAAGGTGCTTGGCGACGTGCGGGCGTCGGTAGAAGATTGGCCGAACCTGCTCGAGGCCGCGCGCACCACCATCAAGACGATGAAAGCGCGCGAAACGAGCGCAGAGGACATCGAAGCGCGCGCGTTTCTCGAATGGATGGTGGCCGACCATTTCACTTTCCTCGGCCAGCGCGATTACGCGCTGGTCGCGCATGACGGCGGCTACGCCCTGCGTGGCGTGGAAGGCTCGGGCCTCGGCATTCTGCGCGAATCGCTGCGCGCGCCGGGCACGCCGGACATCACACCGTTGCCGCCCGCGGCCGTCGACATCATCAGCGGCGCATGGCCCATTTTCCTGACGAAAGCGAACTCGCGTGCCACCGTACACCGGCCGGGCTATCTGGACTACGTTGGAGTGAAGCTAGTCGGCGCGGATGGCAAGGTGTGCGGCGAGCGCCGCTTCGTCGGCCTCTACACCTCGACCGCCTATATGGTCTCCACCGCCGAAATCCCGATCGTGCGGCGCAAATGCGCGAATATCGTGCAGCGCGCGGGTTTTCTGCCGAAAGGCCATCTCGGCAAATCGCTGGTGACGGTGCTGGAAACCTATCCGCGGGATGAACTGCTGCAGGCGAGCGAAGACGAGCTTTTCGACATCGCGCTCGGTGTGCTGCGCTTGCAGGAACACCAGCGCACGCGGCTATTCGTGCGGCGCGACCGCTTCAACCGCTTCGTTTCCTGCCTCGTATACGTCTCGCGCGACAAGTACAACACCGATCTGCGGCGGCGGATTGCAAACCTGCTCGTGGACGCCTTCAACGGCGTTTCCGTGGAGTTCACGCCGCTGCTTTCGGAGTCGGCGATCGCACGGATTCATTTCGTCGTGCACGCCGAACCCGGCTCGATGCCCGAAGTCGACACGCACGAACTCGAGGCGCGGCTCGTGCAGGTCACGCGCCGCTGGCAGGACGATCTGGCCGATGCGTTGCTCGACGCATTCGGCGAAGAGCAGGGCACGAGTCTCTTGCATCGCTACGCCGATTCGTTCCCGCCGGGCTATCGCGACGATTATCCGGCGCGCACGGCGGTACGCGATATCGAGCTGATCGAGCGCGTGCAGGGAGCGCAGCGCATCGCGATGAATCTGTACCGGCCTATCGAGGCGGGCCCACGTACGTTCCGCTTCAAGGTTTATTGCACGGGCGAAGCGATCGCGCTCTCGCGCAGCCTGCCGATGCTGGAACACCTCGGCGTGCGTGTGGATGAAGAGCGGCCCTATGTGATCGAGGCGCCTTCTTGCGCGCCTGCTTGGGTCCACGATTTCGGCCTCGAACTCGCGGACGACGCCGAATTTGACATCGAGCGCGTGAAGGGCCTGTTCGAAGACGCATTCGAAAGCGTCTGGAACGCACGCATCGAAAATGACGATTTCAACCGGCTCGTGCTGCGCGCCTATCTGAGCGCGCGCGAAGTGACGATCCTGCGTGCCTATGCGAAGTACCTTCGCCAGGTGGGTTCGACATTCAGCGACGCCTATATCGAGCGTGCGCTAACCGGCAATCCGGCGATCGCCCGGCAGTTCGTCGAACTGTTCGTACTCCGGTTCGATCCGCGCGATTCACAGGCACGGGAAGAGCGCACGGCACTCATGCTCAAGGCCATTGATAGCGCGCTCGACCAGGTGCCCAATCTCGACGAAGACCGCATCCTGCGGCAGTTCCTCGGCGTGATCAATGCGACGGTGCGCACCAACTATTTCCGCCGCGAAGCCAATGGCGCAGAGCGGCCCTCGCTCTCGTTCAAATTCGACCCTTCGAAAGTGCCTGGCCTGCCCGAACCCAAGCCCATGTTCGAGATCTGGGTTTATTCGCCGCGCGTGGAGGGGGTGCACTTGCGCGGCGGGCGTGTCGCTCGTGGCGGCCTGCGCTGGTCGGATCGCCGCGAAGACTTCCGCACCGAAGTGCTGGGCCTCATGAAAGCCCAGATGGTGAAGAACGTCGTGATCGTGCCGGTGGGATCGAAGGGCGGCTTTGTCGTGAAGAACCCGCCGCCGGCGAGCGACCGCGAAGCATGGACGCGCGAGGGCGTGGCGTGCTATCAGACCTTCCTGCGCGGCCTGCTCGATCTCACCGACAATCTCGTGAACAACGCGATCGTGCCGCCGCCCGATGTCGTGCGCCACGATCCCGACGACCCCTACCTCGTCGTGGCCGCCGACAAGGGCACCGCCACGTTCTCCGACTACGCGAACGCGATATCCGCCGAATACGGATTCTGGCTCGACGATGCATTTGCCTCGGGCGGGTCCGTGGGCTACGACCACAAAAAGATGGCGATCACGGCGCGCGGCGCGTGGGAGTCGGTCAAGCGGCATTTCCGCGAAATGGGCGTGGATACGCAGGCCACCGATTTCACCGTGGTCGGCGTTGGCGACATGTCGGGCGACGTGTTCGGCAACGGGATGCTGCTCTCGCCGCATATCAAGCTCGTCGCAGCTTTCGATCACCGCCATATTTTCCTCGACCCGAATCCCGATCCGGCCGTGAGCCTTGCCGAGCGCGCGCGGCTCTTCGCGCTCGAACGCTCGAGCTGGGCCGACTACGACCCGGCTACGATATCGGCGGGCGGCGGCGTGTTCGCGCGCACCATGAAGACGATCCCGCTTTCGGCGGCGGTGCGCACGGCACTCGGCATCGAGGCGGCGGCGCTTTCGCCAACCGAGTTGATTCGCGCGATCCTGCTGGCGAAGGTCGACCTGCTCTATAACGGCGGCATTGGCACTTATGTGAAATCCGCGCGCGAGACCAACGCACAAGTCGGCGACAAAGCCAACGACGCGGTGCGCGTGAACGGCTCGGAACTGCGCTGCAAGGTCGTGGGCGAGGGCGGCAATCTCGGCGTCACGCAGCTCGGGCGCATCGAATTCGCGCAGCATGGCGGCCACATCAACACGGATGCGATCGATAACTCGGCAGGCGTAGATTGTTCGGACCACGAAGTCAACATCAAGATCCTGCTCGGACTCGTGGTGGCCGACGGCGAGATGACGACGAAACAGCGCAACGCGTTGCTCGCGGAGATGACCGACGAAGTCGGACTGCTGGTGCTGAGCGACAACTACTACCAGACTCAGGCGCTTTCGATCGCGGGCCGCTACGCCGTGGAGCTGCTCGATGCCGAATCGCGCCTCATGCGCTGGCTCGAACGCGCAGGACGTCTGAATCGCCATATCGAATTCCTGCCGACCGACGATGAAATCGCCGAACGCCAGGCCGCGAAACTCGGGCTCACGTCGCCGGAGCGCGCCGTGCTGCTCGCTTACAGCAAGATGTGGCTCTACGACGCGTTGCTCGATTCATCGGTGCCGGAAGACCCGCTCGTCGCGGACCTGCTGATCGACTACTTCCCGCAGCCACTGCAGCAGCGCTTTAGCGAACCCATGCATCGGCATCCGCTGCGGCGTGAAATTCTGGCGACGCATTTGACGAACGCGCTCGTGAACCGCGTGGGCTGCGCATTCGTGCACCGTTTGATGGAGGAAACCGACGCGCAGCCCGGCGAAATCGTGCACGCGTGCATCATGGCGCGCGACGTATTTGGTCTGAACGATATCTGGCGCGCCATCGACGCGCTCGACAACCGCGTGCCCGACGACGTGCAGGCGCGCATGTTCGTCGACATCGCACGGCTGCTCGAACGCGCGGCGCTATGGTTCCTGCGGCATCTGCAGGCAGGCTCGGTGGACAACGATGGTGTGAGCACGCTGCTGGCACGCTGCCGCGACGCCGCTCAGCGCCTCGCGCCGCAATTGCCGACGCTGCTGCCCGACCCGGATCTCGAAGCGCTTTCGGCACGCCAGGGAGAACTCGTGAAGGCGGGCGTCGAAAATGCGCTCGCGCTGCGCGTGGCGAGTGGAGATATTTCGGTAGCACTGCTGGACATCGCGGATGTAGCGGCGGCGTGCGACCGTCCTCTTGAGCGCGTTGCGGCGGCGTACTTCGCTTTGGGTACGCGGCTCAATTACAGCTGGATTGGCGAGCGTGCAGCGACGCTGCCTACGCCGACGCATTGGGACACCATGGCGCGCGCGGCGGCGCTCGCCGAGGTGGCGCACCTCAAGCGCGCGCTCACCACGAGCGTGCTTGCACAAGGCTCCGAAACCGCGGACGCACAAACGCTCGTCGACGCATGGTGCGCTCAGCACGAGGCGGCGCTCGAGCGTTATGGGCAGTTGCTTACGGAACTGCGTGCGTCGAGCGGCGTGAGTCTTTCTGTGCTGCTCGTGATCGTGAGGGCGATGGCGGCGCTCGAAAGGACTTGAAGACTCGAACGATGACGGCGGTGCAAGCGGCTTACGCGGCGGCCGCTTCGGTCACCGCCTGCGTGCTCGCCACGGCCGCCGCCTGCTCGCGAATCAGACGATAGACCGTCTCGCCGGGCACCGTCTCCGCCTCGAGCAACTGGTCGGCGATCGCGCGCAGCACCGGCTCGTTCGCACGCAGCAACGCGAAGCACGCGTCGTTGAGTTCGTGCAGCAGAGCGTTCGCGTGCTCGATCGCGCTCTTCAACTGCAAGCCCGCGACCTGCTGCGGCAGCGCCGCGAGGCTGAACAGATTGCCATCCGCATTGAAGCCGTGCTTCGACACCATGTCGAGGCTGATGCGCGAGGCCTCCTGCAAATCCTGCGCCGCGCCGCTCGACGCTTCGCCGAACATGAGCAGTTCCGCGTTGCGCCCGCCCAGCAGCACCTGGATTTCGTTACGCATTTCCGTTTCGCGATACAGGTACTTGTCCTGCATTTTCGTGATCAGCGCCACGCCCAACGCGCCGCCACGCGGCAAAATCGTCACTTCTTCGAGCACGCCGGTGCCGAGGAGGGCGGCGACGAGTCCATGTCCTGCTTCATGGATCGCAATGCGTGTGCGTTCGTCGTCCGAAAGCGCGCGCTCCGCGCCGTTGACGTCGCCAATGCGTGCAATCTTGATGGCCTCGAGAAAATGCACCGCGGCCACTTGCCGCTTGCCGGCCTTGCGCGCGACGAGACCCGCTTGATTCACGATCATCGAGAGCGTGGCCGGGGAAAGGCCCGTGGTCAGCCGTGCGAGCTGGTTGAAATCGAGGTCGTTGGCTTTCGACTTCAGATTGGCGGCGTAGAAGCGCAGAATTTCTGCGCGATCCTCCAGGTCGGGCAAACGCACCTGCACCGTGCGGTCGAAGCGGCCAGGGCGGCGCAGCGCTTCGTCGAGATTGTCCGGGTGATTGGTCGCGGCGACGATGATCACGCCTTCGTTCGACGCGAACCCGTCCATCTCCGCGAGCAGCTGGTTGATGATGCGGTTGCTTTCCGCTTCGACCGGGCCGCCGCCCGTATCGGTGCGCTTGCCCAGGCCGTCCGCCTCGTCGATGAAGATGACCGTCGGCGCGTTCTTGCGCGCGAGCTCGAACAGGCGCTTGACCTTCTGAATGCCCACACCGTAATACTTCGCGCTGAAATAGCTGCCCGTGATGGCGATGAAATTCGCGCCGCATTCGCCTGCAAGCGCCTGCGCGAGACGCGTCTTGCCGACGCCCGGGCCGCCTGTCATGAGCACGCCGCATGGCGCGCGCACGCCCATGCCCGTGAACTGCGCGGGCTCGGTGAGCCACGCGCGCACGTCGGCGAGCGCGGCTTTCGCTTCGCCTGCGCCGATCACGTCGTCGAAGCGCAAAGTGGGCGATTCGCCGAGCAATTGTGCGCCGCCGCCCATTTCGCGGCGCATGAACCACAGCAGGCCGCCTAGCATCAGCACGGGGAGTAGCAGACTGAACGCGTCGCGCACACGGTCGAGGGCTTCTGTCCAGCGCTCGGCGCCGATGCGCACATCGGCGTGCGGCAGCCAGACGAGTTGCCAGGGCGGCGTCGCGCCCGGTTTCAGATCGCCGAACAGCAGGGCGTTCGCGAATGCGCCATTGTGATCGGCCACATAATACTTTTCGCCCTTGATCGTCGAGACGAGAATTGCTTCGCGGCTCACGCCAATTGCGGCGACATCGCGGTCGCGAATATCGCGCAGCAATTCCGAGGCATCCTTCTCGCGCTTCGTCCATGGCGATGCGTCATGCCGCATCTCGCTGGCGACACCCGTAAGCGCAGCCGGCTGGGACTGCGCAAGATTCGCTTGATGGCGCCAGTAGAAAAAGCCAGACGCCGCCGCGAGCGCCGCCGCGCATACACCCAACGCCGCGTATCGGCCAAAGCGTGACCACCGCGAATTCCTTGCCGGTTTCATGAATCCTTTCCTGCCTGGCGCCGCCGTGACGACGCCAGATAATCTATCGTGGGACTGGAGGCGCTCGAACGTCTCGCCTTGCGTAGTCCATGGATAGTCAGGAATACGAAAACGACCCTTTTAATCGCGCTGCTCCAATAGGATTATGCCTGCGTTAGGCAGCCCGCGAAAAAGGGGATTGACGGATAAATACCTTTTAATCCGGTGATTTAGCCTGGCTGCATGGTTTCTTTGGGGGCGCGAACGGCGATGTACGCCTGTGTGGCGTGCTTCGCCATGCGGGTCGGACCGCGGGCAGAATAAAGATAAATGGGGCGAGCGTCGCTATTCGTTCGCTCGCTGCGCAACGTGGGCTATCCGGTCCCGCACAACACCGATCGCCTGCTTGAGCGCGTAGACATCCTGAAAATAGCGGTACGGAATGCGTATCCGGCTCGCGTTTGCGTCGATGTTTTCGATTTCTTCGCTCCATTGCGCGATCTGCGAGGGGCTCGGCTCGCTGTTGCTCCACACTTCGTCTTCGAGTGCCTTGATTTCGCGGTACCAGACGACGAGCCGTTTTTTCATCCGTGCTTCGAGCAACCGCGGCAATGCCTGAAGCAAGCCAATCAGGAGCGCCGCGAACGGCACGAGGATCAACAGCCGTCGTTCGATCACGCTCGCGAGCCAGAACGGCAGATAGCGGTACAGGAACGGCTGGCCGGATTTGAAGTAGCGGACGCTTTCGTCGGAGAGCGGGAATTCTTCCGTCTTCAGGTTAGGGAAGGTGCCGAGCGGCGTGAAGTAATCTTCGCCACCGTGAACGGAGTGAGCCGCGTCGAGCAGCAGATAGACGAGCGCCGGATGCAGCGTGTCTTTCGAGACCAGCAGCGCCGTTGCCGCGAGCAGCGTGACGTCGGTGCGCGGCAGATCATCGGCGACACTCGTCGACGCGCGGGGCAAGACGATCTTCGAAAGCGATGGGAACTTCTGAACCAGCGCGTCTGCCTGGGCGAAACTCATCAGTTTGAGATCGCTGTTCAGCAGGATCTTCTGCATCTCGGCGTCGGGCCGGCCGATGAAGAAAGCCGCGTCGATCTGACCGCTTTCGAGCCCTTGATACGCTGCCGGCGCATCCATTTGCAGCAGGGTGGAGTTCTGGCTCGTGATGCCGCTGTAGCCGAGCAATACCTGCGCGACATTGAGCAGGCCACTGCCGGGCACGCCCGTCGAAATCTTCTTGCCACGAAGCTGCGACAGCCGGTCGACCGTCGTGTCGCCGCGATAGAACACCCAGATCGGTTCGTACGACACGGCAGCGATCGTCTGCAGACCGTCGGTCTCCTTCGGGTTGGTGGTACCCGACTGGATGAAACCGACTTCATAGGCGCTGTTCGGGTCTCTCAACCGCTCATAATTCTCCACCGCGCCGGAGGAACTGCGGATATCGAGCTTGATGCCCGCACGCTTCAGGATGGGCGCATAGCGATCCGCAAAGCCACGATAGATGCCGTTGTCAGCGCCGCTGGTCATGACGATGGTGCGTTGGAACGCGGGTGCGGCCACGATCGCCACCACCCAGCCAAACGCAGCCAACAAAATGATTACGCCGACGATCAGGAAGCGCCGCCTCGCCCTGGTCATGGGTGCTGTCTGGCTGCGATGCAGTGCCGGATTGTGTCGGGGCATCGTTATGTACGCCTCCAGGATGCAACGCAGCAAGGATCGCGGTGCGTCGTGGCTCGCTCTGATCGTTATGCTGAGCTTATTGCCGTTGCCGCTCGGGGTGAGTATGCCACGGCGAGGGAATCTACCTTCGCATCGAGGACGCAGCGTTTGCGGGCAGGCTTGCCGGTGTCCCCTTGCTGTCTGGTGATCGGTAATCGCGGATCAAAGATATAGGTCGTAGTGCAAATTAATATTGGAAGCGATGGATTCGCCTTTTTACTTGACATACCTTCATGGCGTTTACTTGGCTCCGTCACATCGACCCATCGAGAAGGCGCGACGCCAAAGGCTGACCGGATCGATTCGCGCTGAAATTTCCCGCGCGGCGCCTGAGCTGGCATCCCCTTCGCCGATCAGTCGCCGCTGTCGCTCGAAGCGTCGATCGCGTTCAACAAATGACGCAGTGCATGGCCTGCAGCGACGGACTCTTCCGGATCGAGCATCGCCGTCAGCGCGTTCAGCCGGCCGACCCGCTCGTCCAGTGCACGATCGATGCACGCCAGGCCTTCTTCCGTCAGTTCCACTTCGAGCCGCCGGCGGTCATTCGGATCGGGCAGACGGCGCACCAGGCCCTTGTCTTCCAGCCGGTCCAGCAGCACGGTCATCGTGCCGGTCGTAAGGATGGCGATGCGGCTCAGGTCCGACGGGGATGCCGTTTTGGGGTAGCGCCGACGCAGCGCCGCCAGCACCTGGAACTGGCCCGAAGTGATGCCGTGCGCCTGGGAAAGCTTGATCAGCTCTCGCTCCAGCACGCCGCCCAGACGGATCACCCTGATCAGCATGTCGGCGTGTTGCAGATCCAGGTCGGGGCGCGCCGTACGCCATTCGGCGAGAAATTGGTCCACATAGTCAAGGGTAGTCATACGCGAATTTTACTTGGCTCCAAATAACTTCGCAATTGATTGCTTGACATCAAGATACTCGATGACTAGTATTCGCTCATGGTCTGACCGGGGACAACAACCGGCCGACATCAGAAAGACAATGAAATGGGCGAGACACGACATGGCTTTTGATTCCTCGTGCGGGTTTCCTGGGCAACCGGGCGATAGCGCCGCAATCTCTGGCGGCTCGGTTCGAGCGGCCTTTGACGCAACATCGGACCGCTATCCGGCGCATCCTTTTCTCCACATTCCCGCGCAAGCAACGGCGGGGTACGGGGGGCAAGCGGTGGACTGGGAATACGACGAAGCAGCCCTTCGCGTGCAGGCGCTGGAGGCCGATTTCCGCGAAGCTGGCCTGACGCGCGGCCATCGCGTCGCCGTGATGCTCGACAACCGCGCCGAGTTCTTCCTGTGCTGGCTGGCGCTCAACGGCATCGGCGTGTCGATCGTGCCGCTCAACGCAGAGCACAGCGCTGCGGAGATGGCGCATGTGCTGCGCGACAGCGCGGCCGTGATGGTGGTCACGCTGGAAGGACGAAGGGCGGCACTGGAACCCGCACTGCACCTCGCACTGGCCGGCACCGACAGGGCATTGCCGCCGGTTTGCTGCCTCGGCGACGACGCGCCCCGGGTGCCGGTGCTGCCCGGCACGTTCGCAGCCAGCACGGACGAGTGTGCGTTGGTCTATACCTCGGGCAGCACGGGTTTGCCGAAGGGCTGCATGCTCTCGAATGCCTACATGCTGGCGTTCGGCCGCTGGTACCTGTCGCTCGGCGGCCTGTGCGCGATCGAGCCCGGTGCCGAACGCCTGATCACCCCGTTGCCGCTGGTGCATATGAACGCGCTGGCCTGCTCGTCGATGGCGATGATCCTGAGCGGCGGTTGCATCATTTAGCTTGACCGTTTCCACCCCGGCACCTGGGCGCAGACCGTCGCTCAGAGCGGCGCCACCATCGTGCATTACCTCGGCGTGATGCCGGCCATCCTGCTGCAGTTCCCGCCCCGGCCCGGCGACCGCGCGCACGCAGTGAAGTTCGGCTTCGGCGCTGGCGTGCATCCGAAACACCAGGCGGCGTTCGAGGCGCGCTTCGGCTTTCCGCTGGTGGAGTCGTGGTCGATGACCGAAGTCGGCGCGGGAGCGGCGGTGGCGGCCAACGTCGAGCCGCGCCATGCCGGCAGCCGTTGCTTCGGCCGACCGTCGGGGCACATGGAATACCGGATCGTCGACGACGCAGGTGTTGACGTGCCGCCCGGTAGCTCGGGCGAACTGTGGGTGCGCGCCGCCGGTCCGGATCCCCGGGCGGGTTTCTTCTCGGGCTACGCCAACCAGCCAGAGTTGACCGAAGCCGCATGGGCTGGCGATTACTTCCATACCGGGGACATCGTGCGCGCGGGTAGCGACGGCGCCCTGCATTTCGTCGACCGCAAGAAGAGCATCATCCGGCGCAGCGGCGAGAACATCGCCTCGCTCGAAGTGGAGGCCGTGCTCAATCAGTTGCCCGTTGTGCGCAACGTCGGCGTGGGACCCGTCGAAGACGAGACGCGGGGCGAGGAAGTCATGGCGTGCGTCGAGCTTGCCGCCGGCCACGCGCCTTCGCACGAGGTGGCGCTGCAAATATTCGAGGCTGCGGCGCAGCGGCTCGCTTACTACAAGCTCCCGGGCTACATCGCGTTCGTGTCCGCGCTTCCGCTGACTGCTTCCCAGAAGCTGCAGCGTGGGGTGCTGCGCGAAATCATGCGCCGCCTGGCTGGCGAGGGCGCCGCATTCGACCTGCGCGCCCTGAAGAAACGCTCCGCCTCGCATCCGGCGGACAACGCCTGAGCGGCCGCCGGAGTCTCCCATGGCAATCCAACCCGAAGACGCGCAAGCCGTGCTGGCGGTACCCGTCACGACAGGCTACGCGCGCTACAGCACCGAGCCAGCGGACTGGTATGTCGCGCAATGCCTGCGTGAACTGTTGGCTGGCGCCGGCTTGTCGAAAGACAGTATTGACGGCCTCGCCGTCTCCAGCTTCACGCTGGCACCCGACCCTGTGGCCAGCCTGTCGCGGTCGCTCGGGCTGTCGTTGCGTTGGCTGGAATCCGTACCTTTCGGCGGCGCCAGCGGTGTGATCGCGCTGCGCCGCGCGGCACGGGCGGTGGAGGCTGGCGATGCGGAAGTCGTGGCCTGCATAGGCGCCGATGCCAACCCGCGCGGTGGTTTTGCCGGGCTGGCCAGTCGCTTTTCCTGGGCGGCCATCGACGCGGTGTATCCCTACGGAGCGGCGGGTCCGAACATGCCGTTCGCGCACCTGACCCGGCGCTATATGGATGCCACCGGCGCCACGCGAGCCGACTTCGGCCGCCTTTGCGTCTCGCAGCGCGCCAATGCCAGTGCCGTCGCGCACGCGCTGTTGCGCGACCCCATTTCGCTCGAGGCGTACCTCGACGCCCGGCCAATCGCCGAGCCGCTCCACAAGCTGGATGTCGTGATGCCGTGTGCGGGTGCGGAGGGCTTTCTGGTGATGCAGCGGCGGCGGGCCCTCCATCTCGGCCTGCCGTACGCCCGTATCCGGTCGATGGTCGAGCGCCACAACGCCTACGCCGACGATGAAGCCATCTTGCGAGGCGGCTGGGCCCAGGAGTGCAGCCGCCTCTATCGCGAGGCCGGCGTCGGCTGCGGGGACATCGATGTGCTGGCGACTTACGACGACTACCCCGCGGTAGTGTTTCTGCAACTGGAAGGGCTCGGCTTTTGCCCGCCCGGCGCCGCTGCCGCTCTCATTCAGTCACACGATCTGAGTTTCCGCGGCGACTTTCCGCACAACACAAGCGGCGGCCAGCTCGGCTGCGGACAGGCCGGTGCGGCCGGCGGCTATCTGGGGCTGGTGGAAGTCTTGCGGCAGGTCACTGCGCAGGCCGGCGCCAATCAGGTACGCGCTGCCCGCATCGGGCTCGCCAGCGGCTACGGCATGGCCGTGTACGACCGCTGCCTCGCCACCGGCGCCGCGATCATCGAAGGGGTCACGCCATGAGCCACGACGCTTCCTTTGCGCAGTGCCGCTCGCTTGCCTGGCACAGCATGGCGGAGTCCACGCCGCCGGGCGGCCTCGCACTGCCGTGCTGCGCGCAGTGCGGCCACCAGTTCTATCCGCCGCAACGCTATTGCCCGCGTTGCCTGCACGGGCACATCGACTACGTGGCCGACAACGGCGCGGCCGTCGTGCTATCGGTGACGCGCCTGCACCACACACTGGAGCCAGCCTTCGTCAGTTTGCTGCCTTTACATGTGGCGGCCGTTCGCACGGATTCCGATGTCACGCTTTTCGCGCTGGCCGACGACATGCTGGCCCCGGGCACCCGTGTGACGGTCAGCCTGATCCGCGCAGCATGGGCGCCCGCTGGTGTGCTGCGGGTCCGCTGCGTGGCATCGCCGGAACACGGGGGGGCGGTATGAGCCATCTCCACCATGAAACCCAGCGTTTCGCGGGACGTACGGCCGTGGTGACCGGGGGTAGCGCGGGCATCGGACTGGCCGTCAGCGAGGCGCTGCTCGCGCAAGGCGCGCGCGTGATTGCCGCAGGGCTCGAGCCGTCCGCCAGTGCGCATCCGCGCCTCATCTCCAGCGTCGTGGACCTGTCGACGCCCGAAGGCATTCGCACACTGGCGGCGCTCGCTCAGGCAGAGCAGGCCGACATCCTCGTCAACAACGCCGGTGCGGTGCGCAACACCCTGCTCGAAGACGTAGACGATGCCGAGTTCGACCTGATGATGACGCTGCACGTGCGCTGCGCAATGAAGCTGGCGCAGGCCTGCCTGCCGCACATGAAGGCACAGCGCTTCGGCCGCATCGTCAATGTGGCGTCGCGCGCGATCGTGGGCCTGGCCGGACGCACCGCCTATGGCGCGAGCAAGGCCGCGCTGGCCGCGATGACCCGCACCTGGGCGCTGGAATCCGGCCCGTCCAGCATCACGGTCAATACGGTGTCGCCCGGGCCCATCGTCACCGGCATGCTGATTCGCGATATTCCGGAGCATGGCGAACGCGCGCGCGCCCTGGCCGCTTCACTGCCGCTCCAGCGCCTCGGCCGCCCGGACGACGTAGCACGCGCGGTGCTCTTCTTTGCCGATCCCGCAAATGGCTGGATCACGGGGCAGAACCTCTTCGTCTGTGGCGGGGGGAGCCTGGCCGCTTCTCTGGCGCTCTGAGGCCTCTTAACCTCACTTCATCCAAACCACCAGAAACAAACCGGAGACAACATCGTGAACCCGTCGAGTTCCACCTCGTCCATTCCCCCGCTAGAAGAAGTACTCCTAAATAGCGAAGACATGCCGTGGCGCCCCAAATCCCTGCCGGGCCTCTACGAAAAGATGCTGTGGCGCGACGACGCCACCGGCGCTTCCATCGCACTGATCCGGTTCGAGAAGGGCGTGTCGATTCCCGTGCCGCACTCGCATGCATCGAACCAGTTCATGTTCTGCCTGCAGGGTCGCTACGAATACACGGCCACGAATGTGGTGCTGATGCGGGGTAGCTTCTACTGGAATCCCAAGGGGCACATCCACGGCCCGACGCTCGCGCACGAAGACACCATCGTGGTGGAAATCTACGACGGTCCGCACTATCCGCAGCAGCCGAGCTGGTACACGGATGAGCGCGATGCCCACTGACCACAAAGGTGCCGCCATTCCCGGCATTCCCACGCCCTCGAGCCATTGCGAGACCGATCCGCGGGACCTGTGCGCGGCGGTCGGCGCGATCTTCGAGCGGCTCGGCGTAGCTGCTGCCGATGCCGCGTATGTCGCAGAGGCTCTGGTCGATGCCGACATGGAAGGCCTCCCCTCGCACGGCGTCATGCTGGTCCACATGTATGCGCAGCGCCTGCGCAGCGGATCCGTGACGGCGGCGTCGCGGGCCGCTGTGGCCCATGACCACGGCGCCTGCGTGGTGCTCGACGCCGCAAACATGCTGGGCCAGCTTTCCGCGCGACAGGCGGTCGCGATCGCGAGGGAGCGCGCCGTTGAGCACGGCATCGGCGCCGTGGCGGTGCGCAACGCCTTTCACTTCGGCGCGGCCGGACGCTATGCGCGGGCCCTGGCAAGCGATGGCTGCGTTGGCATTGCGATGTCCAACACTCGTCCGCTGATGCCCGCGCCGGGTGGCGCCCAGAGCGTCGTCGGCAACAACCCGCTGGCTATCGCGGTGACCGGTGACGATGGCATGCCGGTGGAACTCGACATGGCGATGAGCGCCAGCGCGATGGGCAAGATCCGGCTGGCCGCCGCCGCCGGCCGCGCGATTCCGGCTGGCTGGGCCACCGACGCGCAAGGCCTGCCCACCACGGACGCGGCCGCCGCCATCGCCGGCATGCTGCTTCCGGCGGCCGGCCCCAAGGGCTTCGGCCTCGCCTTCATGGTCGACGTACTGTGCGGCGGCCTGTCCGGCGGCGCCACCGGCGCGGCGGTGCAACCGCTCTATGGCGACAGCGCTATTGCCTACAACTGCGCGCACTTTTTCCTCGCGATCGATGTGGCGCATTTCCGCGACGCCGGCGCGTTCGCGCGCACCGTCAGCGACGCGGCGGCCGCGGTGCGCTCGTCGCGGCGCGCGCCCGGCACGGAACGTCTTTACGCCCCCGGCGAGATCGGCTGGGCGAGGCGTGCCGAATCCGGCGGCGCCTGCCGCGTCGAGCGGCCGGTGCTGATCGAACTCGCCGCCCTGGCGCGCGCGCTCACCGCCGCGCTGCCTTCTTCGATTGCCAACCTTGTAGACGATATGGACCTGACAGCATGAAAACGCAAATTCTCACCGGCGAACTGCGCAAACCCAACGGCCACTTCTCGCAGGCCACCACCATCGAGGCCAGCGGCAAGCTGGTCTTCATCTCCGGCATGACGGCGCGCCGGCCCGACGGCTCGATCGCCGGCATCGGCGACGTCGTAACCCAGACCCGGCAAGTCTGCGAGAACCTGAGCGCCGCCGTGAAAGCCGCCGGCGGCTCGCTCGACGACATCTGTCGCGTCGATGTGTACGTACGCAACATCGAGCATTTCGACCGCATCCACGACGTGCGCCGCGAGTTTTTCAAGGCGCCACTGCCGGCTTCGACCATGGTCGAGGTCAGCAAGCTGGTCTCGCCGGAATACCTGATCGAGATCAGCGCGATCGCGGTTCTGCCGAACGCCTGAGACACGTATCGGAGTCCGAATCATGCGATTTGCAAGTTTCATCTACGAGGGCCGGGCGCGCATCGGGGTGGTCGAAGGCGACCAGGTGGCCCCATTGCCGCTGTCTGTGGGCGACCTGCGCGATGTGATCGCCGGTGGCCGGGATGCGCTGTGCAGTATCGCCAGCGCGTTGTGCGACGGCACGCTGGAGTGCATCGCAATCGATGGCCTGCGCCTGCTGCCGCCGCTGCAGCGTTTGCCGCGCGATGTGCTTTGTGTCGGCTGGAACTACTGGGACCATTTTCTGGAAGGCGAGGGCAAGCGTGAAGGGCAGGACGTGCCGCGTCCCGAAGCCCCGACCTTCTTCACCAAGAGTCCGCACACCGTCATTGGACCGCGCGACGACATCGCTTTCGATCCGCGCATCTCGGCCAAATGGGACTACGAGGCCGAACTCGCGCTGGTCATCGGCACCGGCGGCCGCAGCATCGCCGCGAGAGACGCCATGCGGCACGTCTGGGGCTATTGCCTCGCAAACGACATTTCTCAGCGCGACCTGCAACGCCGTCACGGCGGCCAGTGGCTGAAGGGCAAGAGCATCGACAGCACCATGCCGTTGGGGCCCTTCCTGGTGACGGCCGACGAGATCGATCCGCGCGAAGTCCGGCTGCAATGCCTCGTCAACGGCGAGCTACTGCAGGACGCCTCAGTGTCGCAGATGGCTTTCGATATTCCCGAACTCATCGCCGAGTTGTCGTTCGGTATGACGCTGCACGCGGGCGACCTCGTTCTGACCGGCACGCCGGCCGGCGTGGGCAACGCACGCGAGCCGCAGGTTTTCCTGCAAGCCGGCGACGTCGTGACCGCGCGCGGTACGGGCTTGGGCGAACTGGTCAACCGGGTGGTCGAGACCGACCTGTATGGACAATCGAGTGTTACGGACATGCGGAGGCGCCCATGAAAGCCAGCTTCGATGCAAGCGGCGACGTGATCGTCATCACGGGCGGCGCGAACGGGATCGGCGCGGCGCTTGCGCGTGCCTGCGCGGGGGCGGGGGCAGCGGTGATTGTCTGCGACGTGGACGAGCACGCCGCCGCGGCGTTGCTGGCCGCCGAGCCGCGCCTGCAGTTTGTCCGGCTCGACGTCAGCGACCGCGATGCCGTGATGGCCGCCATGCGGTCCATCGAGAACGAACATGGCCACATTGACGGTCTGGTCTGCGCAGCGGCGGTGCAGCCGCGCCGGGCTGTGCATGACACGGCGCCGGCTGACTGGCAGCGCACGCTCGGCATCAATCTCGATGGCGTGGTGTGGTGCTACCAGGCTGCGATGCCCGGCATGATCCGACGGCGGCGCGGCAGCGTGCTGGCGTTCTCGTCGGGACTGGCCCATAGCGGCTGGGCCGAGTCTGCCGCGTATGCCGCCAGCAAAGCCGCACTGGTGGCCTTCATCAAAAGTGCTGCGAAGGAGGTGGCCCGGCATCGGGTGCGGGTCAACCTGATCGCCCCCGGCGTCATCGACACGCCCCAGTACCGGCATGCCAATGCCGGGAGCGACGACGCGCACTGGGCCGCCACGCTCGGGGTAGGCCAGCCGGAGGACGTCACGGGGCCGCTGATGTTCCTGCTGTCCGATGCCGCCACCATGACCGCGTCGGTGCTCAGCCGGGACTATGCCTGGCAGGCCAGCGAACCCGCGGGGCACGAGCAATGACATTCACCGGAGAACCACAACCATGCAGCCTGTACTGATCGTTGGCGCTGGGCCGATCGGGCTGACCACGGCGCTCGGTCTTGCGTACTACGGCATTCCCTTTCTGCTGCTCGAGGAAGACGGCAGCCTGTCGCTCGACACCAAGGCGGGCACGCTGCTGACGCGCACGTTGGAGGCCTTTCGCCGCTATGGCGTCGCCGATGCCGTGCTGGAGCGTGCGCTTCGAGTCGAAGAGATCGGCGAGATCGAACGGGAGAGCAATCTCTCGCAGTCGTCTGTGCGCACGGCCGTGCTGCGCGACGAGACGCGCTACCCGTTCGTCGTCAACCTGCCGCAGCACCATCTCGAGCCGATCCTGCGCGACGCGGTGGAGCGTGTGCCGCAAGGCCGCTTGCTGATGAAGCACCGCCTGGTGTCGTTCGACTCCGGCGCCAGCGGTGTGCAAGCCATCTTCGACACGCCCGATGGCCCGCAGCGCTTCGAGGGCAGCTACCTGCTGGCGTGCGATGGCGGCCGCAGCACGGTGCGCGCGCAATGCGGTGTTCCGGTGGTCGGCACGTCGCTCGATGTGCGCTACATGCTGGTGGATCTCAAGGTCGACCTCGATGTGGCCAATCCGCGCGACTATCCCTATCTCGCGTACTTCTCGGATGCGCAGGAGTGGATGATCCTGGTGCGGCAGCCGCACTGCTGGCGCTTCCTCTATCCGCTCGCCAGGGACGCGGACGAACCCACCGACGAGGCGCTGCGCAGCAAGGTGCTGCGCTTCATCGGCAAGGTCGACAAGGTCGAGTTGCTGGGGCGGGTGAGCTACCGCGTGCACCACCGCATTGCGCGCCAGTGGCGGCGCGACCGCGTGTTCCTGATGGGCGACGCTGCGCATCTGATTACACCGATGTGGGCGCTTGGCCTCAATACCGGCGTGCTGGATGCCATCAGCCTGCCATGGCGCCTCGCGTGGGTGCTGCGCGGCTGGGCCGACAGCAGCCTGCTGGACGGCTATGAGCGCGAACAGCGCCCGGTTGCGGAGGAAGGCGCGGGCGAGATGGCGGAGGCCGCGCGTCACCACATGGCCATGCAGGACGAGGCAAAACGCACCGCGGCGCTGCAGGACTGGGGCAACGCCTATACGCGCACGCTGCTGGGCGTGCGGCTGGATATCAACGGCAGCGGCGACTGGTCGATGATCCGAACGGAGGCCGAGCCGCCGCCGCTGCAGGTAGGCGAGCGCATCCCGGATTTCCTGCTGCATGGCCCCGCCGGCCGGCCAGTTCGGGTCCACGATCTCGTCGACGGCAATTTCCTCGCGCTGTATTTCGACGACGTGCGCCGCCAGCCGCAGATCCCACACAACACGTCCCCCGCCTTGCGTCACTTCGTGGTGTCGCGCTGGGACGCCCCCCTCGACTCCGGCCTGCGCGACCGCGCCCTGCTCGATGTCGGCAACCAGTTGCGCGAGCGCCTCGGCGTGGCGGACGGCACGCTGGTGCTGATTCGCCCGGACGACCATGTCGCCGCCATCGTGCCGATCGCGCCGCAACGTGCCGAAGACCTCTATGCATCCATCGTCGGCGTGCCCGCGCCGCAAGGGAGTTCGCAATGATCCGTGGACCCAGCGTGCTCGGCCTGAACGGCTTTGGCCTGGAAGTACCGGACCTGGGCGCCGCCCGGGCCTTCTACGAGACCTTCGGCCTCGAAACCGCGACGGTGCAACCGGGCGTGCTGCGCATGCGCTCGCCTGGCCGAACCAACGATGAACTGATCTTGTCGGCCGGCGCGGGCAAACGGCTGCATCATGTGTCTTTCTACTTTGATCCGCTGCAGCGCGCGGACTTCATCGAGAAGCTGACTCAGGCCGGACTCGACGTCCTCGAGCAGGCCCCGCCCGGCGGCCACCGGGACGGGCTCTGGTTCCAGGACCCGTGGGGTACATGGATTCATCTCAGCCCACATGTTCCGGGGTCGCTCGCGGAGCCCGCCGCCGATGCCGTGCTGCGCCGGCCGGTGGACGTCGCGGCGTGGCAGGCACTCGATGGCGGGCGCGCCCCGCTCAAGATAGGCCACGTGCTGATCTTCACCCCCGACCTGGCAAGGGCGGAGCGCTTCCTGTGCGATACGCTCGGCCTGCGTGTGGCCGACAGGGCAGTCGGAAAGGTGAGCTTCCTCGCTGCGGGCGAGGGCGTGATCGACCACCACTGTTTCGGCCTGATCGCCAGTACGCACCGCGGCTTCCAGCATGCCAGCTTCCAGATGGGCGGGATCGACGACATCGGTTTCGGCGCCTGGCGCATGCGCGAGGCGGGTTACCGGGACAGCTTCGGCCCGGGACGACATGCGCTGGCGTCGAACCTGTTCCAGTATGTGCGGGATCCGTGGGGCAGCTGGGTGGAGTACTACGCCGACATGGACAAGATCAGCGACCAATGGGTGAGCCGGGACTGGACGGTCTTGCCGTACATCTGGGGGCCGACGTGGTCGCCGGAATTCTGGGGAGGGGAGATGAATGCCAACCTGGAGCCACGGTGACCCCGCGTATGGATTGTCGGAAGACGAAGGAAAACCCATGTCCTCGATCGCATTGGATGTCCATACTCACCTTGTGCCCGGCGGCAGGGCTGCATTGCCGCCATTGGACGGTGTCGTCAGGCGGACTGCCGACGGTGTGATGGTGATCGACGGCCAGCCGCTGATGGCCATGGACCTGTATCACCCCGAGCGGTTGCTCGCCTGGATGGAGGCCAACGGCGTGCGGCGTGCGCTGGTATCGGTGCCGCCGCCGCTCTACCGGCAGCACCTGGACGCCGTCGCAGCCCACACCTGGGCTTGTTACGTCAACGATGGCCTGCTCGAGATCGCCGCTCGCCACAGTGCAAAGCTGGGTGCCTTGCTGCATTTGCCGATGGAGCACCCGGCGGTGGCGCAGGCATTGGCCGCGTGTTATGGCGAGTCGGCTCATGCAGGATACGCGCTGGCGGCAGGAGGCGTTGACGCCGTCGATTACGGCGATCCGGCGCACCGGCCGCTGTGGGAGCGGCTGGACGCGCAGGGCGCCTTCGTCTTCCTTCATCCGGCGCACTGTTGCGACGGCAGGCTCACACGGCATTACATGGAAAACTTGCTTGGCAATCCTTACGAGACTGCGGTCGCGGCGTCGCAACTGCTGATGGCGGATGTCCCGAAGCAGTACCCGCGCATCCGCTTCTGCCTCGCGCACGCTGGCGGCGCGTTCCCGGCGGTGTGCGGACGCTTGCAGCGTGGCTTCGACACCGGGCGTCCGGGAGTGCCGGCACAGATCGAGCCGCCCTTGCAGGCGGCGAGGCGCTTCTTCGCCGACTGCATCGCGCACCAGCCCGCCGGCCTGCGGCTGGCACAGGAGGTATTCGGCCGCCCTAATGTGCTGTTCGGCTCGGACTGGCCGTTTCCCATGGGCATCCCCTCGCCGGGCACCGATGACACCGTGCGCGCGTGGAGACAAGACGCCACGCCGTAACGGCCCGGCGCACACACCACAACAGGCAGAGAACGAGAATCAAGGAGACAACATGAATGTGGAACAAGGATCAGCCGCGGCCGGTATGCCGGTGGCTGCCGATGCGCGGCGGGCGATGTTGCGCAAGACCGTCATGACATCGATCGTCGGGCAGGCACTCGAATGGTACGACTTCTTTCTATATGGCACGGCCGCGGCGCTGATCTTCGGCAAGCTGTTCTTCCCGATCGGCACGGACCCGCTGGTGGGCACGCTGGCGGCCTTCGGCGGCTTCGCGGTGGGGTTCGTCGCGCGCCCGCTCGGCGGCGTGCTCTGCGGTCACGTGGGCGACCGCTACGGCCGCAAGCTGGTTCTGGTGCTGACGCTGGTCGTGATGGGGCTTGCCACCGCCCTGATGGGCCTCCTGCCGACGTATCAGCAGATCGGGATCTGGGCGCCCGTGCTGCTGGTGTTGCTGCGTCTCTTGCAAGGGCTGGCTGCTGGCGGCGAATGGAGCGGCAGCATCCTGCTGATCAGTGAGAATGCGCCGCCGACGCGGCGAGGCTTCCTGTCGGCCTGGAGCCCGAGCGGGGCGACCGTCGGCTTCGTGCTGTCGGCAGTCGCCTTCTGGGCGGCGCAGAAGCTGCCTGCCGAAGACTTCATGAGCTGGGGATGGCGCGTCCCGTTCCTCGCCAGCATCGTGCTGGTGCTGGCGGGCTACTACATCCGCAGCCGGATTCCCGAAAGCGCGGAGTTCGTGGCGGCCAGGCGCAGCGGCCACGGTGTGCGCCTGCCCGTGATCGAAGTGCTGCGCCAGCAGCCGAAGGAAGTGCTGATGGTGGTGGGGCTGCGCATGGCGGAAGGCGGCGCGTCCTATATCTTCTTCGCATTCTCGCTCGCCTATGGCGCGCATCTTGGCATTCCTAACCAGGTCATGCTGGAAGGGCTGACGATCTCGATGGTGCTGGTCATGGGCACCGCACTGGCGTATGGCCACCTGTCCGACCGAATCGGCCGACGCACCGTCTATATGGCGGGCGCGGTCGGCGTGATGCTGGTGGCGTTCCCGTTCTTCTGGCTGATCGATACGCGCCAGCCGTCTCTGGTGCTGCTCGCTTACGTGCTGGCCGATTCCGTGGCGCTGGCCGCCATGGTCGGTGTACAGCCGAGCTATATGGCAGAGCTGTTCCGGACGGAAGTGCGCTACTCCGGCATGGGCGTTGGCCGCGAACTGTCGTCGGTGATCGGCGGCGGCGTGGCGCCGATGGTCGCCACGGCCCTGCTGGCGAAGTATCACTCGGCGACGCCTGTCGCGCTCTATCTGATCGTGCTGGGGGGCATCACGGTGATCGCGCTCATGTTCACGCCGGAAACGCTGCCCAGTGAGGCGCGCAGGCGCCCCGGGCACGCCTGAAGGAAGGGAGCGCCATGACAACCCCGACTTCACCCCTGGCCACGCCGATCGCACAGCGGCTCGTTTTCGATCTGGTGCGCGGAGAGGTCCGTGACCATGATCGCCGCTACCTGCTGATGCGCCCCGATGTCCTCATGGGCATGCTGCAGTTGCTGGATGACACCGCGCGGGCGCAAGCGCTGTGCGCCTTCGCCGACTCTACGGCCCGGCACGGCAAGCGCAGCATTCTCGCCTATCTCGACGGCCTGCCCGGCCGCGGGGCGGGCGACGGCAATGCGCTGCTCGATCTGATCTGCGAAACCTCGCCCGCCCTCGGCTGGGGGCGGTGGGACTTCGAGCGCAGCGGCGATGGTCTGGTTCTCAATGTTTTCAACAGCCCCTTTGCCGCGGGCTACGGGTCGGCGTCCCAGCCGGTCTGCGCGCCGATCGCAGGCATGTTCCGCACCGTCGCCGCGATTGTATTGGGGCAACCGGTGCGGGTGCAGGAAACCGTGTGCGCCGCCGTGCACCCGCATGCCACTTGCCGTTTTGTCGCCCGCCCGGCACTGGCGAGCAACGAGGAAGGAGACTTGACATGACCCGCTACCGGGACGATGCCGGCGCCATCCGCGCGCTGGTGCAGGAAGACCGCGTGCACCGCGACGTCTACCTCAGCGAGGAATTGTTCCGCCTCGAGCAGGAACGCTTGTTCCAGCGCAGCTGGAATTACGTCGGCCACGAAAGCCAGGTGCCCGAACCGGGCGACTACTACACCACGGAGATCGCCGGCCAGCCTCTGATCCTGGTGCGCCAGCCGGACCGCAACCTGCGGGTGCTGATGAACCGCTGTGCCCACAAAGGTGCGCGACTCGTTTGCCAGGTGCAAGGCAACACCGGCAAATTCTTTCGTTGTCCATACCACGCGTGGGCCTACAAGACCGATGGCGCCTTGCTGGCCGTGCCGCTGAAGACTGGCTATGAACATACCCGCACGCACGCCTGCGAGTCCGAAGCTGGCCTGGTGGCGCCACGCATGGCGGTGCATCGCGGTTTCGTCTTCACTTGTTTGTCGGCGGACGGCCCGGAGTTTTCGGATTACCTCGGTCCCGTGCTGACGGTGCTCGACAGCCTCGCCGACCGCTCCCCCATGGGCGAACTGCAAATTGCCGGCGGCTGCCTGCGCAGCGTGATGCGGTGCAACTGGAAGATGTACCTCGAGAACGTCAATGATTCGGTGCACCCGGTTTCCACGCACGAGTCGGTCTCGGCGACGGCCAGGTCGGTGCAGGATACGCAGCCGGCCGATGCGCCGGAGTCGATAGCCCTGCAGCAACTGCTGCCATTCGGCTCGGGCTATGACTTCTTCACGAGAACTGGCGCGCGTATCTATCCGAACGGGCACAGCGTGCTGGGGATCCACGCCAGCATCCATTCGGAATACGAGATTCCGGTGGACTACCGGCAGACGCTGGAGGCGGCCCATGGCGCGCAGCGAACAGCTGAAATTCTCGGCTTCGCGCCGCAGAACGTGGTCCTGTTTCCGTCACTCGCGCTCAAGGGATCGCCGCAGACGCTGCGTGTGATCAAGCCGCTGGGCGTGGACCGTACGCTGGTCGAGGTCTGGGCGCTGGCACCCAAAGGAGCGCCGCAGGTGCTACTGGAGCGCACGCTGACCTACAACCGGCTGACGTTCTCGCCGATGTCGGTGGTGGCACATGACGACATCCATATTTTCGAGGGCGTCCAGAGATCGCTAGCCGCCCAGGGCAATCCATGGATCAGCCTGCATCGTGAGTACCGCGACGGCGAACAGCTGGAGCCGGAGCAGGAGGTGAGCGGCACTAACGAACTGCTGATGCGCAACCAGTTCCGCGCGTGGGCGACGCTGATGACGGCGGATGCGAAAGGAGCATCGGCATGACTGGCTCCGACGCAACGATCGAACTGGTGGTCGACGAAGTGATTCCGCTGACCGGCACCATCACCGAGTTCCGTCTGCGGGATCCGGCGGGCAGGGCGCTGCCGGGGTACACCGCGGGCGCCCATCTGCGCGTGCGGGTCGCGCCTGGCGGCACCGCGGACTGGCGGCATTACTCGTTGATCAACGGCACGGTGGGCGCCACGCTGGCGCCTGAGGTCTACCGCATCGCCGTGCGGCGCGAAGACAATGGTCTGGGCGGCTCTCGCTGGATGCACACCATGCTGAAGCCTGGCAGCCGGTTGCTGACCAGCCAGCCGCGCAACGCCTTTGTGCTCGACGTGGATGCCGAAGACGCCGTGCTGATTGCCGGTGGCATCGGGGTCACGCCCATTGTGTCGATGGCGGCCGCGTTGGCGGGCGCCGGGCGGCGCTACCGCGTGCACTACAGCGCCCGCGACACCCGCCAGCTAGCATTTGCGCAGGAACTGCGCGGCATCGCCGGCGCGCACCTATCGCTTTACGCCGACGAGGGCGTACTGCCGGTGCTGGATATCGCGGCACTGTTGCAAGGCTTGCGTCCCGGCCAGCCCCTCTACGTCTGTGGCCCGGCGGGGATGATCGACGCGGTGCTGGCCCAGGCGTACGCGCGCGGGTGGGCTCGTGAGGACATTCATTTCGAGCGGTTTGCCGCGCCGCCTGCCGCGGCGTCCGACACCGGCTTTGAAGTCGAGCTGCGCCAGTCGGGTCGCACGCTCAAGGTGGCGGCCGGGGAATCGATTCTTGACGCCATGCTGGAGGCGGGCCTCGACCCGCTTTACGACTGCAAGCGCGGTGAATGCGGGCTGTGCCGGACGACGGTGCTGGAAGGGGCACTCGATCACCGCGACTATTGCCTCAGTGAGTCGGAACGGCAGGCAGGCAATGTGATGCAAATCTGCGTGTCGCGCGCCGGCTGCGGGCGGCTGGTGCTCGATGCATGAAGGGGAGCGAGAACATCATGGGTCAATACCGGGACAATCCGGAAGCCCTGCGCCGACTGGTGCAGGACGAGCAGGTCCATCGGGACGTCTATCTCGATGAGGAGGTCTTCGCGCTGGAAATGGAGCGGCTCTGGTCACGGGCGTGGGTGTACGTCGGTCACGACAGCCAGGTGCCGCAAGCCGGCGACTTCATCACGGCGGACATCGCGGGGCAGCCCGTCATCATGGTGCGGCAGCCCGATGGCACGGTGAAAGTCCTGCGCAACCGGTGCGCACACAAGGGCGCCCGGCTAGTTTCGCAGGCCAGCGGGAATGTCGGTCGCTTCTTCCGTTGCCCGTATCACGCGTGGACGTACAAGACGGATGGCGCGCTGCTGTCGATACCGCTGCGGCGAGGCTACGAGGGCACCAGCCTGGATGCCTGCCCCGCGAGCCAGGGCATGGGGGCGTTGCGGCACGTGGCGAGCTATCGCGGTTTTGTGTTTGCCCGCCTGGCTGACGACGGTCCGGAGTTTCACGCGTACTTTGGCGAGGCGCTGACGTCCATCGACAACATGGCCGATCGCGCGCCGGAGGGCGAGCTTGAAGTCGCGGGGGGCGTACTGCGCTACACCCACGACTGCAACTGGAAGATGTTCATCGAGAACCTGAACGACACCATGCACCCCATGGTGGCGCACGAGTCGTCTGCGGGCACGGCAAGACAGCTGTGGGCCGGCAAGCCGCAAGACGAGCCCCTGCCGATGGCGATCGAACAGCTGGTGCCCTTCACATCGGGCTATGCGTTCTCCGACGAGATGGGCGTGAGGGTGTTCGCCAACGGGCACAGTTACACGGGAGTCGGCACGGTGTCATTGCATGCCAATTATGTCCGCATGCCCGAATACGAGGAGCGCATGGCCGAGGTCTATGGTGTGACACGTGCCGCGGAGATCCTCGCAACGGTGCGGCACAACACCGTCTTCTATCCGAGCCTGACCATCAAGGGCGCCATTCAGGCGATCCGCGTAGTGCGGCCGGTGGCGCCCGGCAAGACGATCGTGGAATCGTGGACTTTCCGCCCCAAGGGTGCGCCGGAGGACCTGTTGCGCCGTACGCTGATGTACACGCGACTGATCAACTCGCCGATGTCCGTAGTCGGCCACGACGACCTGCACGCCTACCGCGCGATGCAGGAAGGGTTGCGTGCGGGCGGCAATGAGTGGGTGAGCCTGCACCGCAACTTCGATGCCTCCGAAGTCGGGCAGGAGGACACCACCGCCAACGGCACCAGCGAAATCTCCATGCGCAATCAGTTCCGCGCATGGGCCCGATACATGTCACCGGAAATCCAGTCAGGAGATAAAACAAAATGAGCCAGCCCCAACTCACGACGCCGCCCGCGCGGGATGACCTGATCGCCTTCGTCTATGAAGAAGCACGGCTGATCGACGACAAACGCTTCGACGATTGGCTCGCGCTCTTCGCGGACGACGGCCGCTACTGGATTCCGCTCGTGCCGGGCCAGCAGGATGGCATTAACCACGCGTCGCTGATGTACGAAGACCGCCTGCTGCTTCAACTGCGCATCGAGCGCATGCGCAGCCCGCGTGCTTTCTCCCTGCAGCCGGAAAGCCGTTGCCTGCACGTGCTGCAGTGTCCGGAAGTGGTGGCGCAGGACCACGAGAGCGGTACGTACCTCACGCGCACCCGCTACATCTACGTGGAGACTCGCGGCGAGGAACAGCAGGTTTATGCCTGTACGGCCGAGCACACCCTTGTGCTGCGCGACGGCATGCTGAAGGTGCGGCAGAAACGGGTCAACCTGCTGAACTGCGACGCCGCATTGCCCTCGGTCCAGCTTTTTATGTAGAGCTACCGGCGGCGCGCGGCGCGCCGCTGAATACCCAGTCTGCTTCTGTCGCGGTAAGCGCAAGAGTCGGTCAGTTCAAATACGATACGTATTCCTTCTTCAGCCAGTTAAATCATGGCGGAATCGATATTGTGTCACCCGTTGCCTCGTGCGAGAATTATGTAATCCAGATTAATTTCGATCGACCGTGATGCTAAAAATCGCTGCGAAATGGTTCGAGTGCAAGCAGTTAGACGACGACGTCTATCTGTTCTGGGAGCCACATGTGATTCCCTTGTTCCGGTGCAACATCTGGTACGTGCGTGGCCGTGATCGCGATCTGATTATCGATTCTGGAATGGGCTTTTCGAGCCTCAAGGAGGCCGGCAAGCACCTGTTTGGCAAACGCACGGCAGTGATCGCGACGCACGCGCATCTCGATCACGTGGGCAATCTTCACGAGTTCGACGAATGCATGGTCCATCGGCTCGAGGCGCCGGGGCTGCGTAATCCGCAATGGTCATATACGCTCGCGGACGACCGCTTCAATCCCGAGTACTTCAAGAGTGCATTTGCCGATTTCCCTTACGAGGGCTCCGTGGTGGATGCGTTGCCGCACGCGGGATATGAACTCGCGAGCTGGCACATCAAGCCAGCTCATGTGACACGCGAACTCGTCGACGGCGACATCATCGATACCGGCGACCGGCATTTCGAGGTGCTGCATCTGCCGGGGCATTCACCGGGCAGCATCGGCCTTTGGGAAGCGCGTACACAAACGCTATTTTCGGGGGATGCGATCTATGATGGCCCGTTGATCGACGACCTTCATCACTCGTCGGTGCCGGATTACGTGAAGACCATGCAGCGTCTCGCGCGTTTGCCAGTCAAGGTCGTCCACGGCGGCCATGACGCGAGCTTCAGCAGGGAGCGGCTCCTCGAACTCGTTGGTACGTATCTCAAGCGCATCGGTGCGTGAGCGGGGGGCGCCGCATGCCGGCGCTCGCTTCGATGCCGCTCAGAAGGCGTAAATGAACTGCATGGCGAACAAGTCATTCGCCTTGGCATACGATCCATCATTGCGGAGGAAGACCCGGTTGTTTGCCCAATCGTGCCGATACTCGACCTTCACCGTAATCTGCTGCGTCGGATAGAAGAGCAGATTCAGCGCAACGTCCTGACGAACCGCCCCCTTGCATTCGAATCCGAGGCCGCCGTTTGCCTTCGAGTTTGCCAGGCAGTCCGCGCCAATGCCAAAGCCGTTGTAAGGGTCCATGCCGTTGCCGTTCAGGAATATGCCCCCACCCCCACCACCGTTCTGGCTATTGACGAGGAAGTCGTAGCGCGCGGTGGCGCCCATGCGACCAACGACCGGCATCGAGAACTTGCGGTGTGCCAGCAATGACAAGCCATACCACTGTGCATTGCCGCCATTGAACGCGGCGCGTTGCTGCGTGCCATAGTCGGCCTCGGCATTGAACTGCGCATCGGCAAGCGTGTAAGTGGCGTCGAGCTCGCCGAATATGAAGTATCCGCCCGAACTCGATGCCTGGCCGCCCGCTCCATAAACGGTGCGGCCTGTCACCGGATCGTGGGCGCTCGGCAACGTCTGCCGGCCGATGGTGAACGAGCCACCGGTGTCGAGCGCCGTGGACCACGTATAGTCCGCTCGCGCGGCGAAGCTCGGCACGCGGTTGCTTGTCGTGACAGGGTCGCCAAGCGCATTCTGTCCTGTCTGCGTGACGGCGCCGTAGGTCCGGGCCTGTTCATTGCCGAGCATGAACTTCCAGGACCAGTTGCTGGCTTGGGGCGTGTAATTGAGGCCGACGCCGACGTAGGCTGCCGGGTCCGAGAAGTCATAGAGCAGGTTATGGGTCAGAGTCAGCGTTTGCGTGGACAGCTGATATTCATATCCGCCGAACGCGCTCATCAGTCCGGCAAGGAAGGTCGTCGTGCCCGACACCGGCACGGTGACGAATGCCGTGTTGAGAATGTTGTTGCCAATGTTGCCATGCTCGTTTGCCAGCAGCGAAATGCCATTGCCCCGATTGGGCATCAGCGAGAATTCGGCCGATGGCGCCATGGGGCCGACACCGAACGTCTTCTTGATGTTGAGGTAGACGTCGCCGATCGTGCCGTTGAAGTACGTATAGGATGACTCGTGATTCGCGAAGAGAAACGACGAGGTCCTGGCGGCCCGGTTATAGACGTACGCGGGATCGATATATCCGGTCACCGAAAGTCCGGCGAGCGGTCCCGAGGTGGCGGCATCGGAGAGCGAGTCGACTTTCAGCTGCTGGCTCGCGAGCTGCTGCTTCATGTCGGCGACGTCGTCGTTGGTCAGCCTTGCAGGCGCGTTTCCGTAGCCGGATGCCGACGCATCGACGATTTGTGGCGCGTTTGCAGCGGGCGGTTTTGCGGCGAGTTCGGCCTTCAGCGACTCCACTTCCTTCTGCAGCGCCTTGAGTTCTTGCTGCAGTCCTTCGATCCGCGCGGAGATCGGATCGGCTGTCGCGAGACACGGGACGGTGCCGCTCACGAACAGGCAGATCAGTTTCCATCGCATAGGAAGTCTCCTTACTGTGTGGCCTTTTAAAGGGCAAAGCGAGTCCCTATCCGGGCCCAAATCGGTTGGCGTCGGGGGGAGTGGTGCAGCCGCCCGCCAAGGCTTGCCGGCGAAGCGGCAAGCCATCAGTCAGTTCGCGACGGTGTCGTCGGGGGGCTGAAGTGCTGTTATGGCGCCGTGCTGCCGCCGTGTGACAGGCGCGACCTTAGCGGCCGTCCTTCAGCTGCGACCAAAGACGCGTTTCCAGACGCTTGATTGCCGCGGGCAGCGGCTGTTGCATGAACAGCGTTGCAAGGACCTCGGGCTTTGGATAAACCATTGGGTCGTCGAGCAGCTCGGGTTTGACGAACTTCGAAGCGGCGCTGTCGGCGTTGGGGTAGTAAATCGTGTTGGTTATCGCTGCGTGAACTTCAGGCCGCTCGATGTAGTTGATCCACTTGAGCGCCGCTTCCGGATGAGGCGCGTCCTTCGGGATCGCCATCATCTGGAACGAGACCGGCGCACCGCTCTTCGGTATGACGTACGCCAGCACGATATCTTTGTGTGCCTCGCGCACGCGGCTCGCAGCCATCTTGACGTCGCCCGACCAACTCACCCCGAAGCAGATGTCCCCGCCGGCGAGGTCATTGATCCATGAATAAAGGGCGAATTGCGTCACATAAGGGCGAATGCTCTTCAGCAATTCATAGGCGGCCTGATAATCAGCCGGATTGTGACTGTTCGGATCCTTGCCGAGATAGTGCAGGGCGATGGAAAACATGTCGGTCGGCGAGTCGAGCAGCGAGACGCCGCAGCTCTTCAACTTGCTCAGGTATTCCGGCTTGAACAGGACGTCCCAGTTGTCGAGCGCGACGGAGGGCCCGAGTGCCTTGCGCGCCTGGCTGACGTTGTACGCGAGACCGGTCGTGCCCCATGCCCAGGGCACGCCGTATTGATGACCCGGGTCGGCCGCGTCGGTCAGCTTCAACAGTTGCGGATCCAGGTTGGCAAGGTTCGGCAGCCTGGACTTGTCCAGCTTCAGGTAGATCCCCGCGGCCGCTTGCGCGCCGAGGTAGCTCGACGAAGGCACGACGATGTCGTAGCCAGACGAACCGGTAAGCAGCTTCGCCTGCAACGTATCGTCGCTATCGAACACGTCGTAGCGGACGTGGATGCCGGTCTCCTTCTCGAAGTTTGGTACGGTATCCTTAGCGATAAAATCGTCCCAGTTATAGACGTTGAGCATGTTCTCGTCTGCGAGCGCTGTCGTCGCGAATGCACAACAGGTGAGCAAGGCGAGCGCTATCCGTAAATTCGGTGCTGGCATGATGTCTCCGATAGGGTCTATGGTCGTTATAGTGAGTTGGCGCGTTCAGGGGTGGGGTTGCTTGCGCATGAGGAACAGAATGTCGGCCGCGAGATGCGCGGCCGCGAGCGCGGTGACATCGCTCTGATCGTAGGACGGCGCCACTTCCACGACGTCGGCGCCGACAAGCTGAATCCCGTCCAGCTCGCGCACGATCTCCAGTGCCTGCGCCGAGGAGAGTCCGCCCGCGACGGGCGTGCCGGTGCCCGGGGCGAAGGCAGGATCGAGACAGTCGATATCGAAGGTCAGATACACGGGGGCATCGCCTACCACCTCGAAAATCCGGTCGACCACAGCTGCTGTGCCGTGACGATGCACCCAGGGGGCATCGAGTACGCGTACACCCATGAAGTCGCTGTTCCAGGTCCGGATGCCGACCTGAACCGACCGCGCCGGATCGATCAGGCCTTCGCGGATCGCCTTGTAGAACATCGTGCCGTGATTGAGCGAATCCGCGTGCTCGTCGGGCCATGTATCGCAATGCGCGTCGAAATGAATCAGCCCGAGGGGGCGGCCGAAACGTTCGACGTGTGCGATCAACAGAGGGTATGTGATGTAGTGGTCGCCGCCCAGCGTCAGCATCTTGGCCCCTGAGGCGAGGATAGTGCGGGCGTGGGCCGCAATGGCATCGCGGATCGTCCACGGCCGATGCGCATCGAACCAGCAGTCGCCATAGTCGATCACGTTCAGTGCGTCGAGCGGCGCAAGGCCCCATGGATAAATGCCCAACTCCGCCAGTTGTACCGAGGCCGCACGCACGGCAGCGGGGCCGAGGCGCGCGCCGGGGCGGTAGGTGGTTGCAAGGTCGAGCGGCACACCGGAAATGGCAACGTCGACGCCGATGAGATCACGGCTATAGGGGCGACGCAAGAATGACAGCGGTCCGGCGTAGGTCGGCGAAGCGGGGTCTTGCTGCTGCGGGGAACGATTGGTTGCTTGCGCGGAGTCGGTGGCGAATGGGTCTTTTTGCAAGGCGGAGGTCATGATCTCGGTATGTAAGGTGCCAGTAAATCGATTCATACGACTTGTCGTCTTTTCAGACGGAATTCCATAAACGCTATGATTCGCCGGACACAATTGATATAAAAGCGAAGGATTTTTCTGGAACGATCGATTTCGTTCATACCTCGATGCGAAGACTTCCACCTCTCCAGGCATTGCTGGCCTTCGATTCGGCGGCCCGACTGGGCTCGTTCACACGTGCGGCTCAGGAGCTGTCGCTGACCCAGTCCGCGATTAGCCATCAGATCCTCCAACTCGAGGAATGGACCGGGCAATCTCTCTTTTTGCGTGTGGGCCGGGGCGTCGTGTTGACCGCGGCCGGCAAGCTGTTTGCGCAGACAGTGGCCGGCGCGCTCGCGCTGCTGAGCGACGGCCGCGAGAGGATCGAGCCGTATGGCAACCCCGATTCGGTGCTGCTCTATTGCCCGCCGGAATTTGCCTCGGGCTGGCTGATTCCGCGCATGGACGAACTGACGGCCGCGATGCCGAACGTCGAGATCTGGCTGGTGACCGATATGGAGGTCACCGAGATCGACCGCGTCGACATCGATCTCGTGATATCGGCCAAGCCGATCAAGTCGCCGGATGTCGAATGCCTGCTGCTGATGGAGCAAGAAAAAGTGGCGATCTGCGGACCCGAGACTGCGAGCCGGCTGTATCACGCGCCGTTTCCCGAGGTGCTGGCGCGTGCACCGCTGCTCGTGCACGAACAATCACAGGAATGGGCACCCTGGTTGCCCGACCTGCGGCGCAGCGGTCTGCAAACCCGGCGCGTCATGACGAGTGCCGATCCGCATTTGCTCGTGGCGGCTGCGCAGCGGGAGGCCGGCATTGCCATGGTCTCGCAGCTGTTCGCGAGCGAAGCGCTGGCGCAACAGCGCGTATGCCGACTGCCACAGGTGCCAGGGGTTGCAATGCCGCCTCTGTGGCTCATGAAATCGAAGCTGCCCGCGCGCTCGACGGCGGTCGAGCCCGCCTTCCGATGGATTGCATCGGCATGCGGTGCCTGCGTCGATAAGCACCGCGGCGCGCGAGATCAACAGATCGATGCACGTTTTCCGCGTTCATCTTGACCATCGGAAAATCTGTGGTATCGTTCCCAAATCAAAATCGATAAGCGAACAGGAGACCAGCCATGGAGTCCCTCAACGGACGCAGGCCGACCGTCATCGACGTAGCGAAGCGTGCAGGGGTCTCCAAAAGTACTGCGGCACGGGTGCTGTCGGACGCGCCTAACATTTCCGCTTCGGCGAGAGAGCAGGTGCTGCTGGCTGCGAAAGCGCTGGGCTACACACGTAATGAACTGGCGGTCAGCATGCGTTCGGGCCGCAGCGGCATGCTGGGGCTTGTCTTGCCGGACATCGCGAATCCGTTTTGGGGCGAGGTTGCGCGGGGTGCACAGGATCGGGCCGCGGATGCAGGGGTTTCCATCCTGATTTTTTCGTCCAACTGGAGCGCGGAAAAGGAAAGGATGCATTTGAGCACCATGATGCAGGCGCGTGTCGATGGCGCGATCATTAATCCAGTCGCCGACGAACTCGGCGATCTCGAGCGCTTTGGATTGCCTTGCATCATGATTGGATCGAGCGCGGAGCGGTTTCCCGACAGTGCTTCGATTGGCTCGGACATTGCACAAGGCGTGGCTCTGGGCATGGATTACCTGCGCTCCCAAGGCCATCTTCGGCCCGCCCTCATCGTCGGACAGCGCACCCGCCTTGCCCGTGCGCGGTTTTTGCGCGCGGTACACGAACATTGCATCAAGCATGACATCGATCCCGTCACCCTGCCCGTGGAAGACGCCGACTACACGACGGAAGGCGGCGCACTCGCTATGCGACGTTTGCTGGAGCGGCATGAGGGCGGACATCTATGTGTGTTCGCCGCAAACGACCTCATGGCGCTCGGGGCGATGGGCGCCGTTCGAGAGACGGGTTTGCATTGTCCACAAGATGTGTCGATTCTTGGCTTCGACGGCATTCAAGCGGGCGCATTCGCGTGGCCAGGACTCACAACGATAGAAAAGCCCGCTCGTCAGATCGGCGCCGAGGCCGTCGCGCAACTCCTCAAACGCGATGTCGAGGCAGCCCAAGGCTCGCGGATTTATCTGCCATGCACGTTAACTGAACGTGGATCGATCGCCGATCTGCGTCGCAAATTGATGCGCGACTCCGTGGCATCAGGGGAGAGGCGCTAAGTCGCGACGACATCGATATATTTTTTCTGCAGAATGGGAACGTTCCCATACTCATGACAAAGCCAAAACTTATTGGAGGAGACAGGAACCATGTTGACCGTTCAACCAATCGTCCAACCGCCCGGCAGAACATATCTCCGGCCGATGCTGACCATCGGCATGCTGTACTTCGTGACCGGGGCCTTCAGTTGGCTAAACGGGCCGTTAACCGTCTTCGTCAAATTGGCCTTCAGGCTTGATGACGTTCAGGCGCTCCTGATTACCGTCGTCTTCTATGTTCCATACTTCCTGTTCGCATTGCCGTATGCCGCTGCGCTGAAGCGAATCGGGATGAAAAGAGGGATGGCGGCAGGCCTGGGCGTCATGTCGATCGGTGCGCTGTCCTTCAGCTGGTTCGTTGGTGCGCACAGCTACCCCGGCGTACTTGCAAGCCTTTTGGTGATCGGAACCGGCCTGTCCTTGATGCAGACCGCCTACAACCCGTACGTCAGCATTCTGGGGCCGATCGACAGCGCGGCGCGGCGTGTGGCTACCATGGGAATCTGCAACAAGACCGCGGGTATCCTTGCCCCCTACGTATTCGGCGCATTGGTTATGGGTAGCGTGGGCGAATTCGTCAGCCGGGTCAAAGCGGCGCCGACAGCAGCACATGCCGACGCTCTGCTCAACGCATTTGCCGCCAGACTGCACGGACCGTATCTCACGCTCGCGGCCATTCTCGCGGCGCTCGCCATTTTCATCGCATTTTCGTCTCTCCCCGACATCAAGCCATCGGAAGTCAATGTCGCTGAGCGCAGTAGTCATTCCGCGCGCAGCATCTTTTCATTTCCTCATCTTTGGTTGGGAGTGCTTTGCATCTTCACGTACATAGGCGCTGAAGTGCTGGCCGGTGACGCCATCGGCCTATACGGGCAGAGCCTGAATCTGCCGCTCGACGCAACCAAACACTTCACCTCTTACACGATGTCCGCGATGCTCGTTGGCTACCTGGTCGGGCTCGTTCTCGTGCCGCGCTTTATCTCGCAGCAGCGCTATCTCGTCGTCTCCGCACTCATTGGCGTGCTGCTCAGCGTTTGCGCATATCTCTCTGACGGCTATACGTCGATTGCGTTCATCGCTGCACTGGGTTTCGCGCACGCGATGATGTGGCCGGCGATTTTTCCGCTCGCGATCAAAGGACTGGGCCGGTTTACCGAAACCGGATCGGCATTACTGATTATGGGAATTGTGGGGGGAGCCGTGATGCCCCAACTCTTTGCACACCTGAAGCGAGTGTATGACTTTCAGTTTGTGTACATGCTGCTAACCGTGTCGTGCTACCTGTACATCATGTACTACGGCTTCCATGGCCATATGGTGGGCAGGCGGGAATCGAGCGTAACGAGCAGGTCCCAAACGCAACGGACCCGACACGGCAGCGGCGAAAACAAGGACAAGGAAAACGTATGAGCATTGCCCACCGGTCACTGCAGGACCGTATCCGTGGACTTCTGTACGGGATCGCGTACGGCGACGCGCTCGGCGCCACGGTCGAGAAGCTTTCGGCGTCGCAAATCCGTGAGCGCTTCGGGCGAGTCACTTCGATCAATACCGAATGGCACCGCGCGAAAGATGACGAAGCCGGCCGTAAGGGACGCATACGTGGAGGCGGCATTGTCACCGACGACACCTTCATGGCGCTATCGCTGATGAGTGTGTACAACGAGGTCGGTCGGCACCTCGACGCGTGGGATATGGCCGATGCAATGGTGCGCCAGATCGCCTGGGTTCCGCGATGGATACCCGAACTGCAGCGCGAGACGGTGCTGATCGAACGGTTGTTTTATCCGGAGAAATGGATCTATTTGCGGCATCAGCTTGCTTCCTGCGATCCGCGTCAAGGAGGAATCGGGAACATGGTCAACTGCGGTGCGGCCATGTACATCGCGCCGATCGGCGCGATCAACGCCGGCGATCCCAAGGGCGCCTATGACGAAGCGATCGCATTTGCCAGCGGGCATCAGGAGAGCTATGGGCTCGAAGCAGCCGGTGTGCTCGCCAGTGCGGTAGCCGCGGCGTTCGTGCCTGGCGTCGCGATCGAAGCGGTTGTCGAGGCAGCGCTCGGCGTCGCAAAGGACGGCACGCGTGCAGCGATTGACGCGATCGCCGATGCCGCAGTGCGACTGCGCGGCAAAGACTACGAGACGGTGGTCACGGAATTTCACCGGATCATCGGACGCTTCTCGCCGATTGGTGACGATGTCGAGCATACCGCGAGAAAAGCCGGTATTGCGTCCGACGCCTATCGGCCCTCGCGGCGTCTTTCGATCGAAGAATTGCCGCTGGCGCTCGGCTTCATCATGACGAACTACGGCGACTTCCATCAGGCGATCGAGGACGGCATCAATTCGGGACGCGACACCGATTCGATTGGCGTGATGATCGGAGCGGTGCTGGGGGCAATGCATGGCAGCACCGTGATCGAGGAGCGCATTTGCCGGCAACTTGACGAGGTGAACCGGCTGGATCTGCTGTTCGCGGCCGATTGCTTCGGTCAAACGGTGAAGGCTGTTCACGAGGCGGACCGTGCGTTCGCTGAAAAGAAGTTCAAGGTGCGCGCGGACCTCGCACGGAGGACAGGGAGTCCTGAAGCGTTCGGCACGGAATAGTCAGAACTTATGCCCGGGTGGTCGGTATTCGTATCGATCTCCGTTTTCAAATTGATTAGTACTACGAGTTATATAATGAGAGACACTATCCCATTTTCTGCGATTGCAATCGCAATGTTTGCATTGACTGGCATCGCGCATGCACAGTCAAGCGTTACGCTCTATGGGATCGTCGACGATGGCCCCAGTTACACGAGCAATGCGGGTGGCCATGCTGGCTGGCAAATGGTCAGTGGAAGCGCGCAGGGAAGTCGTTGGGGGCTAAAGGGAATTGAAGACCTGGGAGGTGGCCTCACGACGATATTCAGGCTCGAAAACGGCTTCAACATCAATAACGGCACGCTATCGCAGGGCGGACGGGAGTTCGGACGTCAAGCGTATTTCGGATTGGCTTCGAGCACGCTCGGGACGCTGACGCTGGGTCGCCAACTCGACATGATCAATGATTATGTGGCGCCAATGACGGCAAACTCGTCGTGGGGCGGTTATGCCTTCTCGCATCCGTTCGATAACGACAATACGGACGGCTCGTTTCGCATCAACAACGCGATCAAGTACACCAGCGCGAACTATCTGGGCCTAAGTGTCGGGGCGACATACGCGTTCAGCAACGCAACGGGTTTCGCGCAAGACCGTGAATACAGCGTGGGGGTTCAGTACACGCGCGGTCCTCTGGTAATCGCCGGCGCGTACTCGAACGTCAACGGCCTCGGCACCAGCACGAACGGTGCCGTCACGCCCGACACCGCGCCGTTCGTCGCAGATTCCCAGAAGATAGCTGGCGCGGGAATCAAGTACGCTTTCGGACCTGCGGCAGTCGCCTTCGTTTATACCTATACGGACATCGGCCAGCCCGTAAGGAACAACCTCGTTCGCGCGACACTGAACGGCACGCGCTTGAGATTCAGCAACTACGAAATCAACGGGTCATACCAGGTGACTCCGCAGTTCTCCGTGATGGCGATGTACACCTTTACACATGGCGACTACGCCGCGAGCAACGGAACCGTCCGCCCGAACTGGAACGAGATTGGGGTGATGGGCGACTACCTGCTATCAAAGCGCACCGACGTGTATGTCCAGGGCGTGTGGCAGCACGTGAGCGGCGTGGCTGATGACATGGGCGGAATGGGCGGGGCGTTGATACTCGGCAGTGCGGGGCAGTCGAGTACGGCTAGTCAGATGCTCGTGCACGTGGGACTGCGGCACAAATTCTGAGTGCGCTAGCCGGTGGTTTGCCGTAGTTCAGTTGGGTGTGGGCGTGGGGCGATGCCGTGCGCCCAGACCGATTCGGGCTCCTGCTGCAACGCCCTTCGGTCCAGAGCCGTTCAGGTACGAAACTCGGATTTCAACGCCTGATAGAGCCGGCTATACCGTTCGAACCGGTCTCTCAGCACGCTCCGAAGTGCTGTCTCAGGCTCGTATCGTTCAAGGACAGCGGGCGCTTTGACCACTGCCGCGAGTTCTTCCCGTGTGCACGCGAGACGAGCGAGGCGACTCGCTCCAAGTGCCGCTCCGAGTTCGCCCCCTTCGTTTCGATTGAGTTCGAAGCCAAGCGCGGAAGCACAGAGTTTTCCCCAGTATGCGCTGCGAGAACCGCCGCCGATCAATGCGGCCGCGGTGAGCGTCGTTCCCGCTTCCCGCAGCGCCGCATATCCATCCGCCATCGCGAACGCGACGCCTTCCATCACGCTGTATGCGAGATGCTGGGGGCCATGCGCCGAAGTCATCCCGTAGAAGACACCTTTTGCTGCGGCATCGTTGTGCGGCGTCCGCTCCCCGTTCAAATAGGGAAGGAAAATCGGCGCGATGGCGCTTTGTCCCGAGGGGGCGATTTCGATCAGCTCGGCAACGCTGCTCTTGAGCAAGCCGGACAGCCAGTGCAGGCTTGCCGCTGCGCTGAGGATGACACTCATCTGATGCCAATGCCGCGGCACGCAATGGCAGAAAGCATGGACTGCCTGCGCCGGGTTCGGTGCATAGCTCGCGGTCGCGGCGAAGAGCACGCCCGACGTCCCCAGAGACAGAAACGCATCGCCCGGCCGGGCAACGCCGATGCCAACTGCGCTCGCGGCGTTGTCACCGGCGCCGCCACAAACCGTCACGCTGCCATCGAGGCCCCACTCGCGCTGAAGGTCTCCCCGTAACGGGGCCGCAGGCTCGCTGCCCTCAACCAGCCGGGGCATGTGCTCCCTCGACAACCCGGTCGCGTTGAGCATGCGGTCGGACCAGTCGCGTTTTGCAACGTCGAGCCATAGCGTCCCCGAGGCGTCGGACATGTCGGATGTAAGCTCACCCGTCAGACGCCACGCAATGTAATCCTTCGGAAGCAGTACTTTCTGCACTGCACGAAAAACGGCTGGCTCGTACTTCGAAAGCCAGAGCAGCTTGGGCGCCGTGAAGCCCGGCATGGCCTGATTCCCGGTGATGTTGCGCGAGTCGGGCACGAGCGCCTCGAGTTCGACGCACTCCGCGTAGGCGCGCGTGTCATTCCACAGAATCGCCGGACGCAGGACGTTGCCACTGCGATCGAGTAGCGTCGCGCCGTGCATCTGGCCGGAAAGGCCGATCCCACGCAGCGCCCTGAACGCGCGAGGCTGCTCACTGCGTAGCGCCGCGACGGCGTCGAGCGTAGCGTTCCACCAGTCCTGGGGGCTTTGCTCCGACCACAGGGGGTGAGGGTTATCGACGCGCAGTCGGGCCCGGCTGCTGGCGATGACGTTCGATTCGGCATCGGTGAGCACAACCTTTACCTCGGACGTGCCGAGGTCGATTCCCAGATAACTCAAAGTGTATTCCCGACGGTGAGCGGGCGGCTGCGCCGCCTTGGCGTGGTCTCAGGCCGCTGCCTTGTGAGCGTGTGAGGGGGCGTCGTTGAGCCGGTGCAACGCGCGAAATTTCGACGGCGGAATCCCTTTTTGCGCGAGAAACTGCCGGTTGAAGTTCGATACGTTATTGAATCCGACGCGGTAACAGATATCGGTCACGCCGAGATCCGAGCACATGAGCAGTTCGCAGGCTTCGTTGAGGCGCAGCCGGTTCTGATACTGCACAAACGTGCAGCCCGTATGCCGCTTGAAGAAGCGCGTAAAGGTGCTGACGCTCATGCTCGACATTTCCGCAACGTCGACTTCACGCAGATTGCCGACGAGATTCTGCTGGATGTAGGACAGCACCTGGTTGATGGTCGACGACATATAGGGCTGCGCACTGACGTTGTATGCCGGACCGGCGAGCAGTTTCCTGCTGGTGCAGGCGATCAACTGGTCGAGGATCGACATCAGCAGCATCACGCGGCGCGCACCGTGCGCACCTGAAACCTCCTGCATCACAGGGGCAATCGCGAGGCCGAGTGCGTCCGGAAACTGGATACCTCGCGACGCCTGATCGATTAGCGCGATCGCGGGGCTGAGTTCAGCGAATGCCGCGACCATCTTTTCGACTGCATCGCGCGAGAACTGCAGCACGAGGTCGCGGGACGGCACGCTCGCGCCGCCGCTGTCTGTCACCCAGTTATGAGGCAGATTCGGGCCAGTCAGCACGATGTTGCCAGGATGGAAGTCCCCGATGTGGTCGCCCACGAAGAACTTGCCCGATGAAGCACGAATGACATGCACTTCGTACTCCGGGTGGAAGTGCCATTTCGCAACCATATGCGGATAGTCGTGCACCCAGGCCCGAAAGGACTCGTCCTGACGGGTATGGACCAATTCGAGATCCGGATTCATTGCTCTCGTCTCCACGGGAATCCTGGCTTCGCGGCCAACACGCGCGCTCGCACGCTAATGTACTCCCACGCCGGGCGCCGCGTGCAGGCGCGAGTCGGGCAGGGGCGCCGCAGCTGCCTCTTCTGCCAGCCCAAGCGACACGTTAGCCCCCGTCGCGACGTCGAAAACATGCAGATCGTGTTCGCGCAACGCGAGTCTGACGTGATCCCCGGTGTGAGGCACGGCATTCGCCGGTACAAGCGCGGTGATACGCTCGCCTGAGCAGTCAACGGTAATGAGCGCTTCTGCGCCCAACACTTCAACCAGCTCCACCGCACCGCTGAGCATGAGTGCATCATCCGCTCTCACATCATCGGGAATCCATACGAAATTTGGGCGAACCGCCAGCTTGATCGCCTGTCCGTCCTGCAAGCGCTGAAAGCGGTTTGCGCGTAGTTCCCAGTGACCGACGGCAGACGACGCGATGACTCTTTCGCCAGTGCGTTGCACCGAGGCATCGAGAAAATTCATCGCAGGCGTGCCGATAAAGCCCGCACCAAAAATCGTGCGCGGATAGCGGTAAAGCTCGGTCGGCGTGCCTTCCTGCTCGATGCGTCCGCCGCGCATCAGAATGACGCGGTCGGCTAGCGTCATCGCCTCGAGCTGGTCGTGCGTCACGTAGACCGTGGTCGTTTTCAGGCGCTGATGCAAGCGTTTGATGTCGGTGCGCAACTGGGCGCGCAACCTGGCGTCGAGGTTCGACAAAGGCTCGTCGAACAGGAAGACCGCGGGCGTCTTGATCATCGCCCGGGCGATGGCGGCGCGCTGCTGCTGGCCGCCCGACATGGCGCGCGGCTTGCGCTCTAGCAGCGCATCGAGATTGAGCATGGCGGCCACCTCGCGCACGCGGCGGTCGATCTCGGCCTTGGGCGTTTTGAGGCGCCGCAGGCCAAATGCGATGTTCTCGTACACGCTCATGTGCGGATAGAGCGCGTAGTTCTGAAAGACCATCGCGACATTGCGCTCGCGTGCGGGTACGTCGTTCACGACAGTGCCGCCGATCGAGAGATTGCCTCCCGATATCTCCTCCAGCCCGGCGATCATGCGCAGCATCGTCGACTTGCCGCATCCCGACGGCCCCAGCAGAACGACGAACTCGCCTTCGTCGATATGCAGGTCGAGTGGATGCAGTACCGGTTGCCCGGCGTCGTACTGCTTCATGAGCCCTTCGCAGACGATAGTCGCCATGATTCAATCCATCTCGATCTGGATCTTCACGTCCTCGGGCCGGCCAGCAGCGGCTTCCTCGAACGCCTTGATGCCGTCTGAAAATGCGAATTTGCGGGAGATGAACGGGTTCACGTCGATCATTCCCGAACTGATGAGGGCCAGCGCCCGCGGAAAAATGTTCGCGTAGCGGAACACGGATTCGAGCCGGATCTCCTTTGCCTGCATCGCTACCACGTCGAGCGCGACCGGGCCTGGCGGCATGCCAACCAGCACCGCGCAGCCGCCCGGACACACGAGGTCCAGCAGCGTCTCGAAGACGTTCGCATTGCCCGAGGCTTCGAACACGACATCGGCGCCCCAGTCTTCGGTCACCCGGCGCACCACGTCCTGGAGCGATTCCACTGCGGCATTCACAGTAGTCACCGCCGGATTGCCCGCGAAATGGCGCAATTTCTCTTTCACGACGTCGGCGAGGATCACGCGCGACGCGCCGCCCGCGAGCGCCGCGAGCGCCGTCATCGCGCCGATGGTGCCTGCACCAATTACGACGGCCACGTCGCCGGGCTTCATCGCGGCCTTCGTGGCTGCTTGCAGGCCGATCGACAAGGGCTCGACAATGGCGCCTTGCGCGAACGAGACGTTGTCCGGAAGCCGGAAAGTGAACGCGGCTGGGTGCACCACGTAGGGAGTCAGGCAGCCATGCACCGGGGGAGTGGCCCAGAACCTCACGGCGGGGTCGAGGTTGTACAGTCCGCGCATGGTGGCACGTGAATCGAACTGCGGCACGCCGGGTTCCATGCAAACGCGGTCGCCAACTTTCAGGTGACCGACTTCGGCCCCCACCTCGACGATCGTGCCCGACGCCTCATGACCGAGCACCATCGGCTGTTCGACCTTGAACGGCCCAATGCGGCCGTGCGTGAAGTAGTGCACGTCACTTCCGCACACGCCAACGGTATGAATGCGAACCTTGACATCGCGTGGCCCGATCGCAAGCGGCAAATCGATGTCCCGCAGGCTCAGGCGTCTAGCTTCTTCCAGTACAAGTGCCTTCACAACATTCTCCTTATTTTCCTTTGACCATTGAGTTCAGGAGGCGAATCAGCACGCCCACGAAGATGATTGGCGGCAGTGCGAGTAGAACTGTCGACGCGTTGATCACGCCCCACGGCACCTCCTGACCGAGCGACGTAAACGCGGATGCGACGACCGGCAGGGTGGCGCTGCGCGAGGACGTCAGCGCAAGTCCCATCATCAGTTCGTTCCAGACCAGCACGAAGCTGAAGATGATGCCGCCCAGCAGTGTGTTGCCACAGGTCGGCAAGGCAATGCGCCAGAACACGGCGTAAGGTCCATAACCGTCGAGCGTGGCGGCTTCCTCGATCTCGCGCGGCATGCGCTGGAACACGGGTATCGAGAGCCATGTGATGGTGGACAAGGTCGTTAGCAGATAGGTGACGATCATCGAGAACCGCGTGTCATACAGCCCGAGGTCCACCCAGATCGCGATGAGCGGAATCGCTACCGCGACCGGCGGCAGGAAACGCAGCGACAGCAGGAAGAACTGGATGTCGCGTTTTGCCGGAACGTGAAAACGCGCGATCACATAGGCTGCTGGCACGCCAAGCACCGTGCCCAGGATGACCGCGGTGCCCACGATGACCGAACTGTTCTCCAGTGCGATCAGCACCTCCGGGCTCGAAATCACCTGCCGGTAATTGTCCAGAGTGGGCGTGAAGATGAAACGCGGCGTGGGTGTGACGATATCGAGCAGGTTCTTCAGTGAATTGAGCACTGCCCAGAGTACGGGGAACACCGCCGCGACGGCGAGCGCTACACCGAGCAGCAGAATCGTACTGCGGGAGATCAGTCTTCCCATTTGTTCACCCGCTTCCAGATAAGCGTGAAAATCAAGGTCGTGGCGACCATCATCAGGACCGCCATGCTCGACGCGTATGACACCTTTCCTGCGAGGCCGATTCCCTGGGAGTACGCGTACATGTCCAGCGTTTCGGTGGATACGCCCGGGCCGCCTTTGGTCATCACGTAGATCAGGTCGAACGAGCGCAGCGATTCCACCATCTTGATGAACACGAGACTCATGATCGGTGCCTTCAGCATTGGCAGCGCGATGTATGCATAAACCTGCCATGTGCTCGCATAGTCGAGCCGTGCGGCTTCGAGCGGCTCGGGCGGCAGCGTCTCGAGCAGCTTCAGCACCACCACGGAAAAGAACAGTCCCCATTGCCAGATATCGACCAGCGCGACCGCATAGAGCGCAAGCGCCGGGTCCGAGAGAAAGGCCGTGTTCGTGATGCCAAAGAGGCCGATCAACCAGCTGAGAATGCCATTGAGCGGCGAGTACATGAACTTCCAGATAAACGCCGCAGAAACACGTGGCAACAGCACAGGGATGATCAGCAGCACACTGATGGCATTGCGCAACCGGCCGTGCACATGCTCGAACAGATAAATGGCAACGACGATTCCGAGCGCGACCGCGCCTAGCACCGTCACGACCTCCCAGATGGCCGAGACCTCGATGGAGTTGATGAAGCGCCGATCGGCAGCAAGGCGCACGAAATTGCGCATCCAGACGAACTCGCTGTCCGGGTAGCGCAACACGCGATTGCGGAGCGCGAGGTTGATCGCCGCGATGGTAGGCACGAATCCCAGGACCGCCATCGCAACGAGAGGCGGCACCAGAAATACGAACGGAAGGCTAGTCTTACCGCGATTGAACATTCAGCTCTCCAGCTTCGAATACGCGGGAGCGCATGCCGCCGCTCCGTTGCACAGAAGGGATTCGCGCGCCTCGCGCGCGTCCCCGCGGTGCCCCTCACTTGCGCGCATGCTCCATGGCATCTTCCGCGTACTGGGTCGAATCGTTGAGCGCGCCCTGAATGTCCTTTTGGGTGCCCGTAAAGATTTCCTCGAGCGCCACGCCAAGGTTGTCACCGATATCCGGCCATTGGGGGCTCGGCCAGAACGTAACCTTCGACACCGGCGTCGTATCCTTCAACCCGGCGAGAATCTGCGGTTTGACATGCTTCTGGAAATAGTCGCTTTCGACTGTGCTCGTGCGGTTGTAGTCGCTGAACACGTTGTCGCGCAGGCGCGCCTGTTCCTGCTCCTTGCTCGTTGCCCACGCAATGAACTTGCCGGCTGCCTGGCGGGCGCATTCGTCCTTTGCGCCGACTGCAGAAATGGCCAGACCATGCCCGTAAGCGGCGGACGGCAGCGGTGAGGGCGGTCTCGCGTAGCCGACCTTGTCGGCGACACTCGACTTGGTGGGGTCTTCCATCCAGTCGGCGAACGGCGTCGACTCGATCATGAACGCCACCTTGCCAGAGCGGAATGCTTCGAGTGCGTTGCTCCAGTCATAGGTGGTTGAGCCCGGCGGCGCATACTTGAAGAGGTCCGTGTAAAGCTGCGTGGCCTTGACGGCAGAGGGTGAATTGAATGCGGGTTGCTGCTGCTTGTCGGTCCATGTGCCGCCTTCGGCGAGCATGAACGGCGCCCAGCGCCAGACGTTCATGCCGGAGCCGCGCTGGCCTCGCGCAACCCAGCCGTACAGGTTCGGCGGCGCGTTGAGTTTCTTGATGTCGGCAACCAGTTCGTCGAGCGTGCGCGGCACCGGCATATGCGCTTTTTCGAGAATATCCCGGCGATAAAACAGGAAGTCGGAACCGCCGATGAGCGGCGCGAAATACGCGACGCCCTTATAGCTCGCGACAGCGCGGCGTCCGGGCAGGAAGTCGTTGTAGTCGGCTTCCTTGGGGTAGTACTTCAGCAGGGGCACGATCCAGCCCGCCGTCGCGAACTCGGAGACATTCGCCTCATCCACGTAGTAGACCTGGTATGAGCCGGCGCCGGTCGACGCGTCGAGCCGCGATTTTGCACGGCGGTCGTTCTCTCCAAAATAGCTGATCTCGATCTTCGTTCCGGTCTTATTCTCGTAGTCCGGCAAGGATTTTTCCATCACGGTCAGGCCGAGACTTTTCTGCGCGAGCACCTTGATGACAGGAACATTGCACGACTGCGCGACCGACACGACAGGCAGGGTCGCGCCCAGCAACGCACACAGTGCGGAATAGTGGAACCTTTTCACTGCCGTCTCCTGGAAGGTTTTAGTTCGAGTGGTTTGTTATCGGCCGGTGGAGCTTGCGTGCCGGTAGATAGCGAGCGTAAGTTAGCACCGGCCTGGCGCGCCAGCCACGCCAAAACGGGGCAGCGGTTCTGTACTTTTTGCTCAGTTTTTGTGTGCAGCGCAAAATTTTGTGTCGGACCGAGAGCGTGGTTATGCGCTCTGGCAGGGCGCGATTTCGGTTCGATGGGTGGTTCGGGGATCGTCGCGCGCACAGCCTTTCGCTTTGTCACGCGACAGATCACTCCGATTCTGATCATAAGTATCCCTATGTAATTATTATAGTCGCGAGGACAAAATCCACTGGAGATCAGGTTGGCAAGACAATTCGCGAAGGCACAGATAGGTATTTACACCAATGCCAAAACGTGTATCGGAGAAGGCGAATTTTTCATTGGAAGGTTATCGGGCTTCTCCATAGACTGTGCCGAACCCGTTGATCGAGCGCTGTCTCGAGGCAAGGGGCCGAGTCGACGACGTTCTTGCCTTACCCGGCTTTGCCCGGAAATTCAAATCTAACGAGACAGGGGAGCGGAATACTTGCGTTTTGGCTAAAGCATCCATTCGATCGGTGATTCGAACAGCATCAGGCTGTGGCGAAAAATAGTAATTAGAAACTCGTACATCGGAGACAGAATAATGAAGCTGGTCAGAAAGATCGCACTACGTACGATGGTGGGGGCGGCGTTCGCGATTGCTGCCGGGACAAGCGCATTCGCACAGGGCAAGCCGATTACGCTTGGGTTCTCCCAGGTTGGCGCCGAAAGTGCATGGCGCACGGCAAACACCGTGTCGGTGAAAGCGGCAGCCAAGGATGCCGGCGTCAACCTGAAGTTCTCGGACGCCCAGCAGAAGCAGGAAAACCAGATCAGGGCGATCCGCTCGTTCATCGCGCAGAAGGTCGACGTTATCGCGTTTTCGCCTGTCGTCGAATCCGGCTGGGAGCCGGTGCTCGAAGAGGCGAAGCGTGCAAAGATTCCGGTCGTCCTCACCGATCGCGCGATCGACGTAAAGGATCCCTCGCTGTACGTGACGATGATCGGCTCCGACTTCATGGAAGAGGGGCGGCGCGCAGGCCACTGGCTCGAGGAGCGTTACAAGAACGAGCCAGGTCCCATCAACATCGCAGAACTGCAAGGGACGGTCGGTTCCGCGCCAGCCAACGATCGTCATGCGGGCCTGATGGAAGTGATCAAGAGCGATCCGAAGTTCAAGGTGATCGCGTCGCAAAGCGGTGACTTCACGCTTGCGGGCGGCAAGCAGGTGATGGAAGCGTTTGCGAAGACGTACGGCAAAAAGATCAACGTGGTCTATGCCCATAACGACGATATGGCGCTCGGAGCAATCCAGGCCATGGAAGAAGCAGGCATCAAACCGGGCAAGGATGTCACGGTCGTTTCCTTCGACGCGACGAAGGGTGGCTTCCAGGCCATGGTGGACGGGAAGATCAACGTGGACGTCGAATGCAGCCCGTTGCTCGGTCCTCAGTTGATGGCCGCGGTGAAGGACATCGTGGCCGGCAAGCAGATTCCGCGGCGCATCGTGACCGACGAAGGCATCTTCCCGATGAATGTCGCAGCGCAAGTCATGTCGAGCCGAAAGTACTGATCTGCACGTCATATCTAGCCGCTGACGGGCGCGCTCGGGAGCGTCGCTCCTGAGCGCGCCGGCTCGTCCCCGACACCACTGCCGAGGCCGTCTGCGGATCTCGCGAACATCATGAAGCCTTTACCCATACTCGAAATGACCGGCATCGACAAGACGTTCCCGGGCGTCAAGGCGTTGCAGCAGGTCGATTTTCGGCTGTTTCCCGGTGAGATTCACACGTTGATGGGCCAGAACGGCGCGGGCAAATCAACGCTCATCAACGTACTCACGGGCGTATTCGCACACGATCGCGGCGAAATCTGCCTCGCTGGGAAGCCGGTTCGCTTCACCGCGCCGCTGGACGCCGAAGCCGCCGGCATCCAGACGCTCTATCAGGAAGTGAACCTCTGCCCGAACCTTTCAGTGGCGGAGAACATCTTCGCCGGCCGGCACCCCAAGAAGCGCGGAGCAATCGACTGGAAAGCGATCAACGTGCAGGCGCGGGACGCGCTGGCCGCTCTGGATCTTTACATTGATGTCACGCGCTCGCTGGATTCCTACCCGATCGCGGTCCAGCAGATGGTGGCAATCGCGCGCGCCGTCTCCGTCGACGCGAGCGTGCTCATTCTCGACGAGCCGACGTCAAGTCTCGATGACGGCGAAGTCGCGCGGCTTTTCGCTGTGCTGCGCCGCTTGAAGGAATCGGGAATGGCGATTCTGTTCGTGACGCACTTTCTTGAGCAGACCTATGCCGTATCGGATCGCATCACCGTCATGCGTAATGGCGCACGAGAAGGCGAGTACCTGGCAAAGGACTTGCCCGTCGACGTGCTGGTCGCAAAGATGACTGGCCGCGAAGGCATGAATGAGGCAATGAAGGCTGGCGCATCGGACGGTCCACACCCGGAGGCAGCGGCAACCCCCTTTCTTTCCATGCAGGGTGTGGGTCGGCGCGGATTGATGAGTCCCGTCGATCTCGACGTGTGTCCAGGCCAGATCGTCGGCCTTGCTGGACTGCTCGGTTCTGGCCGCACCGAAACAGCGCGGCTGGTGTTCGGCGCGGAACGCCCGGACACTGGGACGATGCTGATCGACGGACATCGCGCGAAGCTCACTTCGCCGCGTGACGCTGTGCGACATGGCATTGCCTATTGCCCCGAGGATCGAAAAAAAGAAGGAATCGTAGCGGCATTGTCGATCCGGGAAAACATTGTTCTGGCGTTGCAGGCACGACGTGGATGGTGGCGCATGCTGAGTTACGCCCGCCAAAGAAAAATGGCCGATGAATACATCGCGCAACTCGGGATCAAGGCACGCGACGCAGAGCAGCCCATCGGCCTGCTCTCGGGGGGAAACCAGCAAAAGGTGCTGCTCGCCCGCTGGCTCGCGACCGAGCCGAAACTGTTGATTATGGATGAGCCAACGCGCGGTATCGACGTCGCCGCGAAGTTCGAGATCATGGACCGTGTGCGTTCGCTTTGCGCGAAAGGCCTCGCAATTCTCTTTATCTCTTCTGAAATGAGCGAGGTGGTTCGCGTCAGTCACAGGATTGCTGTCCTGCGCGACCGTCGCAAGGTCGCCGAGATCGCGGGCGATCGCCTCTCGGAGGATCAGGTGTATCAACTCATCGCAGGAGGCGAGTCATGAAACCGGTTCGCGCGCTGGTGCGGCATCAATTGGTCTGGCCCGCCATCACACTCGTCTTGCTGATTCTTCTGGACGTGGCGCATCGCGCAAGCTTTCTCTCTGTGACAGTCCTCGACGGTCATCTTTTCGGTGCGCCGATCGACATCCTCAATCGTGCTGCGCCGCTCGTGATGGTCTCCCTCGGCATGACGCTCGTCATCGCGACGCGAGGCATCGACATCTCGATCGGTGCAACGGTAGCCATTGCGGGCGCGGCCGCCGCGATCATCCTCGAGGCGGATCCGTCGCGCGTTGGCATGGCGCTTGGGGCGGCGATTGCCGTCGGACTGTTGGCCGGGATGTGGAACGGCCTGCTTGTCGCGCTCGTCGGGATGCAACCGATCATCGCCACACTCATATTGATGGTCGCAGGGCGGGGCGTTGCACAGTTGCTGACCGGCGGCCAGATTATTCCCATCGGTGCACCTGGCTACCTCAGGCTGGGAGATGGATATCTGGCGATGGTTCCCTGCTCGGTCTGGATCGCGGTCGTCGTGACGCTCGCGCTCGCGCTTCTGGTGAACCGCACCGCGCTCGGACTCTTTGTCCGCTCCATTGGCGTCAATCCTGTCGCAACGCGGCTGGTCGGGCTGCGTTCCGGCGCGATCGTCTTCGGCGTGTATGTCATCTGTGGGTTGATGGCGGCGCTCGCCGGGATCATCGCCAGCTCGAACGTACGGAGTGCCGATGGAAACAATGCGGGTCTGTTGCTCGAACTCGACGCGATTCTGGCCGTGACGCTCGGCGGGACGTCGTTGCTTGGCGGCCGCTTCAGTCTTGGCGGCACGGTGCTCGGCGCATTGATCATCCAGACGTTGACCTACACGACCTATTCGATCGGTGTGCCGCCGGAAGCAACGCTCGTTGTCAAGGCGATTGTCGTGGTCGCGGTGAGTGTCATTCAGTCGGAGGTTGCGCGTGCGCTGGTTGTCAGGCAGGTGAAACATCTTCTTTCCCCGGCGCGCGAACGCGCATCCACCGGAACGAGTCCATCATGAGAAAGCTGACTGGCCGTCTGGCCGATCCGAGAACCCTGCCCATCGTCGCAACGATCGTGCTGTTCGCCGCGCTGTTCGGTTTTGGTTCTGTCATGTACACCGGCTTCTTTTCGATGCAGGTATTGACGGGCCTGTTCGTTGACAACGCGTTTCTGCTCGTCGTGGCGATTGGCATGACGTTCGTGATCCTGTCGGGGGGCATCGACCTGTCGGTCGGCGCTGTGGTTGCCCTGACCACGATACTGTGCGCTGTGGGCGCGCAGTGGCTGCATTGGCCCATCTGGGTCGTCGTGCCGATCGTGCTGGTTTTCGGCGCGCTCTACGGTGCGGCGATGGGAGCGCTGATTCACTTCTTCCGCCTGCAGCCGTTCATCATCACGCTCGCGGGCATGTTCCTGGCTCGCGGCGCATGCTTCCTGATTACGACGGAATCGATCACGATCGACGAGCCGACGTTCCATGCTGTCGCGTCTCTGAATATTCCGGTCGGCGGCGGCTCCCTCAATGCCGGATCGCTGGTTGGCATTGCGACGCTCGTGATCGCCATTTTCATCGCGCACTTTACGCGCTTCGGGCGCAACGTTTATGCAATTGGCGGCAATGAGCGCTCTGCGCTCCTTATGGGCTTGCCAGTCGCAAGAACGAAGATCGCTGTCTATGCGTTGAGCGGCTTCTGCTCGGCGCTGGGCGGGGTGATCTTTACGTTGTATGTGCTTTCCGGGTACGGACTGCAGGCACAGGGGATGGAACTCGATGCGATCGCTGCAACGGTGATCGGCGGAACGTTGTTGACCGGCGGGGTCGGCTACGTAATTGGCTCGCTATTCGGCGTCGGCATCCTCGGCACCATCCAGACGCTGATCACCTTCGACGGCACGTTGAGTTCGTGGTGGACGCGCATAGTCATCGGCGCATTGCTCTGCGTGTTCTGTCTGCTGCAGCGGATCATCGAGCGGCACGCGGGTCGACGCCGCAAGGGCGGCGGGGGTTTCGTGCCGACCTCGGCCGGCCCATCGCACGGTGGGCAGCGGGGGCGGGATAAGCGCGGTCGCGGTGATCTCGTCACGACGACCTGAACGTCTCAGGTTGATATCCAGTCTGGCCGAACGAGAGGGGAGAACATGCTCGAGTTGCGGGAAACGGATTTACGACAGCCAGGCTTCGGGAAGGCGGCGCAACCTGGAGAGCCAGAGCAGGGCACAGGCGACAAGGCGTATCGGCAGACGACGCTTTCGAACGCCTCTCTGAGGCTCGACGTAGAGGCGGGGCGCCACGGCGGGATTGCGCAACTAGAGTGGAACGACCGGGGCGTGTGGACGCCCGTCTTTCGACAGGCGCAGCGGCGAGGGCATGGAACTGCTCCCCGTCGACTATCGTGTCAACCGTCGATCTGGGTTCAGAACGTGGCGCAGGACATCCGGGCTGCGGCAACGTCGTCAGGATCACAGCCAATCGGCGCAAGTCGGCGGGTTCCGCTGGCCGATGTTGCACTTATGGGCGACTGGAAAATCGACTCGACCGGAGAAAAATGTCTCCGCTTGATAGCCGAAGTCGCAGAGCGCTATAGGGCAGTCCAGACATATGAGCTTGACGGGCCGACACTGGAAATCGCCGTCGAGCTCGAGAATACGGGACACACGCCGCTACCGTGCGAAATCGAGGTCAGTCCGGCCCTGGTGCGCGACGCGGATACCCGCATAAGCGCGCCGGCGGGCGGGATCTGGATTGCACGAGAGAACGGAAAGACTCCCAGGCTCGTTCCGGCTCCGTTCGCGTGGCAATTCGGGGTGACATTCCCTTTACCGGCGAAGGCGGTAGACCACGCGTTCACTGGCTGGGGAGGGAGGGCGCTGGTCGAATGGCCGGCGCGACAGTTTTCTCTCGCGATTGTGGGTAACACAGACTGCTATCGCCTTTGTGCATATCCGGAAGACGATTCGTTTTCGTTCCAGGTGATGAATGATCAATCGGAACACCGCTACGTCCGCGACGGCGATGGCTTGCACGGGCTTTCGGTTCTTGCTGCGGGACAAACGCTCTGCCGTCGGGTCAGCTTCACAGTCGAGCGTCTGGCGTCTCTGACAAGGACCGCGCGCTACTCGGCGGAGTAGTGGTTTATCGCAGTTGGAATCTTTTCATATTAATAAAAAGGTCGTCACGGCCCGTGTGGAGAGGTCGATTTGACACATCATGAATCGGGGGGAAACATGCTCAAGGGGCTCAGTATCAAAAGCGGGCTGACCTGCGTAATTTCGGTGTTTGTCGTCATCCTTGCTGTGACGAGCTCTGCGGGCATTCTGGCGCTGAAGCTGAACAACGACGCGCTGCGAGCGATGTATGAAGTGGATACCAGTTCGCTGGTCGCGCTGAAGACCAGTGACGCCTTGCTTCAGCGCGCACGCGTTTCACTCGACAGCTACCTTTCGTTGTATGGTCTGGGTGACCCGGAGCCGGACTTGCTCTCGGGCGCGCGCCAGGATCTAAAGGATTCCGAACGAGAATTCTCGAAATATCTTTCACTGCAATCGGGCGCGGACTCCGATGCGGCGAAGCAGCTGGCAGAGCGCCGCCGGTCGGTCCTCGACAAGGCGATCCTGCCCGCGGCTGACGCGCTCGGCCAAATGGATTTCGGCCACTTCAAGGAACTCCAGGGCAAGGCGACACAGGATGCGGTGGCGTCTTATCAGAGCGCGATGAAGGAACGCGAGAACGCGGTCGTCGACTTGCAACGGCAACGTTTTGCGCAGGCGCAGTCGCGCTTTCATTTGATGGTCGCCATGCTTGCGGCAACGGCGGTGGTCGCACTTGCCGTGGGAATAGGCGCTCGGCGGATCCTCGTTGGAATCGTGGTGAGCCCTATCGCTGAAATCAAGACACATCTCGCGCGCATTGCCTCAGGCAATCTTCAGGGCGATGTGCTCGCCGAATATCGGAACGAGATGGGAATGCTCATGGCGGACGTCAGGACGATGCAGGACGCGCTGGTGCGAACTGTCCGGAGCGTTCGCGGCGGAACGGAAACCATCAACGTCGGCGCACAGGAGATTGCCTCCGGCAGCGCGGATCTTTCGCGGCGAACCGAGCAACAGGCGGCGTCGCTCGAGCTTGCAGCCGCGAACATGGCGCAGCTGACGCGGGCCGTCAAGAAGAACGCGGAGACTGCCGATACCGTGAGTCGACAGGCCTTGGCGGCTTCACAAACGGCATCTGCGGGCGGCGAGGTGGTTCACGAAGTCGTCCGGACGATGCAAGGCATATCGGTGCATTCCAGCAAGGTCGCCGAAATCGTGGGCCTGATAGAGAGCATCGCCTTCCAGACCAACATTCTGGCGCTGAATGCCGCCGTCGAGGCGGCACGGGCTGGAGAACTCGGGCGCGGTTTTGCGGTCGTTGCGAGTGAGGTCCGAAGTCTCGCTCAACGAAGTGCGCAGGCGGCAAAAGAGATCAAGCAGTTGATCGATGCGACGGTCGGGAAGATCGACCAAGGTTCGCTGCTCGCGCAAAGGGCAGGCACGATCATGACCGAGGTCGTGTCGTCAGTCTCAGCGGTAAGCGGGTTGATGGCTGAGTTGCACCGGGCTACGCAGGAACAGAGTCACGACATCGAGCAGGTGAGTGGCGCGGTCGTGCAAATGGACACAACAACTCAGCAAAATGCGGCACTCGTCGAGCAGGCTGCAGCCGCAGCCCAGTCGCTCAAGGAGCAGGCCGCGCTGCTCGACAATGTCGTTTCGGAATTCAAGATCGCATCGGGTACGTCGTGACTCTGCCGCGAGCACAAGCAACCTTATAGCACTGCTGTCGCTTCGATCTCGATCTTGAAGCCGAAGTGGAGCGGTCCCGTCGGCACGATTGTGCGTGCCGGCCGCGCCTCGCTCGCCCAATCCGCGTAGATCTGATTGAAACTCGGCCAATGCTCGATATCGTCGAGATAGACGCGAACCTGGACCAGTTGCGCGATGCTGCTGCCTGCGCCTTCTAGCGCAACCTTGAGATTCGCCAGCACCTGCTCGGCCTGCGCCTCGAACGACGCGTCGGTCAGCTTTTGGCCCTGCGCGTCGATCGGCAACTGACCCGACACGAAGACCAGTCCGTTTGCAATCGCCACGTGACTATAGTGGCCCCCCGGGGGACGCAGGTTCACCGGGTTTTCCGTGCGCGGCAATCGCGTGCCCGATTCGTTACCAGCCATGAAAGCGGCTCCATACGGTTGTTTCGCCATCTGCGGATAGCGCGTGATACTCCGGGAACTGCGTGCCTGTTGCGCAGGCATGATTGGGCAGGATACGCAGCTTCGTTCCGATCGGAAAGCGGGTCGCCAGGTTCGTTGTTTGCTGTGTTTCATGAGCCGGCGACAAAATCCCGTGCTCCTGGTTTGCACCGCTTAAAACCCAGTCTGTCAAAGGCGTGCCATCGAGACGACAGGGCAGACCATATCCGAAATCTTCCGTCTGCCGCGACGTCCCGCGGTCGCGGCTCATCGCCATCCAGCCTGCGTCCACGATCACCCAGTCTTTTTCCGGCTGATGGCCGATGACCGTCGTGAGCACGCTCAAAGCGATGTCATCGGTCGAGCATACGCCGATGTTGCGCATCACGAGATCAAAAAAGACGTAAACACCCGCGCGCACCTCGGATACGCCATCCAGTTTCTCGGCGGACAACGCGGTGGGTGTCGAACCGACGCTCACCGCGTCACAAGGGAGGCCCGCGTCACGCAGCCGTTGCGCTGCGCGAACACAGCCTGCGCGTTCCTGTTCGGCGAGCGCAGACAGCGCATCGGGCGTGTGAAGCTCGTAGCTGGAGCCCGCGTGTGTCATCACGCCGCCGAGCTTGACGCCGCTGTCATGCAGGATGCGCCCGACCTCCAGGAACGCATCCTGCTCCGGCGCGATCCCTGAGCGATGCCCATCTGTATCCACCTCGATCCAGACTTCGAAGGCTTCCTTCTGCCCGGCGCAATACCTCGCGACTTCTACCGCTGCGCGCGTGTTGTCCACCACCAGCTTCAGATCGCAGCCCCGTTGTCGGAGCGCCATCGCTCTTGGCAGCTTCGACGGCACGATACTGACCGCGTAGAGAATATCGGTCACGCCAGCCGCAAAGAACGCTTCCGCTTCCTTCAGCGTCGAAACCGTGATGCCGTTCGCGCCGGCTGCCAGTTGCGCGTGCACCACCTCCCTACATTTGGTCGTTTTCACGTGCGGGCGAAACTTCACGCCGAGCGCGTTCAGGCGCGACTGCATACGCGCAATATTCCTGTTCATCCGCGGGATATCGACCAGGGCTGCAGGGGTATCGAGTTGATCAAGTTTCATGATTTCAGTTGGGCAGCTTGTTGTGCGCCGAAATGTCGGAACCGGCTGCACCAGGGCACAAGTGATTCCAGTGTCGGCGCCTCGATTTCGGGAGGCGGCGCACCTTCTACCAAGGGCAGGGAAACCCTGTTGTGCCAATAAGTCCGCAAGCCGACCGAGGCGGTGCCGAACATGTCGTAGCTCGAGCCGGCGACGAAGACGGCCTCCGAAGGCGTCACGCCGAGCACGTCGAGCGCCAGGCGATAGGGCGTCGGGTCGGGTTTGTATGCGCCGGCTTCTTCGGCGGTGATTACGGCATCCCATTTGACGGGAAAGATTCCTGCCGCCTGGCGGCCAAGTCGTATCGAGCAGTTGGTTACGATAGCGATCTTGCAATGCGGTTGAAGCTGTTGCACTGCCTCGACGGCACCGCTCCACGGTGTCAGTTGAAGCCAGTCTACCTCAAGCGCGAGTGCGGAGGATTCGGGCAAGCCCACGTGCACCGCGGACTGCTTTACCAGCTGTTCGTAGGCGACGTAGCGCCCGCAACCGTAGGTTAGACGTAGGTACTCGGCGCGCCACGCACGCCCAGCCTGCTCCGAGCCTGCGGAGCGGTTCCAGAGCGTCCACGAGTCGAGCAGCGCGGTGAGAAGATCGAAGAGGACCGCCTTCGGATAGCCGGTCGTTGAAGATGGACTGCTCATGAGCGAGGCCTCCATGCGGTTCGTTCATGGCATCAAGTATAGAGTTCGATCAGGCGCCGGGAATTCAGTCGCACGAAATCAATCATTCAGAAAGATTGAATGTCTTTCGAGGTGTCGGCTAGCTCCGCCACGGCGGCTGTGGGCGAAAATGTGCCTGCAGATACTGCATGAATTGCCGGGTGCGTGCGGGCAATCCGGCGCGATTGTTGGTGAGTGCGATCACATCGGCGTCGGGCGCCTTCCATGCGGGGAGCAGCCGCACGAGGTTTCCCTTCGCGATATCGCCGGCAACGTCCCATTCCGAGCGGAGAATGACGCCACGGCCCTCACACGCCCATTGGCGAATCACCTCGCCATCGTTGCAGCTCAACTTCGACGACACGCGGATACTGCGCGCCGTGCGGCCCTTGCGGAACTGCCAGAGCGATGCGTCTTCGTTGTTCTCTCGCAGCACGATACATGGCAGTTCGGCCAGATCGTCAGGGGTTTCCGGGTTCGGAAAGCGCTTCAGAAACGCTGGGGATGCACACACGAAGCGTGCATTCGGCGCAATCGCATAGCCGATCAGATTCGACGCAGGCAGATCGCCGATATGAACCACGATGTCATAGCGGTCGGCGGCCTCGGTCAATGGTTGATCGGTGAGCGTCAACTCGATGTCGACGTCGGGGTTGTCCTGCTGAAAGCGGGACACGACGGAAGCGAGATAGCGCCGCCCGAAACCCAGTGGCGCGCGAACTCTCACGGTGCCGACGAGCCCACCGCGGCGTGCGCGCAAATCCTCGAACAGCGTGTCGAACTGTGTCACCAGGTGTGCGCCGCGTTGGCACAGCAACATTCCTTCTTCCGTGAACCGTAAGCGGCGAGCGCTGCGGTCGACGAGGCGGATATCGAGTTTTCTTTCGATCTGCTGCAACCGCTGCGTGACCGCCGGCGGCGACAGCCCAAGCTTTCTCGCTGCCGCAACGAGGCTGCCGGTTTCCTGTATGGTCAGCAGGAAGCGAATGTCATTTGAATCGCTCATGTTGGTCTCATCGCGGTTGCGGCTGCAATTGTTGTTCGGTGGGCCCGCGCCGGGAGGGACGCAGCGGGGATCGCCGCGATGCGAATCATTGGACTCGATATCGCGCCAGGAAAGTGCAAACGGCGCTCTCGACGACGCGTTCTACCTGATCGTCGGACAGGGCGTAGTCTGTTTGCATGAGGCGAGGATAAAAAACGGTCTCGCCCAGCATGCCAATGAATTCTGCGCGCGCGAGCTGCACGTCGGCAACACGCAGCTCGCCTTCGTCAACGCGCCTTTGCAACCAGGCATCCGTAATATCGCTGAATAAATGCTTCGCAAGTTGAAAGCGGGCGCCCACCGCGGGAAAGTTTCGCGCTTGCCCAATGATCAGGCGCATCGCGGAAATCAACCGCGCGTCTGAAACGAGCTCGCAGAATGCGCGTCCAATTTCGCGCAGGCCCGGTTCGACGTCGTTGGGCACGACGTGATCTTTCCAGCTCGAGAATAGCTGATGGATCAGATGGTCCACCGCTTCGACGAACAGCGTTTCCTTGCTGGGAAAATGTTTGTACAGGGTCGCGTATGACACTGTCGCGCGATCGCCAATGGAATCCATCGTGGCCGCGTCGTATCCGCTTTCCAGGAACGTTGCAATTGCAACCTCCAGGATCAACGCGCGCTTTTCCCTGCTAACACGCTGCTGATATCCCTCTACGCCGTTCGTCGAGGAAGTCTCTCCGCGCGAGATGGGCTTCTTCCTTCCTGCCTTCGCTATTTCCACTCACAAGCTCCAAAACTATCGGTCTGGAAGGCATTCTGCCCCCCGTTGGCGAAAATCGCCAGCAAGCGAGACTGCGGACGGTCCTTCGAAATCGGACGCATCGGTAATGCCGGGTTTTCCCTACCTTTCTCGCTGCCGTTTAGTACTATAGTGTAATACACACTACACCATGAAGCTCGAACAGAAATGGGAGCCAGCGTGAACGGTTTCAGACGATTAAGCACAGCCTCGGTTATCAGAGGCGGGAAAGGCTGGTCATTACTCGGGGCGAGGTGCTCCGGCTGTGAAGCGCCCATCTATCCAGTCCTCACCGTGTGCCCGCACTGCGGCGGCCGCGACTTCGTTGCGTTGCCGCTGCCGACAATCGGCACCCTCTACTGCCACAGCGTGGTGCATATGGGACCAAGGGGCGTCGACACGCCCTATACCGTCGGCTACGTGGACTTTAGTGAGGGTCTGAGGGTCTTCGGGCGCATCGAAATGGAGGCTGGCGCTGTCCAGACGGGGCAACAACTCGAATTGCGAGTGAAAGCAGCAAACAAACGAGCGAGCCAGTTCATCTACTTCTTTGCCGCACCCGGCGAAGTTCCCCGGCAGGTAAGTTCATGAGCGCGACGAACGGTTTGAGGAGCGTGAGCGTCGCTGGCACAGGTATGGTTCGCTTTGGGCGTTTCCCGGAAGTGAGTCTTGCGCAGCTCGCCGCGCCTGCGGTCATCGAGGCACTTGATGAAGCTGGAATCGATCGACCGCGCATCGGCGCTATTTATTGCGGAACGGTATCCGGTGGTCCATTGGCTGCTCAACGTATCGCACGGGAGACGGGGCTGACCGGCATCGAAGCGGCGAATTTCGAAAATGCCTGCTCGTCGTCGGCGAGCGCATTCCGGCACGCCTGGCTCGCGATTGCCGCGGGGGCGGTGGATTGTGCCGTGGTGGTCGGAGCGGAGCAATTGACCCGTCTCGGCAGCGGCCCACTTGATCTGGGCGATGAGGATGTCGAGGCGGCGAACGGTTTGACGATGCCGGCGCTGTACGCAATGCGCGCACAGCGGTACATGCACGAATTCGATTTGTCGCCTCGCGATCTCGCGCAGATCGCGGTCAAGGCCAGGGCGAATGGCGCGCTCAACGCGTATGCACAGATCCGCAGCACCATGTCGGTGGATGAGGTGCTCGCTAGTCGGCAGGTGGCCTCGCCGCTGACGTTGCATCAGTGCTGCCCGCTGGGCGATGGCGCATCGGCGGTCGTGCTTGCGGCCTCCGACTTTCCCATTGCGAATCGGCAAGGCGCCGTGAAGATTCTTGCGTCGCATCTGACGTCGGGCCGTTACATGCAGGGAGGCAGGGATATGACGACTCCCGAGGTCACGATGCGTTGTGCGAACGAGACCTACGAATCCTGCGGCATCGGCCCTTCCGACATCGATCTCGTCGAGTGTCACGACGCCTTCACCATCGCCGAATTGCTGTACTACGAAGCACTGGGTTTTGCCCGCCACGGAGAAGGGGCGGCTTTGATCAGGGAAGGTCAAACGTCGCTGAACGGACGGATTCCGTTCAACCCGTCCGGCGGTCTGCTCTGCAGGGGCCATCCGCTTGGCGCGTCGGGAATCGCGCAGATCGTCGAAATAACCCGCCAGTTGCAGGGCCGCTGCGGCGCACGGCAGGTCGCGAAAGACAAGCCGCGCGGTCCGCGAATCGGGCTGGCGCACATCACCGGTGGAGGCACCTACGGCTTCGATCACGGTGCCTGCGCAATACACATTCTTGGAAGGTGAGAAGTGAAATCAGCACCCTTTACCTGGCACCGCCCGGAAAGCGTGGCGCGTGCCGTCGAGCTGCTTGCCACGCTGGACAACGCACGCCTCATCGCTGGCGGGCAGACGCTGATGCCGATGCTGGCCATGCGTTACGCGTATGTGGACCATCTGATCGACGTGAACGCGATACCCGGCCTCGACGGGATAGCGTTGGAAGGCGGCGAGGCCTGCATCGGCGCACTGGTTCGCCAGCGAGATATCGAGCAATCTCCCTTGATTCATCGATACGCACCGCTGATGGTCGAGGCGTATCGATTGGTCGGTCATATTCAGACGCGAAATCGGGGCACTTTTGTCGGAAGCGTTTGCAATCTCGACCCGGCCTCGGAGCAGCCCGCACTCGCCGAAATCTTCAATGCGACCATCGTCGCCGTGAGCCCCCGCGGAGAGCGGCGCATCCCGTTTCATGAGTTCGCGTGCGGCTTCATGACGACTTCGATCGAACCGGACGAAATGGTGACGCAAATTCGCCTGCGCATCTGGAACGAGCCGCACGGCTATGCGTTCGAGGAATTCGCGCGCAGGCATGGGGACTTCGCAATCGTCGGGGCCGCGGCCATGGTGTCCGTCGACGCCAATCGCGCTATCCGCCGTGCCGACGTGGTCCTGTGCGGCATGGGCAGGAAACCTTGCCGTCTGCAGTTCGACGACGTCCTCCAGGGACAGCAGCCCAGCGACGGTCTCGCAAAGGCAGCAGCCGGCAGAGCAAGCTCGATCGATGCCCTTGGCGACACGAGTGCCAGTGCCGCCTATCGGCAACGCCTCGCGAGCACCGTAACCGAGCGTGCGCTTGGGCGTGCGTTCGCTCGCGCATTGAACGCAAGCTGAGGGAATCATGGATCAGAGAATCGAATTCGTGGAACAGGCAAGGATTGCCTTCGAACTGAACGGACAGGCTGTGACCTGCGACATCGACCCCAGAGTGACGCTCGGCGATTTTCTTCGTCACCGGCTTGGCAAGACCGGCACGCATTATGGCTGCGAGCATGGTGTTTGCGGGGCATGCACGGTGCTGGTGGATGGACGTTCCATGCGCTCGTGCCTTCAGCTCTGTGGCCAGGTCGACGGGCGGAAGGTCACAACCGTAGAGGGGCTGGCGAATGCCGACGGCTCGCTAGGCATCCTGCAGCAGGCGTTTCAGGATCGCCATGCGTTGCAGTGCGGATACTGCACCCCGGGCATGTTGACCACACTCACGGAGTTTCTGCGGGCCAACCCCGACCCGTCCGAGGCGCAAGTTCGTGATGCGATCAGCGGCAATATCTGCCGCTGCACGGGCTACCAGGCCATAGTCGAAGCCGCGCTGCTCGCCGCAGCGAGAATGCGCGGCGAGCCCGATCCAGTTTTCGGTCTGGTTACCGCACACTCGAAGAGCAGCGATGCCCCTTCGGAGTCGGCCGTGGGCGCGCGATATGTCGGCAAACCCGTCAAGCGCACCGAAGACCCAGCGCTGCTCAAAGGCGAGGGGCAATTCGTCGACGATATCCACCTTGCTGGAACGTTGCATTGCTGTTTCGTGCGATCGTCGCACGCGCACGCCCGCATCAGGCACATCGATACGCAAGCAGCAAAGGCCGTACCGGGCGTGCAGCATGTCTGGACGTTGGCCGACCTGGACGAAGCGCTGCGGCGGCCCTTGCCTGTCCTGGCGCCCACTCACATGCTCAATGAGCCGCGCATGTGGTCGCCGCTGGCTGCGGACGAGGTGTGCTACGTCGGCGAGGCGGTTGCCGTTGTCCTTGCCGAAAGCCGGTACATCGCGGAAGACGCCGCTAACCTGGTGCAGATCGACTACGAGGTACTGCCTGTTGCCGGCGACATCAGGAAGATATTCGACCCGGATGCGCCACGGGCTCACAGCGACGTTCCGACAAACCTCCTGCTCGACATGCCGTTTGCTTTCGGCGAAGTCGACTCGGCCTTTGCAAGCGCAGCGCACGTGGTCAAGCGCGAGATATTCCATCATCGCGCAACTGCGCACCCGATGGAGTGCCGCGCAACCCTCGCGCGGCTCGATGGCGGCACCGGTGATCTGACCGTCTGGAATTCAGGCCAGGCGCCGCATCTCGAAAGACGTCTCCTCGCGCAAGCGCTCGGCTACGACGAAGCGAAGATCCGGGTCATCATGCCGGACGTTGGAGGGGCGTTCGGTCCCAAGGGTATCGCCTATCCGGAAGAGTTCGTCGTGGCCTCGGCTGCACTCAGGCTGGGTGTGCCGGTCAAATGGACCGAAGATCGTCGCGAGCACTTCCTGAGTATTACCCAGGAGCGCGATCAACTGTGGGATCTCGAGATGGCGCTCGACCAGGACGGAAAGATCCTCGGCGTGCGCGGTTCCGTGGTCCACGATAACGGTGCGTATGTGCCTTGGGGCATAGTCGTGCCGATCATCGCGGTGACCTCGTCGCTGGGTCCGTACGTCGTCCCGGCATTCCAGGTGAAGCTGAAAGTCGCGTGCACGAACATGGTACCCACCACGCCGGTGCGTGGTGCGGGGCGGCCTAAAGCGGTATTCGCGATGGAGCGGATGCTCGATGCCGCAGCCGACCAGCTCGGCCTCACTCGTCTGGAAATTCGACGTCGCAATTTCGTGCAGCCGGAACAGCTACCGTACAAAACTGGCCTGATATTCCGCGACGGTTCGCAGATGGTGTATGACTCCGGCAACTATCCGGAGACCCAGAAAAAGGCAGAGGAGCTTGCCGGTCTGGACGCATTTCGCGCCCGCCAGGAGGACGCGCGCACGCGGCAACGATATCTTGGCATTGGCTTTGCCAATTATGTGGAAGGCTGTGGTCTCGGTCCTTATGAAGGGGCGGAAGTCACGTTGCAAAACGACGGACGCATACACCTGGACGTCGGTGGCGCCGGCGCGCAGGGGCAAGGCATGAAAACCATCTTTGCCCAGATCGCAGCCGATCAGATCGGTGTCGAGATGGATGCCATCACGGTAGTCGTCGGCGATACGGGCAAGCTTGCAATGGGTGTCGGGACATTCGCGAGCCGGATCACCGTCAACGCCGGAAATGCAGTCCACATTGCATGCGGCAAGCTCGCGGGAAAAATCAGGGCGCTGGCTGCGAACGCCCTTCGAGTTCCGCTGGACCAGATCGAGATCGCGCGTGGCGTCGTATGCGCGCGAGGTCAGCCGGAAAGGGCGTTGCCGCTCGGGAAAATCGCTCAGATGTCCTATGGGATACCTGGGTTCACGCTTCCTGACGGGCTGGATGCAGGCATGACCGTCACGCATTATTTCTCCCCGAAAGCCAGTGTCTACGCCAACGGAACGGCGTTCGCGGAAGTCGAGGTGGATATCGGGACTGGCTACGTAAAGGTCTTGCGTTATGGCGTTGCGCACGATTGCGGGAATGTGATCAATCCGATGCTCGTCGAAGGGCAGGTGATTGGCGCGATTTCCCATGGGATCGGAAATACGCTGCTCGAGCGGCATGCCTACGACGAGAATGCCCAGCCGCTTGCGACGAATTTCGCGGAGTTTCTGCTGCCGACCGCTCTCGACATGCCATCCCACATCGCGATGGCGCATCTCGTTTCGCCCTCGCCGAACAACCCGCTTGGCGTCAAAGGCGCCGGGGAGGGCGGGACGATTCCTGCATCCGCGGCGATCGTCAGTGCCATCGAGGATGCGCTGAGCCGTTGGTCTATCCGATTTGACGAAACTCCCGTGCTGCCTGAAATGATCTCTGATCGGCTGCATGCCGCAGGCGCCTACAGCGACGCCGCTCCCCAACACACCTCGAACGAAGAACTTGCAGGATAACGCTATGGAATCTGGAAAAACCGGTCCGCTGAGCGGCGTGAGGGTTCTGGATCTCACGCAGTTCCTGTCGGGCCCTTTCGGAACGCAAATTCTCGGTGACCTCGGCGCTGAGATCATCAAGATCGAGCCGCCGGCGGGCGAACTTTCACGCGGCGTGCCACCGCATTTCGTAGAGGGCGACAGCGCCTATTATCTTGCGGTCAATCGCAACAAGAAGAGCGTTGTCATTGACCTCAAGACGGAGCGGGGAGCCGAACTCGTTCGGGAACTGGCGGCACATTCAGATGTCCTCGTCGAAAACAATCGTCCCGGTGTGATGGAGCGGCTCGGGCTCGGTCACGCGGAGCTTCGCGCGCGCAGTCCGCGGCTCGTCTATTGCAGTATCAGCGGCTTCGGACAGACCGGCCCGGACAGGGATCTTCCCGCTTACGACATGATCGTGCAGGCGATGTCAGGGGGCATGAGTCTGACCGGGGAGCCTGGGCGAGCGCCCGTTCGCGCTGGCATTCCGATCGGCGATCTGGCGGCCGGCATGTACGGCGTAATGGGCGTACTCGCTGCGCTGGTCGAGCGCCAGACTACCGGCGAAGGACGGTTCGTCGATGTGTCGATGCTCGATGCGCAAATCGCGATGCTTTGTTATCAAGGCGCCTATTACCTGCTATCGGGTGAAGTGCCGGAACCCCAGGGACGAGGCCACGATTCGATACCGACTTACCGCTCGTTCGAATGTGGCGACGGCGTTTCACTGGTTGTGACCGCCAACACCGAACGTATGTGGGCGGACCTGTGCAAGGTAGTCGGTTTGCCACACCTCGTCCACGACCCGAGATTCAAGGATCCGGACGAACGCCTCGCAAACAAGGCGGCGCTATGGGAAATACTGGAGGTGCGCTTTCGGTCCGAATCCGCGCAGAGTTGGCTCGATCTGCTGAATTCGGCCTCGATTCCGGCCGCTCTGGTCAAGACGGTGGATAAAGCACTGAACGCCTCCCAGGTCGCGCACAGAGACATGCTCGTCGAGCTTCGCAGCGGAGCGGGATCTCATGTGCGCGTGCCCGGCAATCCAATCAAGCTCGATACCTCGGGGCCTGTCGATGCGAGTTACCCACCGCATCTGGGGGAGCATACGAACGTCGTGCTCGGAGAGTACGTCGGGCTGGATACTGACGAACTGAGGACACTTCAGAACCAGGGGGTTGTTCGGCAGTTTGTACCCGGCATGCCATCACCCGGCGTGAAATCGCGATGAACGTGGAGATCGGAATGCATGAAAATCTTCTGCTGAAGATGAAGGGTCATGTTTTGCACATTGCCCTGAACAGTGCTGACGGCAGGAACGAGCTGGATGACGCAATGACTCGAGCGCTCACAGAGGTGATCAGTGACCCTCCCGAGAGCACCGTGGCAATCGTGTTGTCCGGCGAAGGCGAGAACTTCTGCACAGGCCGGGCCTCTTCGCCACCGCCGGCACTTTCCCCAATGGAAGATCCACGCCCTGCAATCAAGGAACGGGGCGCGGTGCCCATTCTCGCACTCTATGAGGCAATCCGTTCGAGTGCGGTACCGGTTGCGTGTTTCGTCAAAGGGCTCGCTTCGGGTATGGGTTGCGCAATCGTTGCAGCGAGCGACTACGCAGTCGCCGACGTGCGCAGCCAGTTCGAAGCCAACGAACTGGAGAAGCAGTTTGCTCCTGCACTGCTGATGTCCGTGCTCATCTCGCGTGTCCATGTCAAGGCGATTTCGCGTCTGGTTTTGACGGGTCGGCCCATCGACGCGACGACCGCTCTGGAGTATGGGCTCATCGGCGAAATAGTCGCTCCTTGGGAACTGGACAACGCGCAGGACGATTTCATCGCGTTCATGAACAGCCGGGCTCCGCAGGCACTACTCGGAATCAAGACCTTCCTGCGCGAATCGGCCGGCCCGGATTCGTCAAAGCTTGCCGCCGACGTTTTGGCGGAATCGATTGCGGCTCGCCTCGACGTGACAGCGCCGTTCGCGCCGTCTCACGACAAGCGGTTTCTGAGCGTCGACGGCGAGCGCATTGCCTATATCGACATCGGCAACGGGCCCGCGGTCGTTTTGCTCCATAGTCTCGGCACATCGAGCGCGCTGTGGGACGATATTCTGCCCGCACTCACCGCGAATTATCGAGTCGTGGCAATAGATGCCCGCGGTCACGGCGACTCGACGAAGCGAAGCGCGTGGAATGCAGACGCGGTTGCCAGCGACGTTGTTGCGGTGACGGGGGCCATCGGTCTCGACCGTTTTGGCCTGGTGGGTATCTCGATGGGGGGACTCACTGCAATCCGCGTTGCCGCGAAGCTGGGTCGACGCGTGGCTGTCATGGTCTTGTCGAGTGCTTACGCAAGCGTTTCCGGACCGACGGTAGCCAGGCGGCTCGCAGCAACCGAAGGGATGTTGAAAAAGCTGCCAATGCATCTCTTTGCGCGCATGTACGTGGAGCAGACCCTCCACAGAAACACGGCGTACCCGAAGCGGGAGCGACTTGCCCAGCAGATTGCGGCCATCGCTTCAAAGGATTACCTGGAGATATTGCACGCCATTGCCACGGATGACGTCTCCAGTCTTCTGTGCGACATCGAGGTCCCGACACTCGTGCTCAACGCCGAACTCGACGGAAGTGTACCCAGAACCGTATCGGCGCAGTTGACGCAAGGAATCCATGGGGCGGAGGAACGGACGCTGCGCGCTGCCGGGCACCTTGCATGTGTCGACGCGCCCGATGCGTACGCGGACGTTTTATTAAGCCAGTTTGAGCAATACACGGATGAAGGTGGAGAAGTATGGAGATCGTAAATCGCTTTTCGGTCGACTCGACTATCGAGAACGCCTGGAACGCACTACTCGACGTTCCGCTGGTGGTGTCCTGCTTTCCCGGTGCGACGCTCACGGACACACTCGGCAAGGACTCGTACAGGGGGCTGATTCGCGTCAAGCTGGGTCCAATCGCGATGGAGTTCTCCGGCAAGGTCACCTTGAGCGCCCCGTGGGGTGACGCGCATACGGCGACCGTTGAGGCCACATGGCAGGAGACCAAAAACCGCGGATCGGCCAATACGGTGACCACGTTTTCTCTATCACGCCTCAATGAAGCCGCCGGCACCCAGGTTGACGTTCGCACCAGTGTGCAGATGGCGGGGCAGGTGGCGCAGTATGGCCGCGGCGTTGGAATCATCAATGCCGTATCGGAACAGATGGTCCGTCAATTCGCGGCGAATTTGCTGGAGAAACTTGCGGACCGGCAGGCTGAAACAGCGTTGCCCCTGGACGACACAAACGCGTTCGCTTCGACATCCACCGGAGACAGAGAACCCGTGGCGGCAACACGCCGCGACAACGCAGCACGCTCAACGAACGAGATTTCCGTACTCGGCTTGTTGTGGAAAATGCTGGTTTTGAAGTGCAGGCGGTGGTTTGCCAGACCGCGTTCGTCATAGTTCCCTTCGTTCATGTTTCTGTTCAGTTTGGTCAGGCGGGCAAACGGCAGCCGCTTCTACTGAACCCTGTCATGCCAGCACGCGATGCCATCGAAGTGTCCGGAACTGTTTGTCTAATCATAAGTAGTGCAAAGCAGGAGATGGGAAGATGGAAACGAACTCGACTCCTTTCGAGTCGACAGACCATGGGAGCAATGTTGGTGCTCCTGTCGTGGGCAAGGCCGCCTGGATTGTACTTGCGTCCGCGTTTGTGGGGTGGATGTTCGATGCAATGGATCTCTACCTGTTCACCATGATCATGGTTCCGGCCCTTCACGACCTGCTCGGGGCTTCACAGGGCAGCGTCATGCGGATTGGAGGGCTCATTGTCGGCGCGAAACTGCTTTGCTGGGGCATCGGCGGGATTCTGTCCGGTATCGTGGCAGACCGGTTCGGGCGAGCGCGAGTGATGCTCGGCACGATGCTGATTTATTCGGTATTCACGGCAGCCGGTGCCTTCGCGCGAGACTGGTATCAACTCCTCCTGTTTCAGATGCTGGCGGGCTTTGGAATCGGTGGTGAGTGGGCCGCCGGCGCCGCGCTTGTCGTGGAGACCTGGCCAGAAAAACACAGGGCGAAGGCCGTTCAGGTGATGCAGGTTGCCAATGTGGCGGGGCTGGTTGCCGCCTCCGCGCTCGCGATCCTGCTTTCAGGCGCTGGATGGCGTTGGGTGCTTGGCGTGGGGGCGGCACCGGCACTCGCGAGCCTTGGCCTGCGGTTCATCACACCGGAATCGGCGAGTTGGGAGCAGTCACGTGCGGCCGCAATGCGTCACGCAGGTCCGAAAATGGGTTCGATATCGGAGATATTTGGCAGCCCGTTGCGCCGTCGAACCATTGTCGGAACGCTCATTGCCTCGGCAATGATGATCGGTGGCTGGGGGGCATCCATCATCTTTCCCACGTTGCTGAGAGAGTTCTTCCCATCCGCCGGCAGCGCGGAATTCACGCGACAGACGGGCATCGCTTTCATGGCGACCAACGCCGGTGCGGTGCTTGGATACGCCTCGATTCTGCTCCTCGTCAGTCTGATGCCGCGTGTCTCCCGACGGATCGTCTACGCAGTGTTTTGTGCTGGCGCCTGGATTGCAGTCGTTGTCCTTTTTGGAGCGGCGAAAACACTGGGGACGTTCTATTTCTCAATGCTTGGATTCGGTTTCTTCGCAATGGGCGGATTTGGGATCGTCGCTCTGTACCTGACTGAGCTTTTTCCGCTCCATGTTCGCGCCACAGGACAAGGCTTCGCCTGGAATATGGCCCGTCTCTTTACCGCGTTCGGACCGTTGCTCGTGTCGTTTGCGTCGGCGAATCTGGGATTCCGTGTGGTGGGAATCACTCTCGCAACCGTATTCGGAATGGGATTGGCCGCCATATTTTTCGGGCCGGAAACGGGCTGAAAAGACGACGTGGAAGTTCGAAGCGTGGCCGCATCCACCAAAAAATATGACATTGGAGACAGCATGAAAATGAAAGTGATCGTCGCCTCGACGGTCTTTGTGTGGACGGTCGCGGCACACGCGCAATCGTCGGTGACGCTGTATGGCGCCGTCGATACGGGATTGCTGTATCAAAGCGCGAATGCGCCGAATTTCCAGTCGAAAATGAATCTCGGCCACCTATACGCACTCAAGGACGCGGGTATTTTCACCAGTTTCTGGGGGCTCAAGGGCGTTGAAGACATTGGCGGTGGTTACAAGGTCAACTTCAAGCTCCAGGGAGCATTCACCAGTACCAACGGGAAGTTCGGACTGTCCGACACACCGGGCGTCAGCGCAATCTTCAACCAGCAAGCGACGATCGGCATCTCCGGTCCTTTCGGTTCGATCGATGCGGGCCGTCAGTTCGTGCCGATAATATTTGCGATGGCCGACACCGACGTACGGGGCGCGCAATTCTTCGGCAGTATCCTCACCGCATGGCTTGGCATGAATCAGGCTGCAGGCTGGCAGGGCACCAGTACAAACGGAGCGATCGGTGCGCTGTACGACTCTAACGCGATCGTTTACCAGTCGCCGAAATTTCACGGTCTATCACTGGGACTCGAATATGCGCCGGGTGGCGTCGCCGGTCAATCCCAGGGTGGCACGCGCGAGTCTGCCGTGCTCAGGTATTCGAACTACGGTCTCAATCTCTCGGCTGCTTACTACAACGGCCACGACAGCAATCCCTTCACGACGACAGCGATCGGCGCGATCATCACGGCACCGTCCACCGGGCGCGATAACAATCGCTTTTACTATTTCGGCGCGATGTACACGTTCCGCGACCTGTCAGTATCGACGTCATACAGCATCGGCAAGGATCCGGCGAACAGCGGTCAGGCCGACTTCGAGATGATTTCCGCGGGGCTCGGCTACAAGTTCACGCCGTTTTTCAAGGTCACCTCTGGCTTTTATTACCTCAAGGACCGCAACGTTTCATCCAATCAATCGGATGCGTACGCGGTGGGCGCCGAATACAGTTTGTCCAGGACCACTATCGCCTATGTACAGGTTGGCCATGTCAATAACCGGGGCAAGATGAGCCAGGCGATCGCCTACGCCGCGCCGGTTCCTGAGGGTACCTCCAGCACCGCCGCGATGATTGGCATTCGGCACACCTTCTGATCCCACCGTGGCTGATTGGAGCAATGAATGAAGACAAGCAGGGCACTGAAAATCGCTGTCGGGTTGCTGGTTGGATCAACATCTATTCACGTCTGGGCGCAGGCCAGCGAGAGCGAAGCGCGCACCGTGTCGAAAGGCACAGCGACCGAAGCCTCCGGCAGCGTCACGCAGACGAGTAGCCGGAAGGACAATTTTGCGCTGCGCCGCAAGGTCTACGCGGCAATCGCACAGCACGAGGAGATCGACGCGGGCGCCATCAGCGTGGTGGTGAAGCGCGGCGCGGTGACGCTCGACGGGACGGTGGTTGATGCCTCACACATCGGTGAGATGACGGAGATCGCGCGGGGCGTTCCCGGCGTGAGGTCCGTGACCAACCGGCTGACGGTCAAAACGCCGTTTGGCAGTCAGTAGGCGCACGTGCATGACGCGGCTCGACTGCGTACCGTAGGAGAATGTGAGCATGAACAGTGTCGATTTCGAGGTGCTGGAAGAGGTGGCGTCGCTTGTTCGGACAGGGTCCCGAGATTTTAAGTGGAGCGTCCGGGGCGATCATGCTGCCGATTTGATCGCTGGCAGCGTCGCGAAGTATGCCTCATCGGGCGTCTGATCCGCCAGG
>NZ_JBFRCN010000048.1:0-71670 GCF_040965835.1 Paraburkholderia sp. BR10872
TCCGCGCGGCGTCGCGGCTCGAGATCACTGAAGCGGCGGCCCAGGCAGAAACGCCGGGCCTCGCGATGCGTGTCGCGGCAGGCGTGGCCGCCACGGCGGTCGCCGTCGTGATTGCCGTGAGCCTGTTGAGCTTGCCGGACCCCGCGCCGACCCTGGCGCCCGAGGTGGCGCGACACATTCAGGCCACTGGCGTCGGCAACCCGATCACGGCCGTCCTGCTGTCATTCCGCGCGATCGACACGCTGCTGGAAGCCATCGTGTTGCTGTTCGGCGTGGTCGGCGTCTGGTCGCTGGCGCCGGACCGCTGCTGGGGCGGCAGGCCGGGACTGGCGCAGGGGGTGAGTCCCAACGACATTCTGGTGTATCTCGCGCGTGTATTGCCGCCGATCGGCGTCGTGATCGGCATCTACATTTTCTGGGTCGGCGCCGATCATCCGGGTGGCAAGTTCCAGGGCGCCACGGTGATTGCCGCCATGTGGCTGCTCGTCATGATGTCCGGTTTGCGCGATGCGCCGCCGGTCAGCCGGCGCTGGCTGCGCGCCGTCCTTATCGTCGGGCCGGCGGTGTTCATCGCGCTTGGCCTGCTCGGCGCCGTCGTGGCGGGAGCGTTTCTCGCGTACCCCGATGGCTGGGCGAAGCTGTGGATCATCATCATTGAAGCCGCGCTGCTGCCTTCGCTTGCCGTGACCCTGGTCCTCCTGCTCGTCGGTCCACCGCAGCGGCCGGAGGTGAGCCCATGAACGTCTCGCAGTTGTTCGGCTTGACCGCCGCTGCCCTCGTGGGTCTCGGCCTCTATGGCCTGATCGTCAACCCGCAGCCCTTGCGCAAGGTGCTGGCCTTCAACCTCACGGGCAATGGCGTCTTTCTGGCTTGTGCCGTGATCGCGCATCGGGGAGCTGGCGCCGGCATGTCCGGCGACCCGGTGCCGCAGGCACTATTGATCACGGCGATTGTCGTGTCGTTCGCCGCTTCCGCGCTCGCAGTCGGACTCATGCTGCGCAGGTTCGCAGAAACGGGCTCGAATTCTCTGTCGGCGGACGGTGATGCGGCGTCGGGCGGGGCGCGCGCCAATACGGAGGCGAGGTGACGACGCTGGCGCTCACGGGGCAATCGACGCCGGGCGGCCTGCTGCTGACGCTCGCCGTGTTGTTGCCTTTTGCCGGGATGCTGGCAGGGTTGGCGCTCGGCGGACGCCACGCGCAACGCGTGGCCTGGGTGACGATCGCCTTCGGTTTCGGCCTCGTGCTGGAGATTGCGGCGAGGCTGCTGGTCTCGGGCGACGCATTGCGCTATCTGCTGGGCGGCTGGGCGCCGCCGCTGGGCGTCATGCTCCGCGCCGACGGCCTCTCGGTGTGCATGATGCTGGTGGTTGCCGTGGTGGTGGGGGCGGTGGCGATTTACGCCAATGGCGACTTCGGCACACCGTCCGGCACGAACGAGGCACGCGCGCCGCTGGCGTTCTGGCTGCTGCTGCTGGCGGTATGGGGAGCGCTCAATCTGGTGTTTGTGAGCGCAGACATTTTCACGCTCTACGTCGCGCTCGAACTGCTGACTTTTGCGGGCGTTCCACTCGTGTCCCTCGATGGCCGCGCCGAAACATTGCAGGCTGCGTTGCGTTATCTGTTATACGCGCTGATCGGCTCGATGCTTTATTTGCTGGGGGTTTTTCTGCTCTATGGCGCCTATGGCACGCTGGACATTGCGCTGCTTGCCGCGAGGATCGGGGCGCAGCCGCTAGCCTGGGCCGCGTTGGGGTTGATGACGGCCGGCATGCTCGCCAAAACCGCGCTGTTCCCGCTGCATCTGTGGTTGCCGCCTGCGCACGCGGGCGCACCGGCCGCCGCGAGCGCGCTGCTGTCGGCATTGGTCATCAAGGGATCGTGGTTCGTGGTGGTGCGGTTGTGGGTCGACGTCTTCGCCGGCATCGCAAGCGGGTCCTGCTCGCAACTCCTCGCAGGCCTCGGGGCGCTCGCGATCCTCTTCGGCAATGTGGTGGCGCTGCGCCAGGTGCGGCTGAAGCTCTTGATCGCTTACTCGACGGTCGCCCAGATCGGCTATCTGTTCCTGCTGTTCCCGCTTGCCGTGCAGCACGAAAGTGCTCGGGCCGTCACGGGTGGCCTGTTGCAGGCCGTATCGCACGCGAGCGCAAAAGCGGCCATGTTCCTCGCGGCCGGTCTGATCTATAGCACGCTGGGGCATGACCGTCTGGCCGACCTGCGCGGCGCGGGGCGCGCCCTGCCCATGACGCTGACCGCTTTCGCGCTGGCCGGCGCCACGTTGATCGGCTTGCCGCCTTCCGGGGGCTTTCTGGCCAAGTGGCTGCTGATGTCGGCGGCACTCGCGACGGGGCAATGGTGGTGGGCGCTGGTCATGCTGATCGGCGGCCTGCTCACGAGCGTCTACGTCTTCATGGTGGTCGTGCGTGCGATGGAGCCCGCTGCGCCCGGCTGGTCGCCGCAAAAGCAGGTGCCTCGTTACCAGCAGCTCGCCGTGCTTGGCCTCGCAACGTGTTCGTTCCTGCTTGGCCTCGCCGTGCTGCTGCCGGTCGACGTGGCCCAGATTGGCCGCACCGTGATGCCGCCAGCGGGGCTGCCATGAACGTTTCCCAGGCTCTGCTCGTCGCAGCCGTCGGGTTGCCATTGCTGATGCTGCTGCTCTGTGCGTCGGCGCCGGTTCGCAGGCGCCTGCCGTCATGGTTCGCGGTCGCTGCGCTGCCCGCGCTGGCCGCGGCCGTCGGCGCCAGCCAGAGCGAAACCCTGATGCTCGGCCACAGCCGGTTCGCCCTCAGTTTCGCGCTCGATACGCCAGGCGCGGTGTTGCTCGGCACGGCGGCGCTGTTGTGGTTCTTCGCCGGAATCTATGCCGCACGATATGTACGCGGTCGCGAAGATATCGATGGGTTCGTCGTCTGCTGGCTCATGGCCTTGACCGGCAGCGTGGGCGTGTTCCTGACGGCCGACCTGATTGGCTTCTATCTGATGCTGGCGGTGTTGAGTGTCGGCGCCAGCGGGCTGGTGCTCCAGGGCGATGGGCCCGAAGCCCGATACGCGGGCGCGCTTTATCTTGGCGTTGCATTACTGGCCGAGGCTTTCGTGCTGGGAGGATTGGTCCTGCTCGCACAGGCCACGCCTGGCGGCAGCCTGCTGATTCGCGATGCGGCTGCAGCCTTGCCGGGCTCGCCCTGGCGCAACGCCACGCTGCTATTGCTCCTGGTTGGCCTCGGCATGAAGGCCGGGATGGTGCCGCTGCATGTCTGGATGCCGCACGCCTATCGCGCGGCGCCTGTTCCGGCGGCGGCGGTGCTCAGCGGCGCGGTGGTCAAGGCCAGCGTAATCGCATTGGTTCGTTTTCTGCCATTTACTTTCAACGACGCATGGCCGCACTTTGGCATCCCTTTCGCGGCGCTGGGCATGGTCGGCGCGTTCTACGGCGTGGCGATCGGTATCACTCAGGCCCAGCCGAAAGTCGTGCTTGCATACTCGAGCGTCAGCCAGATGGGCTTCCTGATGGCCGTGATCGGCATGGGGCTCGCCGCAGGCGACCCCGCTACCGTCGTGGCAGCCGCTTACTATGCCGCGCACCATCTGCTCGTCAAAGGCACCTTGTTTCTGGCCGTGGGCGTGGTCGCGTTGACGGGTGCCGGATCGTTGCGACGAGTGCTGCTGCCCACGGCGGTCATCGCGCTTGGACTGGGCGGATTGCCGTTGACGGGCGGCGCACTGGCCAAGTACGCGGCCAAGGATCTGCTGGGCGGCGATCTGGCCGGGTCGTTGGCTGCGGCGTCTTCAGCCGCGACCACGTTGCTGATGCTTCATTTCGTGCGCTGTCTGGGTGCAGTGGCCGCGACCGATTCCCACGCGCGCGCGCCGGGGCCGTTCAGGGGGGCATGGCTGGCAATGGTCGTGGTCTCGCTCGCCGTTCCGTGGGTGTTGTATCTGCGTATCCCGGCAGGCTCGCTACCCGAGGCCCTGGCGCCCGCGGCGCTGTGGTCGGCACTCTGGCCGGTGCTCGTTGGCGCGGCGCTCGCGATTGGCTGGAACCGATGGGGCAAGACGGTGCCGTCCGTGCCTGTGGGAGATATCTCTGGCTTCCTGCGCGGACTGCAACGCGGCAGCACGGGGGCCGCACGAATTGCTGTGTGTACGGATGCGTTCGTACGCGGATGGGCCGTCTCCTGTCTGACGCTGTTGCTCGCGGCGCTGCTGCTCGGCGGCCTGCTCGCGGTGGCGGCGTGATGTGTGTGGCGCAACCGACCGCACCGTCTGCGCATACGGGACGCGGTCGCAGCAGAACCTGGAGTACGTCATGAGAACGCTGACGCGTGCTGCGATATTTGCCGCCGCTACCAGTTGCCTGGCCGGCTGCATTAGCGTGGGGCCCGATTACAGTCGCCCCGAGGTGGCGGTGCCCGCAACGTGGCGGGTCGATTTGCCCGCGGCTGAAGAAGTCGTCGACACGGCGTGGTGGGAGCAATTCGACGATCCGGTGTTGAACGACCTGATTCAAACCGCACTGCAGGGCAATCTGGACGTGCGTATCGCAGCGGCGCGTATCGACCAGTTCATCGGCTTGTTGCGCGCTGCGCGCTCGCAGGGTCTCCCGCAGATCGGCTATGGCGCCAACGTGAGCCGCAACCGGACCAGCGAGGTCGGGATGCCACCGCTGTCCCCCTTGCTCGATCCCGTATTCAATCTTTATCAGGGCATGCTATCCGCTTCCTGGCAAATCGACCTGTTCGGCCGGGTAAGACGCCTGACCGAAGCCGCGCAGGCGCAGGTCTATGCCAGCGAACAGGCCCAGCGGGGCGTCGTGCTTTCGCTGGTGACAGGCGTGGCGACCAGCTACATCACGCTGCGCGGGCTCGACCGGCAACTCGAAGTCGCACGGGCCACGGCGAGTAACTTCGGCGAAACATTACGCATATTCGAGTTGCGGTATCGCGACGGCCTGGTTTCCCAGACGGAGCTGTCCCAGGTGCGCTCGCAGTACAAGCTGGCTCAATCCGCGATACCGGCCGTCAAACAGCAGATCGCCATCGTGGAAAACGGCATTTCTATTCTGCTGGGACGTAATCCCGGGCCCATTGCGCGAGGCAAGTCGGTGAGCGAGCTGGTGCTTCCTGTCATTCCGGCGGATCTGCCTTCGACATTGCTCGAGCGGCGGCCCGATATTTTGCAGGCCGAACAGAATCTGGTCGCGGCCAATGCGAATGTCGGCGCCACGCGTGCGCTTTACTATCCCACCCTCTCGCTGACGGGGGCGCTGGGTTCGGTCAGTACCGCGTTCGGCGACTTCCTTTCCGGGCCCGCCTCGCTCTGGTCGGTCGCAGCAGGACTCACCGGGCCGATCTTCACGTCGGGTGCGATTGGTGGCCAGGTGCAGTCAGCCGAGGCACAAAAGCGCCAGGCCGAACTGGTCTACAGGCAGACGGTGCTGGGCGCGTTCAACGACACCAATAATGCGCTCGTCAGCTCACAAATGACCATCGAGCAGACCGCGCTTCAACAGCAGCGCGTCGATGCCTTGCGCGAATATGCGAGGTTCTCGCGGCTCAAGTTCGAAGACGGGTTGATCGGCTATCTCGAAGTGCTGATAGCCGAAAACGACCTGTTCTCCGCCGAGCTTGCGCTCGCCAACTTGCAGGCCTCGCGCTATAACCAGGTGATCAGCGTGTATCAGGCCATGGGCGGCGGCTGGGTGGATATCGCCGATTCGCATACGCCCGTGTCCCTGAGCGCCGACCGAAAGGGAAATGCATCGCAGGGCAGGTGACAGAGGCTTTAAAGACATAGGGCCAGGCTGCGCATCACGAAGCATCCGGTCGAATTGATACGCAGCAGAAGAAGGTCAAGGTCACTCTGTGTTTTGAAGTTGCTTCCAAGAGAAAACCCATGCTACGTACGTCGCTGAAGGTAATAAAAATATGCGTGTCGATCCTGGTCGTGCTCGCGTTACTCGCATTGGGTTTGCGGGCATGGTCTTCGCTGCGCGGCCCGCAACTATCGGTCTGGCACACCTACGTGCCGCGGGAGATGACCGTCGAAGCAATAGACGCCGGCGACTGGAGTGCGTACATGCGGGAGGAGTCGCGGCTTTTCGAGGATGTGCGCGTCAACGTCGTCGAAAAGATCGACGCATCCGAGCGTGTCCCGTCGAACCGATACTACGAAGGCTCACCGATCTATCCAGAGCACTTCGCTCAGGACTGGAACCGCTCGTACATACTGGAACCTCCCGGACCGCCGGTGGGAGCGGTCGTGCTGCTGCACGGCATGACGGACTCGCCCTACAGTTTGCGGCACATCGCGCGCAACTATCGTGACCGGGGCTTTGTCGCGATCGCCATCCGTTTGCCTGGACACGGTACCGTGCCTGCGGGACTGACCAATGTCACATGGCAAGAATGGGCCGCAGCAACGCGACTCGCGGTTCGCGAAGCGCGCCGGCGCGTGGGCCCGGACAAGCCGCTCGAACTGATAGGCTTCTCGAACGGCGGCGCGCTTGCCCTGCAATATGCAATGGACGCCATCGAGAACCCCGCGCTCACGCGTCCCACCAGGCTCGTGCTCATTTCGCCGATGATCGGAGTCACGCGTTACGCGCGGTTTGCGGGCCTCGTGGGACTACCCGCGATGTTGCCCGCGTTCGCGCGGGCCGCCTGGCTTGGCATCGTGCCGGAATTCAACCCCTTCAAATTCAACTCGTTCCCGGTGAACGCAGCGCGTCAGTCCTGGTTGCTTACCCGCGCGATCCAGGAGCAGATGGCGAGGCTCGAGCGTGAGAATCGGTTGAATTCGCTCCCTCCCGTGCTGACGTTCCAGTCGGTGACCGATTTCACGGTCAGCACCCCTGCTGTCATGTCGTCGTTGTATGACAAGCTTCCCGCAAACGGCAGCGAAATCGTGTTGTTCGATGTGAACCGCAGCGTGAGTTTCAGAACCTTCCTGCGCGTCGCGTCCTATTCGGCGCTCACACGGCTGCTGCGCATCGGGCCGCAGAACTATCGCACCACGGTCATTGCCAACGCCTCCCAGGATTCGGCTCATACGGTCGAACGCAGTGTCGATGCCGGCAGTGTGGCAACTCACGTTCGCCCTTTGGAAATTGACTATCCTCCGGATATTTTTTCCTTATCGCATGTCGCGATTCCATTTCCCGTGACGGACGCACTCTACGGCATCGAGCCGGGCGACGACGAGAACTTCAATGTCAACCTTGGTACGCTCGCGCCGCGCGGAGAACGCGGCACGTTGATTCTGACGCTCGACTCGATGTTCCGGATTGCATCGAATCCGTTCTTCCCGTATCTCCTGCAACGCGTCGACGAGGGCATCGGCAAGATGCCTCCTCCAGTTGTCGATTCACCGAGGCGCACTCATGAGACCGCTGCCGGGAAGCCGGAGGATCCCGCAGAAGCGTTGAGGGAACTGGAGCAGGCCGGAGATGATTACGTCGAGCCGTAAGCCGACGCCTGCAACAGCAACTCGACTGGAAGAATCGACAGCATCCAGATACCGGGTCGGCCGACCTTGTTACTGAGCCCGGTTTGTCCGATGATACGGGCAGGGTGCGCAAGCTCGCATGGGGCCGCCGCGGCCACCGGCTGGCCAGACGTACTCGTGGAGCACCGGCACCTGTTGAGTGTTGCGTCATACCCGGAGACGAGCACCGTGAACATGACCCGATTGCTGCTCGGCAGCATCATGCTCTTCGTGGTGGGTACGGTGTTGCAGCTGGTATGGCCGCTGGCGCAGGCGGCGTCGTATCACCACTTCGCCGACCAACGCGCGCTGGGTTTGATACCGCATGCCGCGGACGTGCTGTCGAATCTCGTCATCCTGGCGGCAGGGATCGCCTGCCTCAGTTGGGCGAAGCGCAATGCGTCGCGGCAGCCGCCAAAATTCCCCGGCATGGTAGTCGCCGGATTCGGGCTCGTGCTGACCGCAATCGGGTCGGCCTACTATCACTGGGCACCTTCCGACGCGACGCTCGTCTGGGACCGCCTGCCGATGACGATCGTCTTCGCCGGCATACTGGCGATGGTCTGGACGTCGAACACCGGGCAGCGCGTAGGCTGGGTGCCGTTGCTGATCCTGGTTGCGGTATCGCTAGGCACGATCGAGTACTGGCTCGCACTCAACAGCCTGTGGCCGTACGCGATCCTGCAGTTCGGCGGGCTCATGTTCATCGTCGGCTTGACGCTTACGCGCAAGGTGGACAGCGTATTCGGCTGGACGATGGTGATCGTTTTCTACGGGCTGGCCAAGATCTTTGAGAGCCTTGACTGGCAGGTATGGGAGCTCACTCGCCATGTGATCGCGGGGCATGCGCTGAAGCACGTATCGAGCGGCCTGGCCGGTGCCGCCCTGATTCTGGTGGCGAACGCGGCACCGCGCTTTGCAGTCGGCCCGGTTCCACCGCAGCCGGGAGCGATCGATCATTCCCAGTCGCCGCGCTGACGTGTTCGGATGACAAAGTTTCCAATGGCCGCCAGGAAGGAGCCGGACACGCCGCTGGAATACTCGCCTTCCTCGGGCGCTCTGGTGAGGCGCGCGTTATCCTGGCTGGCGTCCGTCTTCCCAGCGCGGGTCCGCGGTAATCTGCACAATGAGCCGGCTTTCCAGCGGATTAGCGCTGAGCGTTTCCCAGATGCGTTCGCGCAATTCGTCCTGCGAGGCGAGATCGCTTAGCGTGGACGTTGCGCCGACGAGCACGCTGACTTCGACAAAATTGCGCCGGCCCGCCTGGATGACGTGTGTGTGATGGCGCAGAATGCCAAGTTCGCGTTCGAGCTTCGAAAGCGCCATCTCGATCTCCGAACGCGGATTGTTCTCTTCGGGGCTCATGTGCAGCAATTCAGCAAAGCTCGTGCTCACGATCTTCACTGGCGCAAAGAAAAAAATCAGTGAGAGGCCCGCGGTCATTGCACTGTCGACATAGCGCGCCCATAGACAGTGAAAGCTTTCGGGCAATATCGAGTACACGAAAAAGCCGAGCAGTGTGGCTGCGCTGAACGAGAATTTCATGATCCATTTCCAGCCGTCGGTTTTGAGCAGCTTGGAATTGATCTGCGCGGCCGCGCGCTTTTTATAGACCACCATGGCAAAGCTGATCACGCAACTCGCGGCGCTGATCAGCATGACGCCTTGCGCATTCACCACGTGGCCGCCCGAACGTATCCCCTCAATCCCGTTCACGAAGCCATATACGCAAACGAGCAGCATCATGAGCCCGTTTATGCCGTTCACGAGCGGCTCGAGGAACCAATACCCGTATTCGAAGCGAGTCGTCGCGGGCCGGCTCACCACGGTGGCCACGAGCAATCCAAGCGCGGAACTCGCGAGATTGAGCAGATAGAAAATGGCGGTGAGCAGCAGCGTATCGGATTGCACGAAGAAGCCATAGCCGACGTTGGCCGCGAAACCGAGGCACACGACGTAAATGGAAACCTTCATCGTGCGCTGCTCGACCGCTGCGAGCCGCGCCTTGCGGAGCGCGTAGCTGATAGGCATGGTTCCTCGCTGTCGAACTTTGGAACGTTTGGATGGCAGCGGTGAGGCGAAACGCAGTCACGAGGCCGATGGATGCGGGCAGGCGCCGTGGCGCGCGGCTAACGCCACGCCGGGGTGCTCAGCCCAACGATCGCGGCGAGTCCGCCGCCCATCACCACGAGAAACGCGCACCACTCGGGCCGCGAAAATAGCGCCTCGCCACGCTCGCGACGCGCCCACATGTACAGCAGGCTGCCGGGTCCATAGAGCAGTGCGGACATGACGAGCAGTTCCAGCCCGCAAGCGTAAAGCAGGAACAGTGTATAAATCGTGGCGATGCCCGCTGTGGCATAGCGCAGTGTGCGCGTTCGCGCGCTCATGGCCGCTTGCGGCAGTGCGCGGATGGCCTTGAGCCCGAAGGTCGCCACGAAGAAGTAGGGGATGAGTGCCATCGCGCTCGTGAGGCGCAGCATGAGCGAGAAGGCGTCGGTGGACCAGTAGGTGCTGATGACGAAGGCCTGTACCACGCCGCTCGTGAGCCAGATCGCGGCGGTGGGAAGCTGCCGGGCGTTGCGGCGCGCGAAGATGGCTGGCATGGCGTCCGCTTTCGCGCTCGCATACAGCACTTCCGCGCAGATCAGCGACCACGCGAGGTAGGCGCCGAGAACGGAGACGATGAGCGCACCGCCGATGAACACCACGCCCGGCGAGCCGATTACGGCGCCAAGCACCGACGCCATCGAAGGTTGCCGCATGACGGCGATATCCACGCGCGGGAGATGCGCATAGGGCAGCAGCGTCACGAGCACGAGCAGCAACAGCACGAAGGCGAAGCCGAGTACCGTTGCCGCGCCCACGTCCGAGCGCTTCTTCGCGTAGCGCGAATAGACGCTTGCGCCTTCGATGCCGAGAAACACGAATACCGTCACGAGCATGGTCCCTTTGACCTGCGGGGCAAGCCCTCGAGCGCTTTCCGCGAGATTGTCCGTGAACGGCTCCGCACTCGCATAGACGCTCAAAATGCCGATAAAAACGAAAATGGGCAGAATCTTGACGACAGTAAGAATCGCATTGATGAGCGTGGCCTGCTGAATGCCGCGCAACAGCATCCAGTGAAATGCCCATATGCCGACCGACGAAACGGCAATGGCAATCGGTGTATTGCCGTTTCCAAACGCCGGCACGAATGCGCCGAGCGTGGATTTGATCAGCACCCAATAAGAGACATTGCCGAAGCAACCTGCCATCCAGTAGCCGAACGCGGAGAGAAAGCCGGCGTAGCCGCCGAAGCCGTCACGTGCATAAGCAAAGATGCCGGAGTCGAGGTCGGGCCGGATTTCGGCGAGAAGCTGGAAGACGCGGGCCAGCATATACATGCCGCCTCCCGCAATGCACCATGAGATGACGGCGGCCATTGGGCCCGCTTCGAGCGCGAAGTTGCGCGGCAGCGAATAGATGCCGGCGCCGACCATGGAGCCCACGACCATGGCCGTCAGGACCGGCAGCGACAATTTCTGGTCATCCGTCATGTTCGAGCCTTTTTCTGATCTTTGACCGGTCGTAATGCAAGCGCGGGAAATCGCGGATAAAAAATGCGCGCCACATTGAATCGATGAACTATTCTCGAACGAATGTCACGTTGAATACATCATGTGCGAATCGTATTCCATAATGTTCGTCAGGTGTCCGGAGGATGGAAAGCAAAAGGAGAATTACCGGGAACGTATTGGTTGAATGTTCGCTAATGACCCTATGTGAATCGTTAGCAAACAGGTCGAATGAATTAGCGAATCCGCAATGCGCCGCATTAGGGGAAATCTCATGCGATATCTCGCAGCAACACTTCTTGGCTCCGCAGTTGCTTCGCTCGCGCTTTCCGGCTGTGAGGCGCCGACTTCTGGCTCTGTCTTCACGCCAGCCCAGGCGCAGCAGGTGTTCGTGGTCGAACTCGGTGCGGTCGAATCGGTTCGGCCCGTCACGATCCAGCCGGGCCCAACGGGCATCGGCGCGATCACCGGAGGCGCGCTTGGCGGCATCGCGGCAGGCAGCAACATCGGGCGCGGCACCGGCGCCGTTGCAGCGGGCATTGGCGGCGCCGTGCTGGGCGGCGCGGCAGGCAATGCCGTGGAGCAGCGCGTCACGCAGCGGCAAGGCCTTGAAATCGTCGTGCGTCTGGATTCGGGACAACTGATATCGGTGGTCCAGGATTCGGATCAGCAATTCGTCCCCGGTGATCGTGTGCGTGTGCTGATGGGCAACAACTCGGTGCGCGTGACGCGGTGACCCTGCAGGCGCCCGAAGCCTGAACGGCGGCGCAGCGGTGCGCCGGCCGCCCGATAAAGCGAAGTTCCAAACAAAAAGCGAGGAAACCGATGGCCGATACCGAGCAGAAGATGAGTCGCGTGCAGTTGACCGCGATGGTAGTCGGGGGCATGGTGGGCGCCGGGATCTTTTCTCTGCCGCGAACCTTCGCCAATGCAACGGGGCCGGTCGGCGCGGCGATTGCGTGGCTCGTGGCGGGCGTGGGCATGTACACGCTCGCGCGCGTGTTTCAGGCGCTCGCGGAGCGCAAGCCGAATCTCGACGCCGGTGTGTTCGTCTATGCGAAAGAGGGCTTTGGCGATTACCCCGGCTTCCTCTCGGCGTTCGGTTACTGGATCGGCAGTTGCATCGGCAACGTTTCGTACTGGGTGCTGATCAAGTCCACGCTGGGCGCGTTCTTCCCGATTTTCGGCGACGGCAACACGGTCACGGCCATCGTCGTCGCGTCGATCGGCATCTGGCTGTTTCACTTCCTCATTCTGCGCGGCGTGAAGCAGGCCGCATTCATCAACACTGTCGTGACCTTCGCCAAGGTCATTCCGATCGTGGTGTTCATCGTCATCCTCCTGTTCGTATTCAAATACGGGACCTTCCACCTGAACATCCAGTCCGCGGCGCAAGAGGGCGGCCTCATCCAGCAGATTCGCGCGACGATGTTCGTCACCGTGTTCGTGTTCATCGGCATCGAAGGGGCGAGCGTGTATTCGCGCTATGCGAAGGAGCGCACGGACGTGGGTCGTGCAACGATCTTCGGCTTCGCCGGCGTGACCACGCTCATGGTGCTCGTTTCCATGCTGCCTTTCGCCGTGCTGCCGCGCGCGGACGTGGCGGGCATGCGCCAGCCCTCCATGGCGGCCGTGCTCGAGAGCGTGGTCGGTCCGTGGGGCGGGATTTTCGTGAGCATCGGGCTGATCGTTTCCGTGCTCGGCGCGTATCTGGCGTGGTCGCTGATCTGCGCGGAGGTGATGTTCGCGGCGGCGCGCAATCAGGACATGCCGGCCGTGTTCGCGCGCGAAAACGCCAACAACGTGCCGGCCAATGCGCTCTGGATCACCAATATCGTCGTGCAGTTGCTGGTCGCGAGCACGTATTTCTCGCGCGATGCGTTCTCGCTGATGCTCAACCTCACGAGTTCGATGTCGCTGATTCCGTATCTGTTCGTCGCCGCCTACGGGTTCATGGTCTCGAACCGCGGCGAGAGCTACGAGGTTCGGCCCGAGGAGCGCAGGCGCGATCTCGCGCTGGCCACGGTCGCCGTGATCTACACGTTGTTCATGATCGTGGCCGGCGGTCTCAAGTTCATCCTGCTATCGGCGATTCTTTACGCGCCTGGCACGGTGCTGTATTTCCTCGCGCGGCGCGAGCGCAAGCTGAAGGTTTTCCAGCGTACGAGCGACTGGGTCATTTTCATCGTGGCGGCCGTAGCGGCCATCGTAGGCGTCGTTGCGCTGGCCACGGGCACCATGGCGGTCTAACGAGAACGAGCGGAGATCGATATGTCCAAATCGAAGGGCGGTGGCAAGAGTGAAAGGGGCGAAAAGGTAGAAAAGGTAGAAAAGGTAGAAAAGGTAGAAAAGGTAGAAAAGGCGGAGAAAGCCGCGAAGGGCGGCAAGGGCAAGGCGAAGGAAGGGAGCGCGCTTGGCGTGTACTCGGAGGTCGGGCAACTGCGCAAGGTGATGGTGTGTGCGCCCGGCATGGCGCACTCGCGTCTCACGCCGAGCAATTGCGACGAGCTGCTGTTCGACGACGTGCTGTGGGTCGACAACGCGAAGCGCGACCATTTCGACTTCGTCACGAAGATGCGCGACCGCGGCGTCGAGGTCGTGGAAATGCACAACCTGCTCGCCGAAACCGTTGCCGTGCCAGAAGGCAAGAAGTGGATTCTCGACAACCAGATCGTGCCGAACCAGGTCGGGCTGGGGTTCATCGACGAACTGCGCAGCTATCTGGAAGGGCTCGACGATCGCAAGCTGGCCGAGACCTTGCTCGGCGGCCTCTCGATCCACGATTTCCCCGAATCGCATGGCGGCGCGGCGCTCAAGGTCGTGCGCGAAGCGGCCGGGTCCACCGAATATCTGCTGCCGCCGCTGCCGAACACGATCTACACGCGCGACACCACCTGCTGGATTTACGGCGGCGTGACGCTCAATCCGCTGTACTGGCCCGCGCGGCACGAGGAAACGATTCTAGCCGCGGCGATTTACCAGTTTCATCCGGATTTCGCGGGCAAGGTCAACGTGTGGTGGGGCGACCCCACGCAGGACCACGGCATGGCGACGCTCGAAGGCGGCGATGTCATGCCCATCGGCAACAAGACCGTGCTGATCGGCATGAGCGAGCGCACCTCGCGCCAGGCGATCAGCCAGCTCGCCGCCACGCTCTTCAAGAAGGGCGCCGCCGAGCAGGTGATCGTGGCGGCGATGCCGAAAATTCGCGCGGCCATGCACCTCGATACGGTCTTCACGTTTGCCGATCGCGACTGCGTGCTGATCGCGCCGGATTTCCTCGCACGCACGCGCACCTTCACGTACCGGCCCAGCGATCAACCGGCGGGTGTGGAGCTGCGTCAGGAGAAAAAGTCCTTTGTCGAGGTGGTGAGCGCGGCGCTCGGCATCAAGAAAATGCGTGTGGTGGAAGCGGGCGGCAACGACTACCAGCGTGAACGCACACAATGGGACAGCGGCGCGAACCTCGTTTGCACCTCGCCCGGCGTGGTGTTCGCTTACGACCGCAACACCTATACGAACACGCTGCTGCGCAAGGCCGGCATCGAGGTCGTGACGATTGTGGGCGCGGAACTGGGGCGCGGGCGCGGCGGCGGCCATTGCATGACGTGCCCGATCATTCGCGACGCAGTGGACTTCTAGCGTCGCAGGGCGAGGAGATCGTTGCGGGCGCAAGCAGCGGCGGCATCTCCGCGCCGCAATGGTGCCGGATCGATGGGGCGTGGAAGTCGAGACTTTCAAAGCTTACGGGCATGCGGACTGCTGCGCACTCCTGTGGGGTGCGCCATGCGCGCACCTCGCCCCATCGCAACCATCTGATCCCCGATCATGGACGATTTCCTCAACCGCCTTTTCCATCTGCAGCCCTCGCTGCTCGCCACGATGACGCACGACGTGATGAATGTGATCGTCGCCGTGCTGATTCTGGTGGTCGGCTGGTGGGTTTCCAATCGCGTGGCGCACGTATTCGCGAGCATGCTCGCGCACTCGCACGCCGACCCCACGCTCGCACCGATGCTCGCAGGGATGGCGGCATGGACCGTGCGCGTCATTGCGCTCGTTGCCGCGCTCAGCGAGGTGGGCATCGCCACGGCTAGCGTGCTCGCCGCGCTGGGCGCCGCCGGTCTCGCCATTGGCCTCGCATTGCAAGGCACGCTGCAAAACATCGCTGCCGGCATCATGCTGCTGATGCTGCGCCCGTTTCGCGCGGGCGACGTGATCGAAGGCAGCGGCGCGGCGGCGGGCATCGTGTGCGAAGTGGGGCTGTTCACCACGCGCATCGAGCGCGGCGACGGCAACGTCGTCTTCGTGCCGAACAGCCAGATCTGGAGCAATCCCGTCATCAACTACAGCAGCGGCGGCACGCAGCGTATCGACGTCACGGTCGATCTCGCGCGGCGCGACGAGGTGGACGCCGCCATCGGCAAGCTCAAGGAGATGGTTTCCGCCGAACCGCGCGTGCAGAACGGCACGACGCTCGCGCCGACGGTCGCCGTGGACAGCTACCCGTCCAGCGGCGGCGCGCGCTTGCTGGTGCGCGCCTGGGTGCGCAACGCCGACGCGCAATACGCCGTCGACGACATCCGCGGACATGCGCGCGAAACACTCGCCACAGCGGGACTCGCCGTGACCGGCAACGCGCGCATGGCGGCCGACCATGCGGCGCTCACGCGCTCGTGAGCCGTTGTTCAAACGTAGCGTTAAAGCACATTGAGCATGGCGAGCGCGCTTTCCTGCAGATGCGGCAGAACGCGCTGAAGGGCCGCCTCGGGACTTTCCTCGCCCATCGGCATGTTGGTGCTGAGCGCGGCGACGACTTCGCCGTTGCGATTCCTGAGCGGCACGGCAATGCCGCGCACGCCCACCTGCAACTGCTGCTCGATGAGCGCATAGCCGTCCACGCGTGCGCGCCCGATTTTCTCGCGCAGGCGCGCGCCGCTCGTGATCGTATGCGGCGTGAAGGGCGACAGTTCGACCGTATCGAGCCACGCTGAAACTGCGCTTTGATCGGCCTCGTGCGCGAGCAGCACCACGCCCGGCGAGATGAGCGGCGCGGGCACGCGCGCGCCGAGTACGAAGCCAGTCGTCATGACGCGCGACACGCCATTGCGCGCGATCACGACGAGGTCCCAGCCGTCGAGCACGCTCACATAGGCCGACTCGTTGAGCGTCGCGCTCAACTGCTGCAGATAGGGCTGCACGGTGCGCGGCAGACGCGCCGAATCGAAATAGGACCAGCCTACCCGCAGCACGCGCGGCGTAAGGCCGTACAGCCGGCCGTCCGTGTACACATAGCCCAGCGATTCGAGCGTGAGCAGATAGCGGCGCGCGGCGGTGCGCGAGAGGCCGGTGCGCTCGGCCGCCTGGGTGGGCGTCATGCGCGCGTGCTCGCTGTCGAAGGCTTCGAGAATCGCGAGGCCTTTTTCGAGCCCGGCGATCCAGTCGCGCCGGTCCAGTGGCGGTTTTTTCATCGGCGCGCAAGACCCTGTGCTGCACGGTGGCCAAAACAATGGAAAAAGCCGCCAGCGCGAAACGCCTGCGGCTTGCGAGCGAACGATCGGCTCTTGCTCACTCCGGCTTCATGCGCGCCGCCACGATCAGCGAGATCAGGCAGCCAATCGCGAGGTACGCGGCAACGAGGTGCCACGAACCGCCGCCGAAGCCCACCAGCGCCACGGCGATGAACGGGGTGAAGCCGCCGCCCACCACGCTCGCGAACTGGTAGCCCACGCCCGCGCCGCTGTAGCGGTACTCCGCGCCGAACAGCTCGGTGAAGAGCGGTTGCTGCACGCTCACGACCATGTCGTGGGCGATGTTCGCGAGCATCACGGAGAAGATCACGATCCAGATCGTGGCCCGCGCTTCGAGCGCGAGGAAGAACGGCACGGCGCTCAGGAGACCGATGAACGCGCCGATCAGATAGATGCGGCGCAGCCCGAGGCGATCGGCGAGCCACGCGAAGCAGGGGATCGTCACGCAGGAGAGCGCGCCGACGAACAGGCCGATGCCGAGAAAGAGATCGCGCGACATGCCGAGGTTGGTGGTCGAATAGCTCAGCGCGAAGGCGGTCACGATATACATCGTGAAGAGTTCGGCAAGGCGCAGCGCGATGATGTACAGGAAGGCCTTCGGGTGACGCGTGAGCGCTTCGAGCACCGGCATCTTGAGCTTGCGATGACCGTGCTCGACTTTCTCGACGAACTCGCGCGACTCGTCCATGCTCGAGCGCACCCACAGGCCGACGAGCACCAGCACCACGCTGAAGAGGAACGGCAGACGCCAGCCCCACGAACGGAACGCCGCGTCGCCGAGCAGGTGGCTCAGGAGCGCCACGAGGCCGGTGGCGAGCACGAGGCCCACGCCATAGCCCACCTGCACGCCGCTGCTATAGAACGCCTTCTTGCCGCGCGGCGCGCTTTCCACGGCCATCAGCGCCGCGCCGCCCCATTCGCCGCCCACGGCGAAGCCTTGCAGCGCGCGCATCGTGACGAGCAGCACGGGCGCCCACCAGCCGATGGTCGCAAAGGTCGGCAACAGACCGATGGCCACGGTGGAAAGGCCCATCATCATGACGGTCAGAACGAGCATGCGTTTGCGGCCGAGCCGGTCGCCGAAGTGGCCGAACACGACGCCGCCGAGCGGCCGGAAGAGAAAGCCCACACCGAAGGTCGCGAACGCGGCGAGCGTGCCCATGGTCCTGCCGACCTGCGGGAAGAACGCCACGTTGAACACCAGCGCGGCGACGATGCCGTAGAGCAGGAAGTCGTACCAGTCGACGACCGCGCCGACGAAGCTGCCGAGCGCCGCCTTGCGGGCCTGGCTGCGCGACGGGGCGAAAGGGGCGGCGTCGCCGGTGGTGTCGAGGCTTGGGGTCATCAGTTGTCTCCAGACTGTTGCGCATGTGCCATGCTGCTGCAGTATTCAGGATGCGCGCTAAACGTGAGACGCAGCATAGGGCGGCCCTCGCGGTCCGGCAATGCGTGGTGGCGCCGTTTTGCGCGATTATCGCCCAAGTGCGTGCGATTATCGAACGCTTTGCGGGTTTGCACCGAGATGGCGCGTGGACCGACCGCGCACGGCGGTCTTCGTCAAAATGAACGAAATGGTTAAAATCGGCCTGCCTCATATGCCAGATTCGCGGCCTCGAAGTCGCGACGGGGCGGCGAGGTGTCCGTTTCAGCGCTTGCGTCAGGAGCCCACTGCATGTCCAGCCCCTCTAATCCTCCGCCGCAGGCGGACAATCCGCTCGGCATGGCGGGACTCGAGTTCGTCGAGTTCGCCGCGCCCGAACCCGCCGATCTCGGCCGCCGTTTCGAGCAGTTCGGCTTCAAGGCGATCGCACGCCACGTGAGCAAGGCGGTCACGCTCTACCGCCAGGGCGAGATGAATTTCCTGCTGAACGCCGAGCCCGACTCGTTCGCCGCGCGTTACGCGCAGGAGTACGGCATGGGCGTCTGCGCGATCGGCGTGCGCGTCGACAATGCCAGGCGCGCCTTCGAGCACGCCATCTCGCTCGGCGCGTGGGCGTTCGAAGGCGAGCGTCTCGGTCCCGCGGAGCTGCACATTCCCGCGATCCAGGGTATCGGCGACTCGCACCTCTATTTCATCGACCGCTGGCGCGGCCGCGGCGGCCAGCGCGGCGGCGTGGGCGACATTTCGATCTTCGACATCGACTTCCGGCCCATCGACGTCGCCACGGCGCATACCGATCTCGATCACGGCGGCACCGGCCTCACGCGCGTCGACCATCTCACGCAAACGGTGGGGGCGGGGCGCATTGCCGAATGGCTCGACTTCTATCGCGACCTGCTGCATTTCCGCGAGATCCACGAAATCAACGCGAACTGGCACGTGTCCGAGGAGTCCCGCGTGATGGTGTCGCCCGATGGCGAACTGCGCATTCCTGTTTATGAGGAAGGCACGCGGCGCACGCAGCTATTGCACGACTATCTGCCCGAGCATCCCGGCGAAGGCGTGCAGCACATCGCGCTGGCGAGCAACGACATCCTCGCGAGCGTCGATGCGCTCAAGGCCAATGGCGTGGAGTTCGTCGAACCGCCGCCCGCTTACTACGACACCGTGGATGCGCGTTTGCCAGGCCACGGCGTGGATCTGGAAGCGCTGCGCAAGCGCCATGTGCTGATCGATGGCGAGATTGGCGAAGACGGCGTGCCGCGGCTCTTTTTCCAGACCTTTGCCAAACGCCATCCCGGCGAGATCTTTTTCGAAGTCGTGCAGCGCAGCGGCCACCACGGTTTCGGCGAGGGCAATCTCGACGTGCTCGCGCGGGCGCGCGAGGCGGGTGCGAAGCTGGGCCAGGCGCCCGGCTAAGTCCCACCGTGCACGACGTCAGCGTTCCACGCGTGACTTCGCGGCTGCGCCCGTTGTCCTGCGCGTGCGCGCGGTAGCGAGCGCGGCGGCGCGCGGCGAGACCATCGTGCGGCAGCGATGGCGAATTTCCTTGCTGAACTCGGTGCACGCCTGGGTCATCAGGTCCGTGGCACCCCGTGTCATGTCGAGACTTTGCCGACCAGATGAAAACGCGACGAGGGATGCCAAAGCTCGACGGCGGTCGCCACGGCACTGCCGACCCACGTACGCCGCCACATCAGCAGGCAGGGCTCGCCAATGTTCATCGCAAGATGGCGTCGTATATCCGCATCCGGTTTTTGCGCGTAGATCCGGAACTCCGCCCGTTGAACCGGCGCGAGCCGCATCATGTAGTGGTTCGGTGTTTCCCGTGTGAAGTCCTGTTCGAGATAACCCGGAAACACGTGGGGGTTCACGTAGCGGTCCTCGTACAGAATCGCTTCGTCTTCCTCGTAGTGGACGATACGCGAATGGAACACGGGACCGCAGCCGAGCTCGAGCGCGGCCATCGCCTGATCGTTCGAGCTCGCGCCCAGCGTCAGCACCCGCGCGCTGTGCCGGTGACCGCGCGCGGCGATTTCGTCGGCGATGTTGCGAACCTCGAGGACGGTCGATTCGACGTCGCGCGAGGCGACGAACGTTCCCGCGCCCTGAACGCGTCTGAGCACATGCTCGGCCGACAGTTCGCGCAGCGCGCGCGATACGGTCATTCGCGCGACGCCGAATTCCTTGACGAGCTCTGTCTCCGACGGAATGGCCTCACCGGGCTTCCAGGTCCCGTCCGTGATTCGATCGACCACGTAGCGCTTGATCTGCTCATACGCTGGAGCGACCTTATGCGCTGTCGCGGACTGCGTCGAGTTGTCGATCAGCGAAGATGGCGCGTTCATATATGACCTCGCTTCAGACGCCGACCGTGCCGGGAACCGCGCGGCTCGCCGGGGCCGCCGTACTGCGCGCGATTGGCGGCATGTCCAGCGCCGGTTCCCGCGAGACAGTCCCGGTGTCGTCTCGTGCCGTGCCGGGAAGTGGCGGTGGGGCGCCGTCGGCAACGAGGCGAAACGCGAAAGTCATGTCGTCGGAAAGTGGGCGGTCGTCGCGATAGGTCGGCAGCGTGGCGCGCACGCCGGCGTAGAGCGCGTCCGTATAGGGCGCGCGCGCCGCGTCGAGCGGCTGCAGATCGTAGGCTTGTGCCGCGGCGAGCAGTTCGATGCCGAGGATGCGGTTGCTGTTCTCGATGACCGCGAGCGCCTTTAGCGCGGCCGGCGTCGCATGGCACAAATGGTCTTCCTGCAGCCCCGATGTCACGCCGCCGTCGAGACTCGCGGGAGCGGCTTCACGGCGGTTCTGCGCGACGAGCGACGCGGCCGTGTACTGCGCAATCATGAAGCCCGAACGCGTGCCGCATGCGTGCGCGAGGAAGGCCGGCAGGCCGCTCACGAGCGGGTTGACCAGACGGTCGAGGCGGCGTTCGGCCATCGCCGCGACCTGTGCGATCGCGGTAGCGAGACTGTCCATGGCGAGTGCGATCGAGGCGCCGACCGCATGCGCCTGCGAGTACACCCGGGGCGACTCCGGCGTGCCCGCAACGATCGGATTGTCCGTCACCGAGGCAAGCTCGCGGTTCACGACTTCGGCCGTTGCCGCGAACGTGTCTCGCGCGGCGCCGTGCACGTGCGGTATCGTGCGGACGCTGAGCGGGTCCTGGGTGCGCCGCCCGAGCGAAATTTCGAGCAGCGCGCTACCGGCGAGCGCCGCGCGCAGACGCTCTCCCACGTGGGCGAGGCCCGGCGACACACGAAATGCAAGTGAACGGGTGTCGAACGCCGCGATCTGCCCGCCCAGATTCTCGAAGCTCATTGCGGCAACGACGTCCGCCCAGTCGAGCAAGCGCTCCGCGCGGTGAAGCGCGAGCGCCGCGAGCCCGGTCACGCATGGCGTGCCGTTCACGAGACTCAATCCCTCCTTCGCTTGGAGCGACAGGGGCTGCAAGCCGAGCCGCTGCAGGGCTTGAGCGCCGCTCACGCGCTCGCCGTTCCAGCGCACGTGTCCCGCGCCCACGCAAACGAGCGCGATGTGCGCCATATGGCTCAGATAGCCGACGGAACCGAACGCGGGCACCTCCGGCAGGCAATTTGCCTCCAGCAGCGTGGCGAGACGCTCGACGACTTCGAGGCGCACACCCGAGTGTCCATGCGCGAAGTTGTTGATGGCCGCAGCCATGATCGCGCGCGTCTCGTCTGCGCCTAGCGGTTCGCCCACGCCCACTGCGTGGCTCATGAGGATGTTGTGCGACAGGTCGTGCTGTTCGTCTTGCGAGACGATCACATCGCACAGCGCGCCCACGCCCGTGTTCACGCCATACGCGCGGATGCTCCGCGCGACGATCTGTTCGACGAGCACACGGGCGCTGCGAATGTTCGCCTGCGCATCGGCGCCGAGGATCAGCGGCTCGCCTGCGGCGACGCTAGCGATCGCGCGCCAGTCGAGTGGATTCTGGGTACGGGTGATGGCCATGGGAGTGCGTGGTGCGGGTTTAGTGAGCGTTGCGATCCTGGTGGCTCGACACGAACTGGCGGAAGCGGTCCGACTTCAGTTCGCCGAATACCTCGTCTGGCGTGCCATCCGAATCCACCTGGCCCTGGTGCAGGAACATCACGCGATTCGAAACGTGGCGTGCGAACCCCATCTCGTGCGTGACGACGAGCATCGTGCGGCCTTCGTCGGCGAGCGTGCGCATCACGCGCAGCACTTCGCCGACCAGCTCGGGGTCGAGCGCCGAGGTCGGCTCGTCGAACAGCATCACCTTCGGATGCATCGCGAGCGCGCGTGCAATCGCCACGCGCTGCTGCTGGCCGCCCGACAGGTGTGCGGGGTAGTGGCCGCGCTTGTCGGCAAGGCCGACCTTGGCGAGCAGCGCCTCGGCTTCTTCGACCGCCTCGGCGCGGCTGCGCTTGAGCACGCGCATGGGGCCTTCGATCAGGTTCTCCAGCACGGTCATGTGCGACCACAAGTTGAAGTTCTGAAACACCATGCCGAGTTGCGAGCGCACGCGGTCGACCTGACGGCGGTCGCCCGGTTGCAGCTTGCCGTCGCTGCGGCGCTTCATCTTGAGTTCCTCGCCTGCGAGCGCGACCGAGCCGTCGTCCGGCGTCTCCAGCAGATTCAGGCAGCGCAGGAACGTGCTCTTGCCCGAACCGCTCGCGCCGAGAATCGAAATGACGTCGCCCTCGTGCGCGTCGAGCGAAATGCCCTTGAGCACGTGATGGTCACCGAACGACTTGTGGATGTTGCGCACCGACAGCGCAATGGGTGCTGACGAATTCATCAATCTCTCCAGGTAGGGCGGCGGGTCACGACGCGGCGCGCGTGGCTTCGAGCGGCGCGGCGGGTTTGCGCGGGGCGGGCGGCGCCGCGCGCAGGTGGCGCGACAGCCGTTGCTCGACGAAGCCGATCACGCGCACGACCACGAAGTTCAGGAACAGGTAGATCAGCGCGGCGCACGTAAATACCTCGGTGGTGCGATAGGTCTGCTGAATGATCTGCTGCGCGACCCCCGTCACTTCCCAAACGGTGACAAGGCTAGCCAGCGCCGTCGACTTGACGAGCAGCACGGCTTCGGTCGAATACGCGGGCAGGCACTGACGCAGCGCGATCGGGCCGATCACGCGGCGCAGCAGGGCGAAGCCGGAAAGGCCGATCGAGTAGCCGGCTTCGATCTGCCCGACGGGCACCGCCATGAGGCCGCCGCGGATGATCTCGGCCGTGTATCCCGCCGTGCACAACGCGAGCGAGAGGACCGCGCAGACATAGGGTTCGCGCAACACGGGCCACAGAAAGCTTTCGCGAATCACGCCGAACTGACCGAGGCCGTAATAGACGAGGAACATCTGGATCAGCAACGGCGAGCCGCGAAACACGAGAATGTAGGCGCGCGCAAAACGGTTCGGCAGCCAGTGCGGCGAGACGCGCATCGTGACGATCACGAGCGAGAGCAAGCCGCCCAGCACGAGCGACGCGAAGAAAAGGCCGAGCGTCGTCGGCACGGCGCCGATGAGCTGGCGCATCGTGTCGAGCAGGAACGCGAAATCGATATGCATGAGTGTGCGCTCCCCGATCAGTTGCGCGCGAAGTTGCGCTTGAACGAGCGGCCAACGACCGCTTCGGCGCGACCGAAGACACGGTTCGACACACCCGTCATGGCGAGATAGAGCAGACCGCCGACGACGAAGAAGAGGAAGTACTGGTGCGTCGAGCCCGCGGCGATCTGGCTCGCCCGCAGCAACTCGGCGAGCCCGGTGACCGAAATCAGCGCGGAATCCTTGAGGCTCAGTTGCCAGACGTTGCCGATGCCGGGCAGCGCGTAGCGCAGCACCTGCGGGATCAAGATCCGGCGAAACAGCGTGAGCGTCGGCATGCCTATCGCGCGAGCGGCTTCGAGTTCGCCGCGTGCAACGGCGAGCACGGCTGCGCGATAGACCTCGGCCTGATAAGCGCCCGAAATCATGCCGACCGCGAACGCGCCGACGGCGAAGGGCGGCACGCCGACGAATCCGTCGGCGCCGAACCACTGACCGACGGTGGTGACCAGGGAAGAGCCGCCGAAGTAAAACAGATAGATGACGAGCAGTTCGGGCACGCCGCGAAAGACGGTCGTGTAGAAGTCGCCGAAAACGCGCAGCACGCGCAAGCGCGAGAGTTTTGCCGCGGCAATGAGCGCACCGAACACGGCGCCGATTGCCAATGCGGCGAGCGTGAGCACGACGGTCATCAACGCGCCGAGGAGCAGAACGCTGCCCCAGCCGTCCGGACCGAGGCCGAGTGTGTTGAATAGCGATAACAGAGACATGGCAGGGATCCAGGCGGGTCGGGAAGCGAAGGCGCGCGTCAGGCGCGGCGCGCGCCGCCAGGGTGCGATGCTTACGGCGTCACGTCGGTCTTGAACCACTTCAGTGCGAGCTTCTTCACGGTGCCGTCGGCAAGGGCCGCCGTGATCGCGCTGTCGAACTTCGCCTTCAGGTCGGCGTCCTGTTTGCGGAACGCGAGACCTTCGCCCGGTCCCCAGATCGGACCGGCAATCATCGTGCCGGCGATTACCACGGGCGACTTGTCGGCGTTGGCGGTGTAGTAGGTCACGTCGTCGAACGTGGCGTCGATGCGGCCGTTCGTGAGATCGAGATCACGCTCGGGCGCGGTCTTGTACACGCGCACTGACGCGACGTCCTTGAAGTTGGCGTTGATGAAGCCGGTGTACACCGTGCCCGACTGGATGCCGATCGTCTTGCCCTTCAGCGCCTTGCGCATCGACTCGATGGCGGGCGCGTTGCTGCGCGAGTCGGCGTCGAGCTTCAGAGGCGTCGTGTTCGGGCCGCCCTTGGGCAGGATCTTCGGATCGGAGACGGCGAAGGTTGCCGGGGTGGCCGCATAGGGCTTCGAGAATGCAATGATTTTCTCGCGATCAGGCGTGATCGAGATCGCATCCATCAGGACATCGAACTTGCCCGCCTGCAGGCCCGGAATCATGCCGTCCCAGTCCTGGGCGACGAGCTTGCACTGGATTTGTGCACGCGCGCACAGGTTTTCGACGAGTTCGGGTTCGAAGCCGCCAAGCTTGCCGCCCGGCAATGTCAGGTTCCAGGGCGCATAGCTGCCGTCGAGCGCGATCGTCACGCTTTTCCATTCCTTCGCGCCGGCACTGCCGCTTCCAAGCAGCGTGACGCCGAGTGCTGCGCCAATCAGCGCTTTTGCCAGCCGGGTGTACTTCGCCTGCATGACCATGCTCCTTTGTCGGTGGGTACCGTGGACCCGTGGGGACGTTCATTCGTTCGTGCGACTTGCATAGACAAGCATGGAGAGAAAAGAATTTGAGCGCAAGAGAATTTCATAAATCCCGACTCATGGAAAACCCTGTGAATGGGCGTGGACTTTCGATGAATTCGCGCTTGTGGCAAGTCGAGTCGTCGTTGCGACATGGGCTGTTGCGGTCATTGGAATACCTCCTTAATTGTCTAGTCATTTCAAAAGTGAGACCTGCCTGGGAGTTCGGCGGCTGCATGGTGCACAACCCCGGCTACGACTTCAACGACCAGGTGCTGCCGCTCGGCGCGGCGTGCTGGGTGCGGCTCGCGCAGCGGTTTCTCGTCGCGTGACGCGGCGCAAGTCGTTAGTCGTTCGAATCATCGGCGTGGGCGGCCAGCAGATCGGGCGTCAGGCCCAGCCGCTCGCGCAGATCGGCCCAGCCGCGCGGCGTGACCTGCACCGCGCGCGACGCACGCGTACGCCGCATCCAGCCGCGTTCGCACAGCAGCGTGAGAAAGGCCACGCCGAGCGGCCCGGCCAGATGATGCTGGCGCTCGGTCCAGTCGAGGCATTGGCGCGCAATGCCGTGACGCCCCGGCTTGAGCGCGGCGACGTCGAGCCCGAGTTCGCCGAACCATGTCTGCCCCGCGGGCGTCACCGCGAAGCGTTTGTCCGCTTGCGCCGTGATGAGCCCCGCATCGGTGAGGCGCTCTGTGATCGCCACGCCGACCTGGCCCGCGAGATGGTCGTAGCAGCAGCGCGCGAAACGCAGGTCCCGCGCCTCGCGGCCAAGCGGCTTGCGGCGCACCGGCGCGCGCGCGCCGACCGCCGCGAGGTTTTCGAGCAAGGTGGCGACCTGGGCGTCCGCGAGCCGGTAGTAGCGGTGGCGGCCTTCCTTTTCCACGGCCAGCAGCCCGCCGTCGAGCAGTTTCGCCAGATGGCTGCTCGCCGTTTGCGCGGTCACGCCGGCCGCGTAAGCCAGTTCGCCGGCGGGCAGCGCGCGGCCATCGGCGAGCGCCATCAGCATCGCGGCGCGCGCGGGGTCGGCGATCAGGAAGGCCGTGGCCGACACCCTCGGGTGCGTGTTCGTGCCATTCATGCGTTTCTCCAAATCATACGCATAGCGTAACGCGCGAGCAGGATCGCATGTTTCGATACGCATCGAAGCATCGCCACTGCCGCGCGTCCGATACTGGGCTCGTGACCGGCGCCCAACGCGCGCCGGCGTAGCGGGAGAGCCTATGCAAATGCACGAGACGCACCGGACTCAAGAGACGCACAGCCGGGAACAGCAACGCCGGGTGCTCTGGGCCACGAGCATCAGTTATGTCGTGGTGATCCTCGACACCTCGATCGTCAATGTCGGGCTCGAGCGCATCGGTGCGAGCCTTGCGGGCGGCGTGGCCGGCCTGCAATGGGTCGTGAACGCCTATACGCTCGCGTTCGCGAGCCTGCTGCTTTCGGGCGGCACGCTCGGCGACCGGCTCGGCGCGCGCCAGGTCTACACGGCCGGGCTCGCGGTCTTCACGGCGGCTTCGGCGTGGTGCGGCGCCGCGCCGAGCCTCGCGCTGCTCACGCTCGGACGCGTGCTGCAGGGCATGGGGGCGGCACTGCTCGTGCCTGCATCGATGGCGCTCATCAACGGCGCATGCGCCAACGCGCGCGAGCGTGCCGCCGCCTTCGGGGTGTGGGCCGGGCTGGGCGGCGTCGCGATGGCGGCGGGTCCGTTGCTGGGCGGCGTGCTGATCGGGTTCGTCGGCTGGCGCAGCATCTTTCTGCTCAACGTGCCGGTGTGCCTCGCGGGCATCGTCATGGCCGCGCGCGTGGCGCCGCAGCCGCGTCCGGGCGCGCCGCGCCGGCTCGATCTCGCGGGCCAGGCGGCGGCCATCGCGGCACTGGCGCTGCTCAATGCCGCCATCATCGAGGCGCCTGCGCACGGCTGGCGTGCCCCGGTCGTTGCGGGCGGTCTCGTGCTGGCGTGCGGAGCGGCGATCGCTTTCGTCGTGCTCGAAAAGCACCGCGCGCAGCCGATGCTGCCGCTCGGCTTCTTCCGCGAGAGCGTGTTCAGCGCGGCCGTGCTGCTCTCGATGATTTCGGCGTTCACGTTTTACGGTCTGCTATTCGGACTCAGTTTGTATCTCCAGCAGGAGCGCGGCTATGCGCCGTTGCACGCGGGCCTCGCCTTCCTGCCGCTCACCGTGGTGGTGCCGCTCGGCAGTCTGCTGTCGCGGCGCGCCGTGGCGTGGCTCGGGCCGCGCGCGCTCGTCGCGCTCGCCTGCCTGCTCGCGGCGGCGGGCTATCTCGGCGCGGCGGCGTGCGGCACGACGGCGCGCTACGACTTGCTGGCCTTGCCGCTGCCGGCCATCGGCTTCGCCGCGAGCCTGATCACGCCCGCGGCCACGGCGGCGCTCATGGCGACGGTCGATCAGGGCCGCGCTGGCATTGCCGCTGGCGTACTCAACGCGGCCCGGCAGACCGGTGCGGCGCTCGGCGTGGCCGTGGCGGGCGCCATGATCGCGGGGCGCGCGTCGATCGGCGCGGGCATGCGCGTGAATCTGCTGATCGCCGCCGTGCTTTCGGCAGGCGCGGCGTGGGTGTGGTGGCGTGCGTGGTCGCACCAGGCGGCGCACGGCGCCCGGTCGCATGGCGCGAAGAAGGCGCGTGGCGGGTAGCCTTGCGCCTGACGCCTCACCCGCGCGCCCTGGATCATCCGCTGCGGATTCTGGGATAAAGTGCCGTTGCATGCATCGCGCATTCGCGCGGACCGTGCGCCATAGGAGGAGTTTGTCATGGCCGAATACGGGCAACATCCCTCATCCGTGCTGGCGCTCAAGAGCGTCCACGACTTCGACACGACGATCGCGCGCCTGAAGACCGCGCTGGCCAAGGCGGGTGCGGATATCTTCGCCGACGTCGACCAGCGCGAAGCCGCCGAGACCGCCGGGCTCAGCCTGCGCCGCACGCGCCTCATCCTGTTCGGCAATCCGAAGGCGGGTACGCCCGTCATGGCGGCCAACCCGCACGCGGCGGTGGAGTTGCCGCTGCGCATGGTGATCTGGGAAGACAACGAGGGGCACACGCGGCTCGACTATCGCGACGTCTCGCAGACGCTCGGCCCGCTCTACGGCATCGACGCCGAAGTGCTCGTGCCGCTGCAGCGCGTGGTGGGGCTGCTGCAGACCGCCGTGCAATAAGCGGCAAACGAACTGCGCGCCTCACGCCAGTCCCTTGGGCCGGCGCCTGCGCCCCCATCTTCGGCAGGCGCTTAAAAAATTGACAGCCGCGGCGCGCTTCGCTTAACGTAGGTGCCTTGCGACTTCGCCCGGCAAGCGGGCGAACGCGTAGCCCGCCGCTGCCTCGATCCGCCGATGACCTCCCGCGCAGAAGACCCCGACGATCCGCCACGCGATCGCGCCGGGGCGTCCGACTCGACTCCCGCTTCCCCACTCACGGCATCGCCTGCGGCTGCCGCCACGCAGCGACTCCCCCGAAATCCGCACGATGCCGATGTCGAGCAACACTGGCGGCGCAATCTCGCGGTCTGCGTGGTGGGCTCGTTCACGACGCTCGTCGCCATGACGCTGATGCTGCCGTTCCTGCCGCTCTACGTGGAAGAACTGGGCGTGCACGGCCACGCGTCGATCGTGCAGTGGTCGGGCATCGCGTACAGCGCGACGTTCTTCACGGCCGCGCTCGTCGCTCCCCTGTGGGGACGCCTCGGCGACCGCTACGGCCGCAAGCCCATGCTGGTGCGCGCGAGCCTCGGCATGGCGGTCACGATGTCGCTCATCGGCATGTCGCGCAATATCTGGCAGCTCGTGGCGCTGCGTTTGCTCGCGGGTTTCGCCGGCGGCTATTCGTCGGGTTCGACCATCCTCGTCGCCACGCAAACGCCGCGTCACCGTTCGGCGTGGGCGCTCGGCGTGCTGTCGTCGGGCGTCATGGCCGGCAATCTGATCGGGCCGCTCGTGGGCGGCACGCTGCCGCCGCTCATCGGCCTGCGCGCCACGTTCTGGGTGGCCGGCGCAACGATCTTCGCGGCCTTCATCGCGACCTGCGTGTTCGTGAAGGAAGCGCCGCGCCCCGCGCGCGTAGCGCATGCGGCGCAGAAGGGCGGCTGGTCGGCGCTGCCCGACAAGCGCCCGATCGTCGCCATGCTCGTGACCGGCATGCTGCTGATGCTCGCCAACATGTCGATCGAACCCATCATCACCGTGTATGTGGCGACGCTCGTGCACGACCCTGCGCGCGTGACGTTCGTCGCGGGCCTCGCGATGTCGGCGGCGGCGCTCGGCAGCATCGTCGCGGCTTCGCGACTCGGGCGCGTGGCGGACCGTGTGGGGCACGCGAAAGTGATCGTCGCGGCCTTGGCGGCCTCGGCATTGCTGCTCGTGCCGCAGGCGTTCGTCACGGCGGGCTGGCAACTCGTCGTGCTGCGCTTTCTCATGGGCGTGTCGCTCGCGGCGCTGCTGCCGTGCATCGCGACCGTCATTCGCCACAACGCGCCGGACCATGCCGCGGGCAGCGTGCTCGGCTATTCGGTGTCGGCGCAATTCGCGGGGCAGGTGCTCGGGCCGCTGATCGGCGGCTTCGTCGGCGGGCATCTGGGCATGCGCGCCGTGTTCCTCGGCACGAGCCTGCTGATGCTGGCGGGCGCGCTGTTTACGTGGCGCGCGGTGGGTTTCGCCCGGCGCGCGTAACGCGGCGGCGATGCCGCGCGCAGGCATTCGAAGTGTGAGAGGCGAGGGCGGCGGATCTTGCGCGCCGCCGCCTCGGGTTCATCGGCGCTCGTTCAGCGGGCGCGCTTCAGTGACCAAAAAACACGTCGCAGTCGGGACGCGGCCAGCACATCTTGCCCGTGCGATGGCCCGAGGCACTATGCGTATCGGGCGTGCCGCCATACGACATGTCGGTGCTGGCTTGAGCCGAAGCATCGGCGTCGTCGGTCATCGTCTGATGCGCGCGTTCCTGCGAAACGGGTTCGTCCTTCGCGCGCGCCGTGCCGGGCGCAACGGCTGCCACGGCCGCCACGCATGCGGCGATCAATGCCAGGCGTAATGTCATATCAACCTCCTTTCTCGAGTTCGTGAGTGCGCCTTCGCGGCAATGACGACGTCACTGCGGGATAACGGCGGAATGAATCCGCGGCGAAGGTGCGCGCGAGCGAGAGGCAAAGCCTGAAGCCGCACACTCATCTGGAAAGTCGGGATGCCTGCGCGCAGCGCACGGCTGCCGAACGTCTTAGCTCACTGCTCACGAAAGAAGCGCGCCCACGCATTCGGGGGCGGCACAGCGCGGCGCGGCGCAAGAAGAAGGGGCGCGCGGGCGCAGAGAACATCCGCACTGTGCTTTCAGTTATAGCTCGCGCCGCACGGAGTGCAATCGGCTCAATCCCGGCCCCGCGCGCGGAGCGAATCCAGGGCCGAATCCAGAACCCCGCACACACCGCCCCTCCAGCGATTCTTTCGGTTCTGAAAATAACTGAAAGTATTCGGAAATTAAACGGTCGCCGTGTAGTCATCTTGCGATGCTGTAATGCGCTCGCTCTGATGTGAGAGGCGCATTGGCGCCCGTTCGCAGGATGGATGGGCGCCGCCTGTACGGCGCGGCGCCAGGGCGCACTGATGCGCGCCGCGTCTGAGGGACTCTACGCCGGGCACGCAGTTGAACTCCGCGGCGTTCGGCTTTTCCTTTTCGTGGTATTTCGCAAAGCTAGATCGAATCATGTCCGAGCTCTCCACTTCGCCGACACCGTCTTCACCCAAACCGCGCAGTGCGGCGAGCCCCACGCGGGTCGTCCTGCGCGCCGCCGCTGCCGTGATCGCGGTCGGCGCACTGGGTTTCTGCGCCTACGCCGTGGCGTTTCCGGCCAACGTGCCCGAAGCCGTGGGCGAGGTCGTCGAGAACCTGACGGGCGCGAATCCGCACCCGGTGGTGCTGCAGCGCCCGCCAGTCGCACCGCTTTCGGCGATGGCGCAGCTCGGCAAGCAGCTCTTTTTCGATCCGGCGCTCTCGGGCTCCGGTCAGCAGTCCTGTGCTTCGTGCCATAGCCCCGATCGTTCGTACGGTCCTCCCAATGGGCACGACGTGCAGATGGGCGGCCTCGCGATGAACCAGCAGGGTTATCGCCCGCCGCCTTCGCTCATGTATCTGTACCGCCAACCGAACTTCAGCATCGGTCCGGACCAGGGTGAAGCCGATGACGCGCCGACGGTCGTCCAGCAGGCCAGCGCCGCCGCCGACGTCGTGAAGTCGCAGAAGGTGGCGGGCGGCGCATCGACCTCCGTGGAGATGGTGCCGCAGGGCGGCCTGTTCTGGGACGGCCGCGCCGACACGCTGCAGCAGCAGGCGTATGGCCCGCTGCTCAATCCTGTGGAAATGGCGGACACGAGCATCGAACAGGTGGCGACGAAGCTCGAGAAGGCGCCGTATGCGAAGCACTTCACGGAACTGTTCGGCGACCGGATCTTCAGCGACCCGAAGCTGGCCGTGGCGGAGGCGATGTTCGCAATCTCGCGCTACCAGGTCGAAGATCAGTCGTTCCACCCGTATAACAGCAAATACGATCGCTGGCTCGAAGGCCACGCGCGCCTCTCGCAAGCGGAGCTGCGCGGCCTGCGTCTCTTCAACGACCCGAACAAGGCGAACTGCGCGGGCTGCCACCTCTCGAAGCCCGGCAAGGACGGCCTGCCGCCCATGTTCACGGACTACCAGTACGAGGCGCTGGGTGTGCCGCGCAACAACAAGCTCGCGCAGAACAAGGACCCGCACTTCTTCGATCTCGGCGTGTGCGGCCCGTTCCGCTCGGACTTCAAGGACCAGACGCAGTACTGCGGCATGTTCCTCACGCCGACGCTGCGCAATTCGGCCACGCGCACGGTGTTTTTCCATAACGGCGCGTACCACAACCTCGACGACGTGATGGCGTTCTACAACGATCGCAATACGGACCCGGGCAAGTTCTATCCGCACGGCCCCGACGGCAAGATCGACAAGTACGACGATATTCCGCCGCAGTTCCGGAAGAACGTGGACGTGACCGATGCGCCGTTCGACCGCAAGTTCGGCGACAAGCCCGCGATGACGCCAGGCGACATTCAGGACATCATCGCGTTCCTCAAGACGCTCAACGACGATCCGGTGCCATCGAAGCAATGAGCGGGGCGGGGCAACCCGTCCTCGCAAAGTAAAAGGAGCGTGTCCGGCATTCGCCAGGACACGCTCCTTTTTTTACCTATGCGCCACCAGCCCTTACTTGTCCCCATGGGCAAGATGAATCGTGACGATCACGGAGGCGTCGTCGAGCGCTTCCAGCGCATGCGTTTCGCCGCCGCCGAGCAAGAGCATGTCGCCGGCGTGCATGGTGCGCGGGTCGCCGTTCACGAAGAAGCGGATCACGCCTTCCACGCACTGCACCGTGATCTCGCCGGGCACGCTGTGCTCGGGCAGGCGCTTGCCTGCGGGCAGCACGATGCGCATGACTTCGAGTTGCTGCGCGCGGATCAGGGTGGTCGACTTCGCATTCTTGAGCGCGCCGCCTAGCGGTCGCACGTCGAAGACCTCACCCGGCGCGGCATGGGGGATGGCCATGACAGCCTCTCAAACGAGCTTCGCGTTGAGCGTGATCTTCGCGTTGTTGGCGAAGAGCTTCGACACCGGGCAGTTCTCCTTGGCGCCCTTCGAAAGCTCGTCGAACTTCGCTTGATCGATGCCGGGAATCTTTGCCGTCATGTCGAGCTGGCAGCTCGTGATGGCGAAGCCTTCGCCCACCTTGTCGAGCGTAACGGTCGATTTCGTCTCGATGCTCTCGGCCGTGAAGCCCGCCTGGGTGAGAAAGAGCGAGAACGCCATGGTGAAGCAGCCCGCGTGCGCCGCGCCGATCAGCTCCTCGGGATTGGTGCCGGGACCGCCTTCGAAGCGCGAGGCGAAACCATAAGGCGCTTCCTTGAGCACGCCGGTTTGCGTCGAGATCGTGCCCTGTCCGTCCTTGATGCCGCCGTGCCATTTTGCCGATGCCGTCTTTTGCATGATGTCGCTCCGCGAGGTTGGGTGAAGGACGTGCAGGGCGCGCAATTTGCGTACCGCCGCAAGTCCTGCAGGGTTGGGTTCAGGGTTGCTTCGGCTGCCATTCGCCCGCGTACCAGGCGGAGGCCGCGTCGATTTCCTCGGGCGTCATGTTGCGCGCGATGTTGCGCATCTGTTCGGAGATGTCGTTATGGCGCGTACCGTTCGCGAACGCGAGCAACTGCGCCTTCGTGTACGCGGCCGGGAGGCCGTCGAGCCACGGGCTGCCGATCTTGCTGTCCACGCCGCCATGGCAGGACGCGCATGCGGGAATATTGCGCAGTGGTGCGCCGTGCGCCACGATGGCGGGCGCGCCGCCATGCAGGTGTGCGATCGGCTGCAGCGAGGCGTAGTAGGCGGCGAGGTCGCGCATGTCCTGGTCGGACAGATCGCGCGCCATGGGCGACATCACCGCGTTCTGGCGGGCGCCCGTCTGGAAGTCGTGCAGCTCCTTGAAGACCACGATGGCGAACTGGCCCGCCAGATTCGGCGAATTGGCCATGCTGATGCCGCGCGGGCCATGGCACATCGTGCAGCGCAGGGCGAGCGTCGCGCCGCGGCCAACCGAGAGCGTCGTCGCGCCATCGAGCATGTGCGGCGTGAGTTCGACCTGGCTCAGCGGGTAGCCCGGCGGCACCGCCGATCCGACCGGGTGCCAGTCGCGCGGCACGCCGGCCGCGCTGCAGATCGCCGTCCAGATGCCCTGAAAATACGGGTCGCTCTTGGCAGAAGGCAGCCAGATGAAGCCGATCAGCACGGAGACGACGAACACGACGATCGCCGTGCCCACGCCCGCGCGAAACCACACATTGCGAAACGAGAACAGGCGTTCGTCGCTCATCGCTGTGCTCCAATCGGGATCGCGGGCACGGCCGATTCGGGCGTTGCCAGCAGTTGCGCGATCGGGTAGCCATAGTTGGTGATCGTGAGGGCGACCATCAGCACGACCCACAGCCCGAAGCTATTGAGCGCCACCGGCAGCGTGGCCGACTCGTGCACCGGCTTGCTGAAGCGATATTCCTCGGGCGCGGCGGCCTCGCTGCGATGCCCCTGCAGCAGCACGAGGAAGAACAGCACCGCCGAGGTTACGAGGATCAGGCCGCCAATGGCCGAGAGCACCACGAGCGCGCCCTGGCCCGCGAGCGCCGGGTCGCTGTAGTCGTAATAGGCCATGCGCCGCGGCATGCCCATGAGGCCGACCAGGTGCCACGGGAAGGTCGTCACGATCATGCCGATGAACCACAGCCACAGCTGCCAGCGCATGAGGCGCCAGTTGTTGAGCGCGCGGCCCGTGATCTGCGGCCACAGGTCGTAGGCGATGGCGAAATACATGATGACGATCGCGCCGCCATAGATCAGGTGAAAGTGGCCCGTGATCCACTGCGTGTTGTGTACGGGCTGGTCGAGCTGGTAGCTCATGTTGATGAGGCCGCCCGCGCCGCCAAACCCGAGCATGACGAACGAGAACGCCACGGCCAGCATTTGCGGGTTTTGCCACGGCAGCTTCGCGATCCAGCCGAACGGCCCCTTGCCGCCGCGCAGCCGCCCGGCGATTTCGAGCGACGCGCAGATCGTGAACACGGTGAGAAGCGTGGGCACCGAGACGAGCGCCGTGAACACCGACTGCACGAACTTGAAGCCCGAGCCCACCTGCGGATCGGTGAACAGGTGGTGAATCCCGATGGGCATGGCCACCACGAGAAACAGGATGAACGAGATGCGCGCCATCACGTCGCTGTAGAGCCGGCCGCCGATCGCGCGCGGGACGATCGTGTAGTAGGCGATATAGGCGGGCACGAGCCAGAAGTAGACGATGGCGTGCAGGGTCCAGGAGAAGAACACGCGCGCGAGGCCCGCGTCGATCGTATTGCGCCAGCCGAAGGCCACGGGCAGGATCTGGAACAGCACTTCGATGGCTGCGCCCACCGCGGTCCAGCCCCACAGATACGCGCCCGCCGTAGTCGCGAACATGGCGAGCGGCAGCGGTTTGCCGGGATTCTCGCGTTTCCATTTCGCGGTGTTGATGCCCATCAGCGCGACCCAGACCCACGAACCCACCACGACGAGCACGACGCCCAGGTAATAGAACACGTTGCCGATCATCGGCGGGTAGAACGTGTAGAGCACGGAGGCGAGGCCGAGCGCCACGGGCACCGAGGCCGTGACGGCGCCGAGCGCGAGCAGGATGAAGCCAAGCCAGGCCCACTTCACGCCCACGAGCGGGCGCTTGAGCGCCAGTTCGCTGACCGCGTAGCCGAAGCCCATCGCGATGAGCGTGGGAAACACATAACCCATCACGGTGCCGTGCTCCGTGACCGAGCGGTAGTACAGCTCGGGGTCGTTGAGCCACGGATGCAGCGGGCTGCGCACGAACATCTGCCACGCGCCGAGCAGCAGCGCCACGCCGAAGACGATGAACGCGAGCCAGAAGTGGGCGAGTACGAGTCGCTTGTTATTTAACACAGCTGAGTCTCCGCGCGGAATTGCCTGCCTGATTCGCCATCTGCATGAAGGCATCGCGGTCGATGACCTTCACGTGGGCCCACATGCCCTGGTGGCCCGTGCCGCAGTATTCGTGGCACGGCATGAGGTGGTCGGAGGGTTTGTCGAAAGTCGTGCGGAACGTCGAGATGTAGCCCGGCTCGACCATCGAGTTCAGGTTGGTATCCGTGACGAGGAAGCCGTGCACGACATCGGCGCTCGTCGCGCGGAACGTAATGGGCGTGTTCGCCGGGACGAGAATGCACTGCGGCGTGAACGAATATTGCTGGGCGAGAATGCGCACCGTCACGGAGCCGTCGGTTTCCACGGCGCTGCCGAGGTTCGATTCGACGAATTCGCCGGACACGTGCAGCGTTTGCGGATTGACGAGCTCCACGCGCGAGGGCGGCATCATGGCCCAGTGCAGGCCCGTGAATACCACCATGGCCACGAGCAGGCAGACGAACGCCACCATGAGCGTCGCCCAGCGGCGCTCGACGCGCGCGGCGACTTCGGCACTGGCATGGTTATCGAGCGGATTCGACATGAGGCCGGCCTTTTCTTGTCTGTCTGATCTATTGGATGACGCCGCGCGGCAGGAACACGACGAAGTAGAAGATGAACCAGAGCGCGGCGACGATCGCCGTGGCGATGCCCGCTACCGCGAGCGCGCCGCCCGGGCCGCTGGCTACGATCTCGTCGACCTGTTCGTGTTGCGGGCGCTCGCCCGGTTGTTCTGGTACGGGAGTTTCGATCATCGCAGCCTCAGAAAAGCGGCGCGGAACGCAGCGCGTTCACTTCGTGTTCGGAAACCGGCGTGCCGTGATTGCCCCACGCCGTGCGGATATAGGTGACCACGGCCGCCACTTCTTCATCGGAGAGCGACTGCGCGAACGGCGGCATGCCGTAGGGCATCGGGTTCTTGCGCGTGCCCGGCGCGTAGCCGCCGTTGAGCACCATGCGGATGGGGTTCACGGCCGAGTTCATCTGGATCGACTGGTTGTCGGCGAGCGGCGGGAAATGCGGCGGCTTGCCCTGGCCTTCGGTGGCGTGGCAGACCGCGCACTGCGACTCGTAGATCTTCCTGCCGAGCGGCACGAGGCGCTGGGCTTCCTCCGTCACGAACGTGCTCTTGGGCGACTTGTCGACTTCGTTGTTGCGGCCCGGCAACGACTTCAGATACACGGCCACGGCGCGTACGTCGTCTTCGGTGAGGTACTGGAAACTGTCGTAGACCACTTCGGCCATCGGGCCGTACACGGCGCCGCGCTTCGACACGCCCGCGTGCAGCAGATCGACGATGTCCTCGATGCTCCAGTCGCCAAGCCCCGCCTCCTTGTTCGAGGTGAGCGAAGGCGCGTACCAGTTCTGCACCGGAATCAGACCGCCCTCGAATGCCTTCGAGGGCGAGTTGCCGCCCAGCGCGTTGATGGCCGTATGGCACATCGTGCAGTGGCCGAGACCTTCCACGAGATAGGCGCCGCGATTCCATTCGGCAGACTGGGTCGGGTCGGGCTTGAACTCGCCCTGGCGGAAGAACAGCGTGCGCCAGCCGAGCAGCAGCGCGCGCTTGTTATACGGGAAGCGCAGGTCGTGCGGGCGGTTTTCCTTGTGCACGGGCTGCGTGGAAAGCAGGTACGCGAATATCGCGTCCGAGTCCGCGCGCGTGACCTTGGTGTACGACGCGAACGGCATGGCCGGATAGAGCAGCGTGCCGTCGCGCGACTTGCCCTCGTGCAGCATGCGGTAGAACTCGTCGGCGGTCCACGAGCCGATGCCGAAGGTCTTGTCCGACGAGATGTTCGGCGTGTAGAGCGTGCCGAACGGCGTTTCCATCGGTCGCCCGCCGCCGAACATCTGCTCGGAAGGCACCGTGTGGCACGCAATGCAGTCGCCGGCGCGCGCGAGGTATTCGCCGCGCGCGATCAGTTCGGCGTTGCTCGGGACCGGCTTCGCGTTGGCCGTCGCTGCCGCTGCGGCGGCTCTCGCCGCGTCCGCTGCGTTCGCGCTGGGCGCGGCCGTTTGCGCGAGCGCGACCGCGGCGCCCATGCAGAGCGTGGCGGCCGCGAGCGAGAGGCGCGTCGCGAGTGGCCTGGGCGATGACGGGAGAAGGGATCGAAGTCTGCGCACGTCGAGGCCCCGGCTAGTTATGGACGCTACCGCACGCGAGCGGCAGCGGCGAGGCCGCCGCCGGCGTCGTATCGGCGGGCGCGGGTTGCGACGAGAGCCAGGCCGCGATCGCGGTGATGTCGCGGTCGGCGAGACGGGTGGCGATGTCGTGCATGCAGTCGGGCGCGGCAGCCCGGCGCGTACCGTAGCGGAACGCGCCGAGCTGCGCGCTGATGTAGTTCGCATGCAGGCCCACGAGGCCCGGAATGGCCGGCTGCATGCCAGTGAGCGAGGCGCCGTGGCAGCCTGCGCAGGCGGGCACGTTGCGCTTGCTGTCGCCGTTCATGACGAGCGTTTTACCGAGGGCGAGCGTGGCCGCGTCGACCGTGGGTTTGGCGGGCGGCGGATAGGGCGGGTGCTGCTGCGAGAAGAATTCCGCGATCTGCTTGAGGTAGGCGTCGGGCAGATATGCCAGCAGATAGTTCATGGGCGGGTAGCTGCGGCCGCCGTCGCGGAAGGCGACGAGCTGGTTGAACAGATACCCCGCTGGCTTGCCCGCGAGACGCGGGAAGTAGTCGTTGTCGGTGCCTTCGCCGTGTGCGCCGTGACAGGCCGCGCAACCCATTACGCGGGCTTGCATCGTGTCAGGCGCGGGCTCGGCGGGCTGCGCCGCGAGGAGCGGCGCCCACGGCAGCGCGAGCGCAAGGATGATCAGGACGATGCGGGTTCTCAATGATTCCCTCGTTGCGGATGGTAACGACACAAACGCGTTGCGATTCGATATCAGTTGAGGCGTCGTCCGTGGGGGATTTTCATTGTGCAAGACGGCCGGGCGCGCACCTTTTCGAGGAGATTATCGGAGAACGCCGACTTGTGCAGCCAGGATGTGCAAATAAATCTGCCGGATTATTGCATCGGCATATGTTTGCTAACACAACGACAGGCGCGTCTTGCTACAGATTATCGTGGCGCGAATTGCATCGGAATGCGAAATAAAATGAGGATCGTTTGAGGAGCGATATCGTGTGGTCTTCGGGCCTGCGCGGGTGGAGTCCATTGTATGGTCGTAGGATGTCCTCGGTCGCGTGTGTGCGTGCTTTTCCAGCGGTTGTCCGACAACGTATAATGGAATGACATGACTTACGCACGCATATCGAGCCAAGGAGATCCACATGGCGGAGTCGCTTGCCACGCCCATCGCCGCGCGTAGCCGCAATCTCGCCGAGCAGGTCGTCAACTTCATCAGCGAGCAGATCGCCACGCGCGCACTCAAGCCCGGCGACAAATTGCCCACCGAAAGCAACCTCATGACGCAACTGGGCGTGAGCCGCACGGTGGTGCGCGAGGCGATCTCGCGTCTGCAGGCCATGTCGGTGATCGAAACGCGTCACGGCATTGGCAGCTTCGTGCTGGAGCCGCGCCGCGAGCCGTTCGATCTCGACGTCGTCCCGGCCAGCACGCTGGACGACGTGCTTTCCGTGCTCGAGTTGCGCATCAGTCTCGAAACGGAGGCCGCGGGCCTTGCCGCCCAACGTGCGAGCGAGCGCGACCTGGCCGGCATGCGCGGCGCGCTCGAGACGCTCGACGTCGTCATCCGCACGGGCGGCGACAGCTCGGGCGCCGACCTCGAATTCCACATCTCGGTGGCGCGCGCGACGGGCAACCGCTATTTCGTCGACATCCTCACGCAGATGGGCGCGGCGTTGATCCCGCGCCGTCGCGTCGATTCGGCCGGCATCGCGCATCGCGATCCGCAGGCTTACGCCGAGCTGGTGAACCGCGAGCACGAGAGCATTTTCGACGCCATCGCCCGTCACGATCCCGAAGGCGCACGCGCGGCCATGCGCATGCATCTGTCGAGCAGCCGCGAGCGGCTGCGCCGCGCGGCGGCGGAGTCGGGTGAGAAGGCATAGCGCGTAGCATGCATGGAAAACAGCGGCCGTTGGCCGCTGTTTTCATTGGCGATGCGCGTAGGTGATACCGAGCTAAGTCAGCCTCGCACCATCTCGCCATTCTTGCGCCGCCAGAGGTCGAGCGGATTGGCGTCCATCAGCGCCTGCGGCAGCAACTCGGCCGGGAAGTCCTGATAGCACACGGGCCGCAGGAAACGCTCCATCGCGCTCGTGCCCACCGAGGTCGCGCGGCTGTCGGACGTTGCCGGGAACGGGCCGCCATGCACCATCGCATGCGTGACTTCCACGCCGGTCGGGAAGCCGTTCACGAGCAGGCGGCCGGCCTTGCGTTCGAGGATCGGCACGAGACGCATCGCGGCGGGCACGTCGGTGCGGTCCATCTGGATCGTCGCGGTGAGCTGGCCCGCGAAGTGTTCGGCCACGGCGAGCAGTTCGGCTTCGTCCTTGCAGCGCACGAGCGTCGAGGCCGGCCCGAACACTTCGTCTTCGAGGGCGGGTTGCGCAAGGAAGGTTTGCGCGTCGGTCACGAAGAGGGCGGCGAACGCCTGGTTCGGGCCGCTCGCGCTCTGGCCTTGCGCGAGGGCGCTCACGCCCTGGGTTTCGGCGAGGCGCCGCGCGCCTTCTTCATACGCCGCATGGATGCCCGCCGTGAGCATGGTCTGCGCGGGCTTGATGCCCAGCGCCTGCGCCGCGGCCTGCGCGAACTGGTCGAGCGCCGGTCCCTCGATGCCGATCGCCAGGCCCGGATTCGTGCAGAACTGACCCGCGCCGAGCACGAGCGAATCGACGAAGCCCTGCGCGATGGCCGCGCCCCGCGCCGCGAGTGCCTCGGGCAGCAGGAACACGGGATTGATGCTGCTCATTTCCGCGTAGACGGGAATGGGCTCGGGCCGGTTCGCGGCGATGCGCATGAGCGCCGTGCCGCCCGCGCGCGAGCCGGTGAAGCCCACGGCCTTGATGGCCGGATGCGCGACGAGCGCCTCGCCCACGGTGCGCCCCGCGCCGACGATGAGCGAGAACACGCCCTCGGGCAGCCCCATCTCCTGGACGGCCTGCTGGATCACGCGGCCCACCATCTCCGAAGTGCCGAGGTGCGCGCCGTGCGCCTTGACGATGACCGGGCAGCCCGCCGCCAGCGCCGCGGCCGTGTCGCCGCCCGCCACCGAGAACGCGAGCGGGAAGTTGCTCGCGCCGAATACGGCGACCGGGCCGAGCGCGATTTTCTGCAGACGCAGGTCGGCGCGCGGCAGCGGCTTGCGCTCGGGCAGGGCGGCGTCGAGCGTGGGCGTGAGCCACAGGCCCTGGCGCACTTCCTGGGCGAACAGCTTGAGTTGGCCGACGGTGCGGCCGCGCTCGCCTTCGAGGCGCGCCTTGGGCAGGCCGGTTTCCGCGTGGGCGCGTTCGGTGAGCGCGTCGCCGAGCGCGGCGATGCCGTCGGCGATACGTTCGAGGAACGCCGCGCGCACGGCGAGGGGCAGCGTGCGGTACGCGTCGAACGCCTCTGCGGCGAGCTGGCAGGCGGCGTCGACGTCGGCGGCCGTGCCGCTGCCGAAGGCCGGCGCGGGGATCGCTTCGCCCGTGGCGGGATTGAAAGCCGCGAGCGGCTTTTCCGAGCCGCGCACGGCGCGGCCTCCAATGAGCATGTCGCCAGTGATTTGCATGATGTCTCCGAGTCTCGTTGCAGTGAGTTAAGTCATCGTACAACTATCATACGCCAGATCGTCGCCGCCGCACACCCGAGGCGGGCGCCTTTGGCAATCGGGAGGCGCTACAGGCGCGCAACTTCAAGCGTTGTCGGTTATGATTCCCGTTCCATGGCAGGGTAAACACGACATTGGCTCCGTCGGCGGGCAAGCCTAGAATGTCGTCAGACAACGTACCACAAAGCATTCAAACCGCGATCCAATCCGCGCGCCGCCCGCGCCAAAAGGAGACAACCCCGATGTCCGCCCCCGCCAACCGTTACGAGGACCTGCTGGAGTCAGCCAGCGCCAAGGTCCTGAGGCACGTGCTCCCGCTCTTCCTCATCATGTTCATCGCGAACTATATCGACCGTGTGAACGTCGGTTTCGCCGGCGCGCACATGAAAGCCGATATCGGTCTTTCGGCGGCGGCGTATGGGTTCGGCGCGGGGCTATTCTTCGTGGGCTACGCGATCTTCGAGGTGCCGTCCAACATCCTCATGCAAAAGTATGGCGCACGCGCATGGCTTACGCGCATCATGGGTACGTGGGGCGTCGTGGCCGCCGCCATGGCGTTCGTGCACAACGACACCTCGTTCTACGTGCTGCGCTTTCTGCTAGGCGTTGCCGAAGCGGGTTTCTTTCCCGGCGTGATCTATTACTTTGCGCAGTGGCTGCCGCAGAAAGAACGCGGCAAGGCGGCGGCCGTGTTTCTCGCGGGGTCGGCGTTCGCCTCGGTGCTCTCGGGTCCGATCACGGGCGCGCTGCTGTCGGTGCGCGGCCTCGGTCTCGCGGGCTGGCAGTGGATGTTCCTGATCGAAGGCGGCTTTTCCATCGTGCTGTGCGGCGTGAGCTGGGTGTTCCTGAAGTCGCGCATTCGCGATGCCCACTGGCTCACGAACGACGAACAGGGCGCGCTCGAAACGTACATGGTTCGCGAGCAGGCCGAGCGCGAAGCCGCCACGGGCGCGCACGTGCCGGTCCTGCGTCTCCTGAAGGACCCGCAGATCGTGCTGTTCTGCCTCCTCTACTTCGCGATCCAGCTCACGATCTACGCGGCCACGTTCTGGCTGCCCACGATCATCCGCAAGATGGGTGATCTCAGCGATTTCCAGGTAGGTCTCTACAACGCCATTCCGTGGATGATCGCGATCGTCGCGATGTACTGCTTCGCGCTGCTCTCGGCCAGGTACCGCTTTCAGCAGGCGTGGCTCGCCGTCGCACTGGTGATCGCGGCCTGTGGCCTGTTCGCTTCGACCTCGTCAGACCCGGTGTTCTCGTTCGTGGCGATCTGCTTCTCGGCCATCGGCTTCAAGGCGGCTTCGTCGCTGTTCTGGCCGATGCCGCAAGGCTATCTCGACACCCGCGTGGCCGCCGGCGTGATCGCGCTCATCAATTCGCTCGGCAACCTGGGCGGGTTCTTCGCGCCGGCCACCTTCGGCTATCTTCAACAGCATACGGGCTCGATTACGGGCGGCCTCTACGGCCTCGGCGTGACCTCGCTGATTGCGGCCGCCGCCGCGTTCCTCGCCCGCAACAAGCCGTCGCGCCGCGCCTTTGCCGACGATTCGGTTCGCAGCGGCGCGCACTGAGCCCGCGCGCACTCCTCAATCGAGAAGGAAACCCACACCATGAACCAGCCGAACCCCGAACGCTTCTTCGTCTACGTCGCGAATTCGAAAGACGGCGACATTCGCGTGTTTCATCTCGATGCGCGCAATGGCGCGCTCGCGCCGCAGGCCCGCGTGGCCGCGCAGGACAACGTGATGCCGATGGCGCTCTCGCCCGATCGCCGCCGCCTTTACGCGGCCACGCGCGGCGCGGACAAGCGCATCAACGACTACGCCATCGACGCGCAAAACGGCAGTCTCGCGCCGCGCGTGCAGACGCCGATCGAATCGAGCCTCGCGTATCTGTGTGCCGAGCCGCAGGGGCGTTTCCTGCTGGGCGCTTCGTACGGCGAGCATCGCGTGAGCCTGTATGGCGCGAACGAGCTCGAGAGCGGCAATGGCGCACCGCTGCAGGTGATCGACGATATCGAGCACGCGCACGCCGTGATCGTTTCCGCCGACGGGCGCTTCGCCTATGCGTCGTCGCTCGGCAGCGACCGCGTGTTTGCTTTCGCGCTGGAAGACGCGGGGCGCCTCGTCGAAATCGGTGCGGTCGATCTCGGTACGGGCTTCGGTCCGCGGCATCTGCGCTTTTCGCCCAACGGCGACGTGCTGTACGTGCTGAGCGAATTCCGCGCGACAGTGGCGGCTTTCGCGCGCGACGCCGCCACGGGCAAGCTCGCGGCGCTGCACGTTTCGCCGCGCGCGCCGGTGCTCGCGCATCTGAACGACGGCTTTGCGCGCCCGAGCCCCACGGACCCCGTGCAGCCCGACCCCGCCGTGCTCGCGAAGCTCGTCTGGGCCGCCGATATCCACGTCTCGCCCGATGGGCGCTTCGTCTACGTGTCCGAGCGCACGACGAGCCAGATTCTCGCGCTGCGCGTGGCTCAAGACGGCGCGCTCGAATACGTCGGCGCGACCGCAACGGAAACACAGCCTCGCGGTTTTCGCATCGACCCGACGGGCCGGTTTCTCGTGGCGTGCGGAGAAAAATCGCAACACGTGTCGGTCTACGCGATCGATGCGGCGAGCGGCGCGCTCGCAGCCGCCTCGCGCGGCGAGGGCGGCAACGGCGCGAACTGGGTGGAGATCGTCGCCGCCCACGCTTGACCGCTTCAATCCAGGGTTTCGATAGTCAGGGCGCAGCGCGCCGCACTTTTACAGGTAATCCGTTCATGTCTACACAAACCGTTCAACCGAACGCCACGCCCGTTGTGACTGAGTTGCGCGTCGTGCCCGTGGCGGGCCGCGACAGCATGCTCCTGAACCTCTCCGGCGCGCACGGTCCGTTCTTCACGCGCAACGTCGTGCTGCTGCGCGACAGCGCGGGCAACACCGGCATCGGCGAAGTGCCGGGCGGCGAGGCGATCCGCAAGACGCTCGAAGACGCGCGCGCGTTCGTGGTCGGCCAGTCCATCGGCAATATGCAGTCGGTGCTCAACACCGTGCGCAAGCAGTTCGCCGATCGCGACTCGGGCGGCCGCGGCCTGCAGACCTTCGACCTGCGCACCACGATTCACGCGGTCACGGCGCTCGAAGCCGCGCTGCTCGACCTGCTCGGCCAGCATCTGAACGTGCCCGTTGCCGCGCTGCTTGGCGAGGGGCAGCAGCGCAGCGAAGTGGAAATGCTCGGCTACCTGTTCTTCATTGGCGATCGCAACAAGACCGATCTGGCCTACGCGAGCGGCGCCGATGGCCGCGACGACTGGGAGCGCCTGCGCACCGAAGAGGCGATGACGCCGGAAGCCGTCGTGCGTCTGGCCGAAGCCGCGCAAGCGCGCTACGGCTTCAACGATTTCAAGCTCAAGGGCGGCGTGCTGGCGGGCGACGCGGAAATGGAAGCGGTCACGGCGCTGGCCGAGCGCTTCCCCGAAGCGCGCGTGACGCTCGACCCGAACGGCGCGTGGTCGCTCGCAGAAGCCATCCGCCTGTGCCGCGACAAACACGATGTGCTCGCCTACGCGGAAGACCCGTGCGGCGCGGAGAACGGCTACTCGGGCCGCGAAGTGATGGCGGAATTCCGCCGCGCCACCGGCCTGCCCACGGCCACCAACATGATCGCGACCGACTGGCGCCAGATGGGCCACGCGATTCAGCTGCAATCGGTGGATATCCCGCTCGCCGACCCGCACTTCTGGACCATGCAGGGCTCCGTGCGCGTAGCGCAGATGTGCAACGACTGGGGCCTCACGTGGGGCTCGCACTCGAACAACCACTTCGACATTTCGCTCGCGATGTTCACGCATGCAGCCGCCGCGGCGCCCGGCAAGATCACGGCGATCGACACGCACTGGATCTGGCAGGACGGCCAGCGCCTCACGCGCGAGCCGCTGCAGATCGTGGGCGGCAAGGTGCAGGTGCCGCAAAAGCCCGGCCTTGGCATCGAGATCGACATGGACGAGCTCGAAAAGGCCCACGCGCTCTACCAGGAGCGCGGCCTCGGCGCGCGCGAGGACGCGATCGCCATGCAATACCTCATTCCCAACTGGAAATTCGACAACAAGCGTCCGTGCCTCGTGCGCTGAACGCCGTCTTCGACTGAACACCTTTACTGACTTCGCAACAGGATCAAGACCATGACCACGCCGCAAGAACTCAAGCAAATCGTCTCCGAAGGCCTGCTTTCGTTCCCCGTGACCGACTTCGACGCGCAGGGCAACTTCCGCGCGAGCACCTACGCCGAGCGCCTCGAATGGCTGGCCCCGTACGGCGCGAGCGCGCTGTTCGCAGCGGGCGGCACGGGCGAATTCTTCTCGCTCACGAAGAGCGAATACTCGCAGGTCATCAAGACGGCCACCGAAACCTGCAAGGGCAAGGTGCCGATTCTCGCGGGCGCGGGCGGCGCCACGCGCGTGGCCATCGAATACGCGCAGGAAGCCGAGCGCAACGGCGCGCAGGGCATTCTGCTGATGCCGCACTACCTCACGGAAGCGTCGCAGGAAGGCATTGCCGCGCACGTGGAGCAGGTCTGCAAGGCCGTGCCGAAGATGGGCGTGATCGTCTACAACCGCGCCAATTCGAAGCTCAACGCCGACATGCTCGAGCAGCTCGCCGACCGCTGCGAGAACCTCATCGGCTTCAAGGACGGCGTGGGCGAGATCGAGGCGATGGTGACGATTCGCCGCCGTCTGGGCGACCGCTTCTCGTACCTGGGCGGCCTGCCCACGGCCGAAGTCTACGCGGCGGCGTACAAGGCGCTGGGCGTGCCCGTGTATTCGTCGGCGGTGTTCAACTTCATTCCGAAGACGGCCATGCAGTTCTACCGCGCGATTGCCGCCGACGATCACGCGACGGTGGGCAAGCTCATCGACGAATTCTTCCTGCCGTACCTCGCCATTCGCAATCGCCGCGCGGGCTACGCGGTGAGCATCGTGAAGGCGGGCGCGAAGCTCGTGGGCCGCGATGCGGGCCCGGTGCGCGCGCCGCTCACCGATCTCACGCAAGAGGAAGTGGCGCAGCTCGACGTGCTGATCAAGAAGCTCGGCGCGCAGTAACGCGTTCGGTGTTCACGCCATGCTCGCGCCAGCCGGCGCGCGGCATGGCTGCTTGCGACAGGGGCCTTGCTGCCCTGTTTGCTCGTTGAGGGCGTGGCGCCGGTCAGGCGTTGTCGCCGAACAGGTCCAGATTGGCGCGCTCGCGCTTTTTGCCTTCGGTGCCTTCGGCCTTGCGCGTGCGGCGCGCGGTCTTTTCGCGGCGCGGCTTGCCGAACACCTCGTCGGGCGTGAAGCCGAATTCGGCGATTGCCTCGCGCACATTGGCCAGCGCCTCGTGCGCCGCTTCGGCGCGCGCGGCTTCGATGCGCTCGTCGAGTTCGCGCTTCTGGGCGAGCAATTCGAGGTAGGTAGCCATCGATGATTCTTGTCGAGTGAAAACGAGCCGCTGATTTTACGCGTTGTGCGGGCTTCGCGTGGGCTTTACACCGCAATTTCCGGCATCAAAGATACTCGGCGAGCAGCGCCACCACGACGCCCGACAGCCCCATCAGCAACGCCGCGAGCCACAGCGACCCGCGCGCTGGCGCGCGCACCGAGGCGGGCAGGCGCTTTTTCCCGCTCACCATCGGGCCGACCAGATTGTGGCCTTTCACGAGGGCATAGACGGCAATCGCGCACACGTGCAGCACGACCGCGGCCGCGAGCAGGTCCCAGCCCCACGCGTGCAGGCCGGCTATCGCATTGGCGATTTTCGCGGGCACGATTTCGCTGAGCGGGCCTTCGTCGGCGATGTCGTTGTTGTCGTAGAGACCGGTGAGCGTTTCGACCAGCAGCAGCGCGAGCAGCAGCAGAACCATCCAGCCGCCGGCCGCGTTGTGACCGACCTGGACGTCGGGCTCGCGCCGCAACAGATGGCGCAGATGCTCGATCGCCTTGCGCGGCGAGGCGACGAAGCGCGAGAAGCGCGCGGTCTCGCTGCCGAAGCACCCCCACAGGATGCGAAACAGCACGAGCGCGAGCAGCGTCTCGCCGAGGCGCACGTGCATCTGCATCCAGTTCATGCGCTGCGTGATGTAAGCGGCCGCCACGAGCACGACGGTCAGCCAGTGGAAGAGGCGCGTGGGCAGGTCCCAAACGGGCACGCGGCGCTCGGACCGCTCAGGGTGCTCGGGACGGTGGCGGGTTACGGAGGTCGTGGAGTTCATGATTCGAGGCGAGCGGCCGGGCGTGGCGCTCGAGGCCATCATAGGCCAGGAACGCGCGCGCCATGTACGGCGCAATATACGCACCTGCGATCCCTCAGCGCCTACGTGGCGTCGTGCGGCGACTTCGGCGATACTTGCCGCTCGCCTTACATCTCTTGCAATTTGATTCCGCAGATGGAAAAGAACCGACTCGAAGCCTTCAGCGATGGCGTGCTCGCCATCATCATCACGATCATGGTGCTGGAACTCAAGGTGCCGCACGGCAATGATCTCGCTGCGCTCGCGCCGCTGTGGCCGGTTTATCTGAGCTACGTGTTGAGCTTCATCTACGTGGGGATCTACTGGAACAACCATCACCACATGCTGCAGGTGGCGCGCCGCGTGAACGGCTCGGTGCTCTGGGCCAACCTGCATCTGCTGTTCTGGCTGTCGCTGCTGCCGTTCACCACGGGCTGGATGGGCGAGAACGAGTTCGGGCGCTGGCCGACCGCGCTCTACGGCGTCAACCTGCTGCTCTGCGCGCTGGCTTACGTCGTGCTGCAATTCACGCTGGTGCGCTACCACGGCATGCAGAGCCCGCTTGCCGTTGCGCTGGGCAATGACGTGAAGGGCAAGATTTCGCCGGCGCTGTATCTGGCGGGGTTTGCGCTCGCGGCGTTCGACTATCCGCGCATTGGCGCGATCTTCTACTTCATCGTGGCGCTGCTCTGGCTCGTGCCCGACCGGCGTATGGAACGGCTCGCCCTCGCTGCCGGCGAAAAGAAGGAAGAGTAAACAGCAGTGGGGCCGGCGCGCGCGCGGCCGGCCCCTTCGAACATCACATCGTCATCAGCCTGCCAGGTGCTTGCGCTTGGCGAGTTCCTGAGCCTTGGCATAGTCGGCCTGGATCACGGGCAGACCTTCCGTGGCAGCCTTCTTCAGGCCCGCGTCGCGGCCCGAGGCGATCTCCGCCTGGAATGCCGAGAGCGTCTTCTGCTGGCCAGCCAGCGCGACCTGCTCGATATACGTCTTGTCGAAGTCCGCGCCGCGCAGGTTATTGATGCTGCTGATCACGGCCGCATCCGGGTAGTTGCGCGGCACGTCCACGCCGCGCGGGCTCGCCGCGCGCATCGAGTCGGACAGCTTCGTATAGTCGGCCACCAGTTTTTCCGCGAAAGCCTTCACTTCGCGATCGGTCGAGCGCGAATCGGCAATGCGTGCGGCATCGCGCTGCGTGGCGACGGTTTGCGTGCCGTCCGCGATGAAGGCTTTGTCGGCTTCGTGCAGCTTGCCGGGTGCGGCCGAAGTCGAGGCAGAAGCCGCGGTGGGCGCGGGGGTCTGCGCATGGGCGCTCAGCGTCACGGCGCAAAGGCTGGCGGCCGAAGCCGCGATGAGCGAGGCAAGCGAGAGGCGAGTCATGTGAACTCCTTTCTGCGTAGTTGGTATCGATTGCCGCGCAGGGCTGTGTCATGCGGCTTTTCGTGCGGCTCTGCGCGGGACCGTTGTGGCGAGGCGCCTTGCTGCTCAACGGTCTGGGGAATTCTATGAAGTCGTTCGCCGTTCAGGTGAAACGATTGCTTCGCTTGTGTAACGGTTGGTAAGAGAGCATGCGACAGAGATAACGAACCGCGTAGTCACATCGACGTCATGCGTTTATGCCAATACGGCGTTTTCCGTTCGCGCCAACCGGCGCACAATGTCCCTCGCGCGCGTCGTTGCTGCTACAGCGAAAAGTCCCACGATCTGGGCACGAACGCGGTTTGAGTCTCACGAGCGTGCGCAAAAGCGCACGCAAAAAAACGTAGGCCAACGAGGAGGAGACAGGATGGACGACGAGCTGGTTGCAACCGCATCCACCACACAATCGACTGCCGCAGCCACCACCGCCGCGAATTTTCGCTGGCGCGTGCTGATCTGGCTGCTGTTCGGCGGCATCATCAACTACCTCGATCGCGCGAATCTCGCGATCGCCGCGCCCGGCATGATTCACGACCTGGGCCTCACGCGCACGCAAATCGGCTTGCTGGGCACGGTGTTCGCGTGGACCTACGCCGTGATGCAGTTGCCGGCGGGCTGGATCATCGACCGCTTCGGTGCGAAGCGTGCCTATGCAGTGGGCATGATCTGGTGGAGCGTGGCGACGTGGCTCACCGGCGTCGTTGGGTCGATCTCGGGCCTCATCGTCATGCGCGTGCTGCTCGCCGTGGGCGAGGCGCCGTGCTGGCCGACCTCCGCCAAGATCACGGCCGCGTGGTTTCCCGCCAAGGAGCGCGGCTTCGCCACCGGCATCTGGGATTCGTCGTCGAAGTGGGGCCCCGCGCTCGCGCCCGCCGTGCTGGTAGCGTTGATGATTGCCTTCGGATGGCGCTCGCTGTTTCACGTGACGGGCGCCATCGGCATCGTCTTCGCCGTGCTGTTCCTGTTTCTCTATCGCAACCCCGCGCAAAGCAAGCGGCTCACGCGCGAGGAATTCGCCTATATCGAAGCGGGCGGCGGCGGCCACGAGCGCTCGCTCACCACGGCGCCCATTCGCTGGCGCGCGCTGTTCGCCTCGCGCAGCGTGTGGGGCATGATCTTCGGCTACTTCTGCGCGATCTGGCTGTGGAATATCTTCCTCGTGTTCCTGCCGCTCTATCTGCTCGATCGCTTTCATATTTCGTTCGCACAACTGGGTATCTACGCGAGCATTCCGTGGTTCGGCGGCGCGGCGGGCGAGATCGTCGCGGGCTGGATCGCGAAGAAACTCGTGGATCGCCGCATAGCTTCGCCCATGGTCGCCAAGCGCATGCTGATCGTGGTGGGTGCAATCGGTGCGGGCGTGTGCGCGGCGGCGCTGCCATTGGCGAGCACGATAGGCGCGAGCGTCGCGCTGATGACGTTGGGGCTGGCGTTCATCGCCGCCACCATTGGCAACGCGTGGGCGCTCGCGGCCGACATCGCCCCGTCGTCGATGGTCGCTTCCGTGAGTTCGATCCAGAATTTCGGCGGCTATTTCGGCGGGGCGTTCTCGCCGGTCGTGGCGGGCTTTATCGTCGACCGCACCGGATCGTATTCGCTGGCGTTCATCATGGGCGGCGCGATTGCGGGCTGCGCGGCGCTGTTCTACTGGTTCATGGCGCGCAGCACGGTGGGCCAGCCGGCGGACGCGGCTTGAGGAGACGAACATGAACGCCTGCGAACGCTTTCCCTGGCGCGCGCATCGAGCCGAATCCCCGCCATGGCTCGGGGCGCTTCAGCGCCTTATTGCACCTGGCTGCGCAGCGCCTTGGCGGCAGCGACCATGTTGGTCAGCGCCGGAATGACCTCGGCCCACTGTCGTGTCTTCAGACCGCAGTCCGGGTTGACCCACAGGCGTTCTGCCGGAATGCGCCCGGCGGCCTTCTGCATCAGTTGCACGATGTGCGCTTCGGTCGGGATGTTCGGAGAGTGAATGTCGTACACGCCCGGCCCGATTTCGTTCGGATACCTGAAGTCGTCGAACGCGTCGAGCAACTCCATGTCCGAGCGCGAGGTCTCGATCGTGATGACGTCCGCGTCCATATCGGCGATCGACGCAATGATGTCGTTGAACTCCGAATAGCACATGTGCGTGTGGATCTGCGTTTCGTCTTCCACGCCGTTCGCCGTGATGCGGAACGATTCCACGGCCCAGCGCAGATACTCGCCCCACTGCGCGCGGCGTAGCGGCAGACCTTCGCGCAGCGCGGCCTCGTCGATCTGGATCACGCCCACGCCGGCCTTCTCCAGGTCGAGCACTTCTTCGCGAATGGCGAGCGCGAGCTGGTAGCACGAGACCGAACGCGGCTGGTCGTCACGCACGAAGGACCAGTTGAGGATCGTCACCGGGCCCGTGAGCATGCCCTTCATGGGCTTGTTCGTGAGCGACTGCGCGTAGGTGATCCACTCCACCGTCATCGCCTTCGGGCGGCTGATGTCGCCGAACAGAACAGGCGGTTTCACGCAGCGCGAGCCGTACGACTGCACCCAGCCGAACTGGCTGAACGCGTAGCCGTCGAGCTGCTCGCCGAAATATTCGACCATGTCGTTGCGCTCGGCTTCGCCGTGCACGAGCACATCGAGACCCAGTTGCTCCTGCTCTCGCACGCTGCGCTCGATTTCGGCGCGCATGGCGGCCTGGTAGCCCGCGTCGTCGAGCGCGCCGCTCTTGAACTGGCTGCGCGCCTGGCGGATTTCCGCCGTTTGCGGGAACGAGCCGATCGTGGTGGTCGGGAAGGCGGGCAGCTTCAGGCGTGCGGCCTGCTTCGCGGCGCGCTCGGCATAGGCGTGCTGACGATTGCCGAGCTGTGCATCGATGCGGGCGATCGCGGCCTTCACGGCGGGGTTGTTCACGCGCGGCGACTCGCGGCGTGCCTGAACGGCGGCGGCGTTTGCCGCGAGTTCGGCTGCGACCTTGCTGCGGCCGGCATTCAGCGCCGTGGCGAGCACCTTCACTTCGTCGAGCTTTTGCAGCGCAAACGCGAGCCACGAACGGATTTCGACGTCGAGCTTCTCTTCGCTCGCGAGGTCCACCGGCACGTGCAGCAGCGAGCACGACGGCGCGATCCAGAGGCGCTCGCCCAGTTGCTTTGCGAGCGGCTCGAGCCATTCGAGCGTGGCGTTCAGATCCGTCTTCCAGATGTTGCGGCCGTTGATCGCGCCCACCGAGAGCACGCTCTGTGCAGGCAGCTTTTGCGCGGCCAGCGCGACTTCTTCGCGGGCGTTGATCGCGTCGATATGCAGACCGTCGACGGGCAGCGAGCACGCGAGGTCGAGATTGTCCTGCAGCTGGCCGAAGTAGGTGGCCAGCAGCAGCTTGACGCTACGCAGCTCGAAGCCTTCATACGCCGTCGCAAACGCGGCGCGCCAGGCCGGATCGAGTTCGGTCGCGAGAATCGGCTCGTCGATCTGCACCCATTCGACGTCCATCACGCGGAAGTAGTCGAGCAGTGCGCGATAGACCGGCATAAGGCGCGGCAGCAGCGCCAGCTTGTCCGAGTCGTCCTTGGCCTTGCCGAGCCACAGGTAAGTGAGCGGCCCGACGATCACGGGCTTGGCCTTCACGCCCAGTTCGCGGGCTTCGCGCAGTTGCTCGGAAAGACGCGAAGTGTCGAGGTTGAACTGCGTGTCGGCCGTGAATTCGGGGACGATGTAGTGATAGTTCGTGTCGAACCACTTCGTCATTTCGCCGGCCGCGACGCCGCCGCAGCACGCGGCATGGTCCTCGGCGCCCGCCGCCGAGCGGCCACGCGCCACGCGGAAGTAGTTGTCGAGCTTGTCGCCGTGGAAGCCCTGCACGCGCTCGGGCAGGTTGCCGAGCGTGAAGCTCATGTCGAGCACCTGGTCGTAGAACGCGAAGTCACCGGCCGGCACGAAGTCTAGACCCTTCTGGTTTTCCCAGTGGCGCTTGCGCAGTTGCGCGCCGAGCGCCTTCAGTTCGTCGCGCGAGGATTCGCCTTTCCAGTAGCGTTCCAGACCGGATTTGAGTTCGCGTTTCGCGCCGATGCGCGGAAAGCCGAGATTGTGCGTGGTGACCATGTGCGGTGCCGTCCGAAATGAAAGTGCTGAAAACGATCCAGAGTGGCAGCGATGATAGACGTATCCGATGATGAAGAAAAATGGCATTATTTCATCCATCCATTAGTTTTTTTCATCTGGTCGCCTGATGCTCGAACGCGTTCACCTTGTCATCGTCCGCGAAGTCGCCCGCCAGGGCTCACTGACCGCAGCGGCGGAATCGCTTTTCCTCACGCAGTCGGCGCTGAGCCATACGGTCAAGAAGATCGAGCAGCAACTCGGCACGCAAATCTGGGACCGCGAGGGGCGCAGCCTGCGGCTGACGCAGGCCGGGCAATATCTGCTCTCGCTAGCCGAGCGGCTTCTGCCCCAGTTCGAACTCGCGGAAGAGCGCATGAAGCAGTACGCCGCGGGCGAGCGGGGCACGTTGCGTATCGGCATGGAATGCGCCCCGTGCTATCAGTGGCTGCTCAAGGTGGTCTCGCCGTATCTGGCGCGCTGGCCCGACGTCGACGTGGACGTGAAGCAGCGTTTTCAGTTTGGCGGCATCGGTGCGTTGATCGGCTACGACATCGACGTGCTGGTCACGCCCGATCCGCTCAACCGGCCCGGACTGCGTTTCGATCCGGTGTTCGACTACGAGCAGGTGCTGGTGGTCGCGGAAGACCATCGGCTCGCGAACGTGCGCTACGTGAAGCCCGAGCAACTCGTCGACGAAACGCTCATCACGTACCCCGTGGATACCGACCGGCTCGATATCTACAACCAGTTTTTGCGGCCCGCGAACATCACGCCACGCCGTCACAAGACGATCGAAACGACCGACATCATGCTGCAGATGGTCGCGAGCCATCGCGGCGTGGCCGCGTTGCCGCGCTGGCTCGCGGAGGAATACGCAGACCGTATGCCGCTCGCGATCGTGAAGCTCGGCAAGCAGGGCATCGCGAAGCAGATCTTTCTCGGCACGCGCGAAGGCGACGCCGTGGTCGACTACCTGAAATCGTTCGTCGAATTCGCACGCGACCCGGTCTGGCAACAGCCCCGTGTGCGAGGCTGATGGTCACGTTTTGAAATTGAAAGGAACGTCGTACAAGTTCGTATATTGATCGTTCAATTAACTTAAAGTCGCTGTTCATCGGTACTCGCTGGAATCGCTTGTCGCTTCTGCGCAATTGCTCGTCGCAATTGCTACGTTAGTCGGCTTTTTGCCGGACAACCATGTGTCATGAGCCTTCATGACCCTGCGACGCAGTTCGATTCCTGAGGAGATGACGATGTGCCGATTCCCCCTGCTTAAGACAGGCGCGCTCGCGTGCGCCGCCATTCTCTGCACCAGCGCCTACGCGGCCGATCCCGCCGCATGCAAGGACGTTCGCTTCGCCGACGTGGGCTGGACCGATATCGCGGCGACCACGGGCGTGGCGTCGACGATCCTCGGCGCGCTCGGCTATGCGCCGACCAAGACGATCGCCTCGGTGCCGATCACGTTCGCAGGGCTCAAGAGCAAGCAGATCGACGTGTTCCTCGGCTACTGGTCGCCGACCATGGACCCCATCATCGAGCCGTTCACGAAGTCGGGTTCGATCAAGGTGCTCTCGACGCCCAATCTCACGGGCGCGAAATACACGCTTGCCGTTCCCGATTACGTCTACCAGGGCGGCCTCAAATCGTTTCAGGACATCGCGAAGTACGCGGACAAACTGCAAGGCCGCATCTACGGCATCGAACCCGGCAACGACGGCAATGCGCTGATCCAGAAGATGATCGGCGCGAACCAGTACGGCCTCGGCAAATTCAAGCTCGTCGAATCGAGCGAGGCGGGGATGCTCGTGCAGGTGAACCGCGCCGTGCGCGAGAAGCAATGGATCGTGTTCCTCGGCTGGGAGCCGCATCCCATGAACGTGCAGATGAAGATCGACTATCTCTCGGGCGGCGACGCGGTGTTCGGGCCTGACTACGGCGCGGCGCGCGTGCTGACCGCGGAACCGCCCGACTATGCCGCGCGCTGCCCGAACGTGGCGAAGTTCGTCTCCAACCTGCAGTTCACGACCGCCATCGAGAACCATTTGATGGTGCCGATCGCCAACAAGGAGGACCCCAACAAGGCCGCCGCCGACTGGTTGCGCAGCAACCCGCAGGTGCTCGACAACTGGCTCGCCGGCGTGACCACGCTCGACGGCAAGCCGGGCCTGCCTGCCGTGCGCGCCTCGCTGGGCGTGCACTGACGTGCCGTTGTCCGCGGCGAAAGCGGCGGACAACCCTGCGGTACATCCCTATTTGCGCGGCAATTTTGGTTGATTAGCGTTCAAAAGAGGAGGAGGCAGATGGAGCAAGCAGGAATCGGTACGCATGGCGCAGAGGAGAGCGCCGCACGAGGCGGTCATGGCCATGCGCTGCAGCGCGGCCTCACATGGAAAGATGCGTTCTGGGTGACGAGCGGCGTGCCCGCGGGCGTGCTGTTCACGATTGGCGGCGTTTGCGCGACCATCGGCCAGCCGGCCTGGGCCATCTGGATCGCATCGATCACGATGGGCCTCGTGCAAAGCGCCACTTACGCCGAGATTTCAGGGCTCTTTCCGCACAAGTCGGGCGGTGCTTCGGTGTACGGAGCAATCGGCTGGGTCCGTTACAGCAAGATGATCGCGCCGGTTTCCGTGTGGTGCAACTGGCTCGCGTGGTCGCCCATGCTGGCGCTGGGCTGCGGACTCGCCGCGAATTACGCGCTCGCCACGCTGTTCGCGCCCGAAGCGGCCATCCTGCAGTGGCACTGGACGCTCGCCAACCTGGACTTCATCAAGCCGGGTCTCACGCTGCGCATCAACGCGACGTTCCTGATCGCCGCGGCGTTCCTGCTCATCACGTTCCGGCTTCAGCACAGCGGCGCTTCGAAGGCCGCGAAAACGCAGAAGATTCTCGGCATCGCATCGCTCACGCCGTTGTTGATCGTCGGGCTCGTGCCCTTCGTCACGGGCGATGTTCCCGCCAAGCATCTGTTTCCGCTGCTGCCGCTCGGCCACGACGCGCACGGCAATCTCACCGCGGCGGTGTTCGGCACGTGGAACGGGCAGGGCGTGGTCATGGCGCTGGGCGCGATGTTCATGGCGGGATGGGCATCGTACGGCTTCGAAACGGCGGTGTGCTACACGCGCGAGTTTCGCGACCCGCGGCGCGATACGGCGCGGGCGATCTTCTGGTCGGGCGCGCTTTGCCTCGTCGTGATGACGCTCGTTCCGCTCGCGTTTCAGGGCTCGCTGGGTACGGCGATGATGCTCGATCCGCGCATCGGCGACGGCACCGGTGTGGGCACCGCGATGGCCGCGATGGTGGGCGGCGGCGCCTGGGTGGGCAACGCCGTGGTGGTGATGCTGATGCTTTCCATCTTGCTGATCGTGATGACGTCGATGATGGGTTCGTCGCGCACGCTCTATCAGGCTTCGGTGGACGGCTGGCTGCCGCGCTACCTCTCGCGCGTGAACGAGCACGGCGCGCCGACGGCGGCGATGTGGACCGATCTCGGTTTCAATCTCATCCTGCTCGCGATGTCGGACTATATGACGGTGCTGTCGATCTCGAACGTCTGCTACATGTTGTTCGTGTTCCTGAACCTTCAGTCCGGCTGGATTCATCGCATGGACCGTAGCGCCTGGGCGCGGCCGTTTCGTTGCCCGACGTGGCTGCTCGCGCTCGGTGCGCTGTGCGGCTATGCGAATCTCGTGTTCGTGGGCGCGGGCGCCAATCTGCAAGGCGAGGGGACGCTGCGCGATGGCCTCATTGCCATGCTGCTGATCGTGCCGGTGTTTGCTTTCCGGCATTACTGGCAAGATCGCGGGCGGTTTCCGGCGGGCAGTGCGCTCGATATGGAAGTGAGCGTGCCGGTGCGCAGCCGGTGGTTGAGTCTTGCGCCTTATGGCGCGCTCGTTGCGGCGGCGCTGACGATTGCCGTTTCGCATTGGCTGGCCGCGTCGGTCTGAGTTGACTTCAGTGTTGGCGGCATCGTGCGGGCGGGGTGCTCGCGTGGTGCCGCGTTTTTTTTGGCTCTTCCTGTTGCTGTGCCTTTTACAGGACTGATCGCGCGTTGAATGTTCGATGAACCCGAAAAAAAACCAGAGTCGCTGCGCAACTCCTTGCGCGCCGACTCTGGCCCATTAGCGTTGCTTAAAGCGTCACGCTATGTGCGCGTACTTTCCCCCCGCGCGACGTGCCGTCCGCCGCGGAAAAATCCGGGCCCCGTGCCGGCGTCCCATTCGCCACAAAATACGGCGCATGCGAACGCGCAAGCGCTTCGCGCCCGCGTATGCGATCCGCGATCTTCTCCGCGATCATGATGGTCGGCGCATTGAGGTTGCCGGTGGTGATGCGCGGCATGATCGACGCGTCCACGACACGCAGGCCGTCGAGTCCATGCACGCGGCCTTCGCCGTCCACCACCGCCATGTCGTCGTAGCCCATCGCACACGAACACGACGGGTGATACGCGGTTTCCGCGCGGTCGCGCACGAAAGCATCGATCTCGGCGTCGGTCTTGAGCGCCGCGCCGGGGTTCAACTCGCGTCCGCGAAACCGGTCGAGCGCGGGCTGCGCAATGATTTCGCGCGTGATGCGAATTGCGTCGCGGAACTCGCGCCAGTCGAGCGCTTCGGCCATGTAGTTGAAGAGGATCGACGGATGCTGGCGCGGATCGCGCGAGCGCAGCTTCACGCGCCCGCGGCTCGGCGAGCGCATCGAGCCCACATGCGCCTGGAAGCCGTGCATCTTGATCGCATTGCTGCCGTTGTAGTTGATCGCGACGGGCAGGAAGTGATACTGAAGGTTCGGCCACGGATCGTCGTCGCGCGTGCGAATGAAGCCACCCGCCTCGAAATGATTGCTCGCGCCAATGCCGGTGCCGCGCAGCATCCATTCAAGGCCAATCGCCGGTTGATTGCGCATGAGGAGCGCAGGGTAGAGCGAGACGGGCTCCTTGCACTCGTACTGCATGTACATTTCCAGGTGGTCCTGAAGATTCTGCCCGACGCCCGGCAGATCGAGCACAATGGGAATGTCGAGTTCCCGCAGCCATGCACCGGGACCGACGCCCGAGCGCTGCAGGATCTGCGGCGAGGCGATCGCACCCGCACACAGCAGCACTTCGCGGCGCGCGTAGCGGGTCACACGCGCGGGCCCGTCGAGAAAGACGACGCCACATGCCCGCTTGCCGCTGAACAGAATGCGGTCCGTCACCGCGTGCGTGACGATGTCGATGTTGGGCCGATGCTTTGCCTGATCCAGATAGCCGCGCGCGGTGCTCGCGCGCCGGCCTTTGGCGGTCACGGTGCGGTCCATCGGCCCGAAGCCTTCCTGGCGGTAGCCGTTGAGGTCGTCGGTGCGCGCATAGCCCGCCTGCACGCCCGCCTCGATCATCGCCTCGAAGAGCGGGTTCACGCCCGGCTTGCTCGTCGTCACGTGCACGGGACCTTCGCCGCCGTGATAGTCGTTCGCGCCGACGTCGCGCGTTTCGGCCTTGCGGAAATAGGGCAGGCAGTCCAGATAGCTCCAGTTCTCGAGCCCTTTGCGCTCGGCCCAGCCGTCGTAGTCGAGCGCATTGCCGCGGATATAGCACATGCCGTTGATGAGCGACGACCCGCCCAGCCCCTTGCCGCGTCCGCATTCCATGCGCCGGTTGTTCATGTGCGGCTCGGGATCGGTCTCGTAGGCCCAGTTGTAGCGGCGGCCTTGCAACGGGTAGGCGAGCGCCGCGGGCATCTGCGTGCGGAAATCGAAGCGGTAGTCGGGGCCGCCCGCTTCGAGCAGCAGCACCGTCGCGTCGCGGTCCTCGGTGAGGCGCGCGGCAAGGACGTTGCCCGCCGATCCCGCGCCGATGATGATGTAGTCGTACTCTTGCGCTGCCATGCAGAACTCCCTCAGAAAACGGGCTGATACGGTCCCAGTTCCACCTGGACGGATTTGAGGCGCGTGTAGTGCTCGAGCGTGGTGATGCCGTTTTCGCGGCCCACGCCCGACTGCTTGTAGCCGCCCACGGGCATTTCGGCGGGCGACTCGCCCCAGGTATTGATCCAGCAGATGCCGGCTTCGAGCCGATGAATCACGCGGTGCGCGCGAGAGAGGCTTTCGGTCACGACACCGGCGGCCAGGCCGTAAAGCGATTCGTTGGCGCGTGCGATCACTTCGACTTCGTTGGCGAAGGCAAGAATGCTCATCACCGGCCCGAAGATTTCCTCCTGCACGATGCGCATGTCGTCGCGGCAACCGGAGAACACGGTGGGCTGCACGTACTGGCCGCGCGCGAAGTCGCCCTGCGTGAGGCGCGCGCCGCCCGCGAGCAGCCGCGCGCCTTCGCGCTTGCCGCTCTCGATATAGCCGAGCACCTTGTCGAGCTGCGCGGCGCTGGCGAGCGGCCCGAAGTTGGTGGCGGGATCGGCGGGGTTGCCCACGCGGATGCGCTTCACGCGCTCGAGCACGAGAGCCTCGAACGCGGCAATGACCGATTGATGGACGAACACGCGCGTGGCGTTGGTGCATACCTGGCCCGCGCTGAAGAAGTTGGCGGTCACGGCGATATCGGCGGCGCGCTCGAGGTCGGCGTCTTCGAAGACGATGAGCGGCGACTTGCCGCCCAGTTCCATCGTGACTTCCTTGAGCGTGGAGCCGCCCGCGGCCGCCATGACCTTCTTGCCCGTTTCGACGCCGCCCGTAAACGAAATCTTCTCGACGCCGGGATGCACGCTCAGCATGGCGCCCACACGGCCGTCGCCGTGGACCACGTTGAACACGCCGGGCGGCACGCCCGCCTCGATATAGATCTCGGCGAGCTTCGAGGCCGAAAGCGGCGTGATCTCGCTCGGCTTGAAGATCATCGCGTTGCCGGCGGCGAGCGCGGGCGCCGATTTCCAGCAGGCGATCTGCAGCGGATAGTTCCATGCACCGATGCCCGCCGTGACCCCCAGCGGCTCGCGCCGCGTGTAGACGAACGCGCTTTCGCGTAGCGGGATTTGCTGGCCTTCGAGCGCGGGCGAGAGGCCCGCGTAGTACTCGATCACGTCGGCGCCGGTGACGATGTCCACGCTGCGCGTTTCGGCGATCGGCTTGCCCGTGTCGCTGGTTTCGAGCGCCGCGAGTTCGTCGTTGCGCTCACGCAGCAACTCGACCGCGCGCCGCATCACGCGCGAGCGCTGCATGGCCGCCATGGCGGCCCAGACGCGTTGGCCGTTACGGGCCGACTGCACGGCGCGGTCGATATCGGCGGCGCTCGCGTGCTGGACCGTGGCGAGCCTGGCGCAGGTGGCGGGATCGTAGGTGTCGAACGTTTCGCCGCTGGTGGCGTCGGTATAGGTGCCGTCGATGAAGAGGCGTTGCAGGGGAAAGAGGGACATCGTTGGCTCCGGGCCGGGTTATCTGGTCGACTTGCCCGAGCGCGGCTTGGCGCGCGCTTCGAGCAGCAGGTCGATGTAGTCGTTGGCCACGCGCAGCGCGGCCTTCGTGTCGAACGGTTCGCCCGTGAGCGCGCCGCGCAGCCAGAGGCCGTCGATCAACGCAGCGAGTCCGCTTGCGGCGCGCCGGGCCGCGGCCCCTGGCAACACCTTTTCGAACTCCGCGCAGAGGTTCGAATGGAGCCGTCGCGTGTTGACGCGCTGCAGCCGGCGCAGCGCGGGCTGATGCATGCTCTCGGCCCAGAACGCGAGCCAGGTCTTCATGACGGGTGCGTTCACCTGCGATACGTCGAAATTAGCCGCGACGATGGCGCGCAAACGCGCACGCGGTTCGTCTTTCGCGGCGAGGCGACGCCGCACCGTGGCCTCCCAGAGGTCATGTAGCACGTGGCGCATGGTGGCTTCGAGCAGGCCGTCCTTGCCGCCGAAATAGTGACTGACGATGCCAGTCGAAATCTTCGCGTGCTGCGCCACGGTGGCGAGCGTGGTGCCGGAGAGACCCGACTGGTCGATCGATTGCAAGGTGGCGTCGATGAGTTGCGCGCGGCGCACGTCGCGCATTCCGATCTTGGGCATGGTGATTCCGGGCGATTCGGGGAGGTTTCCACTCTAGGTATTTTTTATTGAATGTTCAATCAATAAAAACGTAGAAATGGCGGGATCGGCGGATTTTACAAAGTCCGCGTCGGATTACCGATGATCGCGTCGCCGGAACCCCTCGCGAGGCCCGCCAGATAACGGATTGCGCCTGTTTTAGAGGGGTTTTTATGCCGCTCGCGTGTCGCGTTAGCGCCAGCGCGTGTCGTGTCTGCGCAAGTCGGGCGAGATTTGGACTTGTACGTTTTGATCCACCGCGCAAGGCGCCATGCGTTGCCGGCGCGGCCCGACAACCTGTATCGCCAGACCAGAGAGACCCGACACCATGAGAAAACTGAATGCGGTGGCACTGAGCGGCATCGCGGTGGCATTGAGCGCCGTCTCGACAGAAAGCCATGCCCAAAGCAGCGTCACCCTGTACGGGATCATCGACGCGGGCGTGACCTACGTGAGCAATGCGGGCGGCTCGCATCAAGTGAAATTCGACGATGGCATTGCGCAGGCGAACCGCTGGGGCCTCAAGGGCACCGAGGATCTCGGCGGCGGGTTGAAGGCCGTGTTCCAGCTGGAGAGCGGCTTTCACCTCGGCAACGGACAGATCGCCAACGGCGGCTCGCTTTTCGGTCGCCTCGCTTATGTCGGACTCCAGAACGATTGGGGCGCGCTCACGTTCGGCAATCAGGCCGATATGACGCAGGAGTTCGTCTACCTCTACAACGTCACGGCATGGGCGAGCGGCTACGCAATCAACCAGGGCGACTTCGACCGCATGAACGGCGACCATCTGCCGAACGCCGTGAAGTTCATGTCGAACACGTTCGGCGGATTCCAGTTCGGCGGCATGTACTCGTTCAGTAACACGCCAGGCGACTTTCACACCGGCAGCGCCTGGAGCGTGGGCGCGCAGTACCAGAACGGCCCGTTCGCGATGGGCACCGCGTACACGCAGTTGAACAATCCATCGGGCATCTACGCGTTCGACCCGTACAACATGATTGGCGTGCGCACGTTCTTCGGCAGGCCGACCGTCAGCGTCGATCCGGCCACGGGCGCGGTGAGTTCGCTCTATTCGGAGACGCCGTTCCCCGTGGACAAGCAGGCCACCTTCGGCGCGGGCGCGAGCTACGCCATCGGCGACGTCACGCTCATGGGCGCTTTCACGTACACGCAGATCAAGGCGTTCGGCGAGAGCGAGCACATGCAGGTGGGCGAGGGCGGCGCGAACTGGCAGGTGACGCCCGCGTTCAGCGTGGCGGGCGGCTACCAGTACTCCCACTTCGACGGCCACCACTGGAACCAGCTTTCGGCGGGGATGCATTACCTGCTTTCGAAGCGCACGGACGTGTACATCTCAGGCGACTGGCTCAAGGCCTCGCAGGGTGTGGACGCGATGATCGGCTATAGCTTCACGCCGTCTTCCACCACCACCCAGGCCGATGTGCGCATTGGCTTGCGTCATCAGTTCTGAGCGGACATGCGGGTGCTTTTCCACCGCAAAACATCGGGAAAACCCGCGGTAAAACCCTCGCGAATCGTCCGCCGGAGTCGCCCGCAGCCCCGGCTGGCGAGGCCGTCCAACGGCGATGGCGTTTTTGTTCTATCGGCTGCCACGGCCTCTTTGGTCTACTTGCACTCAAGCTCATCCATGCGCTCAGCGCGAAGGGAAGTCAGATGAACGTCAGCGTTTTCGACCTGTTCAAGATCGGGATCGGTCCGTCCAGCTCGCATACGGTCGGCCCGATGGTTGCCGCGTGCCGCTTCGCGTCCCATGTCGAGGACGCCAATCTGCTCGCCTTTGTGCGTCGCGTCAAGGTCGAGCTGTACGGCTCGCTCGGCGCGACGGGCAAAGGCCACGGCACCGACAAGGCGGTGCTGCTCGGCCTCGAAGGCAACTTGCCCGACTCGATCGACCCTGACCAGATCGAGCCGCGCCTCGCCGCCATGCGCCGCGAGAAGACGCTCGTGCTGCTCGGCAAGCAGACCATCCGCTTCGACGAAAAGGAGTGCGTTGGCTTCTTTCGCAAGACGATGGGCGGCGCGAACACACTGCATCCGAACGGCATGCGTTTTCAGGCCTTCGACGAAAACGGGCAGCTGCTCGTCGAAAAGGAGTACTACTCGGTGGGCGGCGGCTTCGTCGTGAACCGCGACGGCGACCGCGTGAACGGCGTGCGCAGCGGACGCGAGGTGCCGTATCCGTTCCGCACCGGCGACGACCTGCTGCGCGTGTGCAACGAGAGCGGTCGGTCGATCGCCGACGTCACCTTTGCGAACGAATGCGCGGCACGTTCGCCGGAGGACGTGCGCGAAGGGCTGCTCGTGATCTGGCGCGCGATGGCCGCCTGCGTGGAGCGCGGCTGCAAGATGCATGGCGAGCTGCCCGGCCCGATGCAGGTGAAGCGCCGCGCCGCCGATCTCTCGGTGCATCTGCGTTCGCGCTCCGAGGAGTCGCTGCGCGATCCGCTGTCGATGCTCGACTGGGTCAATCTCTACGCCATGGCTGTGAACGAAGAGAACGCGGCGGGCGGCCGCGTCGTCACGGCGCCCACGAACGGCGCGGCGGGCGTGATTCCCGCGGTGCTGCACTACTACGTGAAGTTCGTGGCGGGCGCAAACGAAGACGGCATCGCCAACTTCCTGCTCACGGCCGCGGCCATCGGCATCATCTACAAGGAAACGGCGTCGATCTCGGGCGCCGAAGTGGGCTGCCAGGGCGAAGTGGGCGTGGCGTGCTCGATGGCCGCCGCGGCGCTCGCCGCCGTCATGGGCGGCACGCCGCGCCAGGTGGAGAACGCCGCCGAAATCGGCATGGAGCACAACCTCGGCATGACCTGCGACCCCGTGGGCGGCCTCGTGCAGATTCCCTGCATCGAGCGCAACGCCATGGGCGCGATCAAGGCGATCAATGCCGCGCGCATGGCGCTCAAGGGCAACGGCGAGCATTACGTCACGCTCGACAACGTCATCAAGACGATGCGCGAAACGGGTGCCGACATGAAGACGAAATACAAGGAGACGTCGCGCGGTGGTCTCGCCGTGAACGTCATCGAGTGCTAACTGAAGCTAATGGTAACGCGCAATAAGGGGTCTGCGAGATGAGCCGCTATTCGATATTCAGTCTGTTCCGCAACGGGTTGTCGTATCACGAGAACTGGGAGCGGCAGTGGAGAAGCCCGGAGCCGAAGAAGGAGTACGACGTGGTGATCGTCGGCGGCGGCGGGCATGGTCTCGCAACGGCCTATTACCTCGCAAAGGAGCACGGCGTGAAGAACGTCGCGATTCTGGAGAAGGGCTGGATCGGCGGCGGCAACACGGCGCGCAACACGACCATCGTGCGCTCGAACTATCTGTGGGACGAGTCGGCGGCGCTCTATGAAAAGGCGATGAAGCTCTGGGAAGGGCTCTCGCAAGACCTCAACTACAACGTGATGTTCAGCCAGCGCGGCGTGATGAATCTCGCGCATACGCTGCAGGACGTGCGCGATACCGAGCGCCGCGTGAATGCGAACCGCCTGAACGGCGTGGACGCGGAATTCCTTACGCCGGAGCAGATCAAGGAAATCGAGCCGACCATCAACCTGAACAGCCGCTACCCCGTGCTGGGCGCCTCGATCCAGCGCCGCGCGGGCGTGGCGCGCCACGACGCCGTGGCGTGGGGCTTCGCGCGCGGCGCGGACCAGCACGGCGTGGACATCATCCAGAACTGCCAGGTGACGGGCATTCGCCGCGACGGCGCGCGCGTGACCGGCGTGGATACGTCGAAGGGCTTCATCAAGGCGAAGAAGGTCGCCGTGGTGGCGGCGGGCAACACCACGACGCTCGCGGACATGGCCGGCGTGCGCCTGCCGCTGGAAAGCCACCCGCTGCAGGCGCTGGTGTCGGAGCCGATCAAGCCGGTCGTGAACACCGTGATCATGTCGAACGCGGTGCACGCCTATATCAGCCAGTCCGACAAGGGCGATCTCGTGATCGGCGCGGGCGTGGACCAGTACACCGGTTTCGGCCAGCGCGGCAGCTTCCACATCATCGAAGGCACGCTGCAGGCCATCGTCGAAATGTTCCCGGTGTTCTCGCGCGTGCGCATGAACCGGCAGTGGGGCGGCATTGTCGACGTTTCGCCGGACGCCTGCCCGATCATCAGCAAGACCGACGTGAAGGGTCTCTATTTCAACTGCGGCTGGGGCACCGGCGGCTTCAAGGCGACGCCGGGCTCGGGCTGGGTGTTCGCGCACACCATTGCGAAGGACGAGCCGCATCCGCTCAACGCGCCGTTCTCGCTGGACCGTTTCTATACCGGCCATCTGATCGACGAACACGGCGCAGCCGCCGTCGCGCACTAGGCAACTTCGTTGCATGGGACCAGAGTAAGGCGCTGAAGCGCCAACTCTGGTCGACAGGAGATCCAAACATGTTGATCATTGAATGCCCGTGGTGCGGTCCCCGCGCCGAAGTCGAGTTCGCGTGCGGCGGCGAAGCCGACATCGCGCGTCCGCTCGACACCGACAAGCTCACCGACAAGGAGTGGGGCGACTACCTCTTCATGCGTCACAACCCACGCGGCGTGCATAAAGAGCAGTGGCTGCACGCGCAGGGCTGCCGCCGCTGGTTCATGGCGACGCGCGACACCGTCACCTACGAGATTCAGTCTTACGAAACCTTCGGCGCAGCAAATGGGGCGCAAGGCGACAAGCAAGGGAGCACGCAGCGATGAGCCAGAAGAACCGCCTCGGCGCCGGTGGGCGCGTGAACCGCGCAATTCCGCTGAACTTCACGTTCAATGGCCGCACGTATCAGGGCTTTCAGGGCGACACGCTGGCCTCGGCGCTGCTCGCCAACGACGTGCATTTCGTCGCGCGCAGCTTCAAGTACCATCGCCCGCGCGGCATCATGACGGCGGACGTGGCCGAGCCGAACGCTATCGTGCAGCTCGAGCGCGGCGCGTATACGGTGCCCAATGCGCGCGCGACCGAAGTCGAGTTGTACCAGGGGCTCGTCGCGACGAGCGTGAACGCCGAGCCCAGCCTCGAAAACGATCGCATGGCGATCAACCAGAAGTTCTCGCGCTTTCTGCCGGCGGGCTTTTACTACAAGACCTTCATGTGGCCGCGCAAATGGTGGCCGAAATACGAGGAAAAGATTCGCGACGCCGCGGGTCTCGGCAAAGCGCCCGAAGTGCGCGACGCCGACCGCTACGACAAATGCTTCGCGCATTGCGATGTCCTCGTGGTGGGCGGCGGCCCCGCCGGCCTCGCGGCCGCGCATACGGCGGGCGCAACCGGCGCACGCGTGATTCTGGTGGACGACCAGCGTGAACTGGGCGGTAGCCTGCTGTTGTGCAAGGCCGATATCGATGGCCGTCCTGCGCTCAATTGGGTCGAGAAGATCGAAGCCGAACTCAAGCAGATGCCCGACGTGAAGATCCTGTCGCGCAGCACGGCGTTCGGCTATCAGGATCACAATCTCGTGACCGTGACGCAGCGTTTGACGGAGCATCTGCCGGTTTCCACGCGCCAGGGCACGCGCGAGCTGTTGTGGAAAATCCGCGCCAGGCGCGTGATTCTCGCCACCGGTGCGCACGAGCGTCCCATCGTGTTCGGCAACAACGATCTGCCGGGCATCATGCTGGCCTCGGCGGTCTCGACGTATATCCATCGCTACGGCGTGTTGCCGGGCCGCAATGCGGTCGTCTTCACGAACAACGACGCGGGCTACCGTTGTGCGCTCGATCTGAAGGCATGCGGCGCGACCGTCACGGTCGTCGATGGGCGCGCCCAGGGCAACGGCGCATTGCAGGCCACCGCGCGCCGCCAGGGCGTGAAGGTGATGTACAACGCGGCCATCAACTGTGCGCATGGCAAGCAGCGCGTGAGCTCAGTCGACGTGGTGGGCTACACGAACGGGCAGGCCGGCGCGCAGCAGGCCACGCTTGCATGCGATCTCGTTGCGGTGTCGGGCGGCTTCAGCCCGGTGCTGCACCTCTTCGCGCAGTCGGGCGGCAAGGCGCACTGGAGCGACGCGAAGGCGTGCTTCCTGCCCGGCAAGCGCGTGCAGGAGGAAGTGAGCGTTGGGGCGGCAGTGGGCGAATTCGGGCTTGGCCGCGCGCTCACGCAGGGCGTGGACGGCGGCATCGACGCGGCGAAGTCGCTCGGCTTCCCGCTCAAGCGGCCCGCTGTGCCCAGGGCAGCCGAGGTCGAAGAGACGCCGCTGCAGGCGCTGTGGCTCGTGGGCAGTCGCAAGGATGCGGCGCGCGGGCCGAAGCAATTCGTCGACTTCCAGAACGACGTCTCGGCAGCGGACATTCTGCTCGCCGCGCGCGAAGGCTTCGAGTCGGTCGAGCACGTGAAGCGTTACACGGCCATGGGCTTCGGCACCGACCAGGGCAAGCTCGGCAATATCAACGGCATGGCGATTCTCGCCAGCGCGCTCGGCAAGACGATTCCCGAGACAGGCACGACGACGTTCCGCCCGAACTACACGCCTGTCACGTTCGGCACGTTCGCAGGGCGCGAACTCGGCGACATGCTCGACCCGATCCGCAAGACCTGCATTCACGAGTGGCACGTGCAGCATGGCGCGGAATTCGAGGACGTGGGCAGCTGGAAGCGCCCGTGGTACTACCCGAAAAGCGGGGAGAATCTGCACGCGGCCGTGAAGCGCGAGTGTCTTGCGGTGCGCAACAGCGTCGGTATTCTCGATGCTTCCACGCTGGGCAAGATCGACATTCAAGGCCCCGACGCCGCGAAGCTGCTCAACTGGGTCTATACGAACCCGTGGCTCAAGCTCGAAGTGGGCAAGTGCCGTTACGGCCTGATGCTCGATGAAAACGGCATGGTGTTCGACGACGGCGTGACGGTGCGCCTCGGCGAGCAGCACTACATGATGACGACCACCACGGGCGGCGCGGCGCGTGTGCTCACGTGGCTCGAACGCTGGCTGCAGACCGAGTGGCCCGACATGAAGGTGCGTCTCGCTTCCGTCACCGACCACTGGGCGACGTTCGCCGTGGTCGGCCCGAAGAGCCGCAAGGTGCTGCAGAAGGTATGCAAGGACATCGACTTCGACAACGCCGCGTTCCCGTTCATGTCGTATCGCAACGGCACGGTCGCGGGCGTGAAGTCGCGCGTCATGCGTATCAGCTTCTCGGGCGAGCTGGCCTATGAAGTGAACGTGCCCGCGAATGCAGGCCGCGCCGTATGGGAAGCGTTGATGGAAGCCGGCGCCGAGTTCGACATCACGCCGTACGGTACGGAAACGATGCACGTGCTGCGTGCCGAGAAGGGCTACATCATCGTGGGTCAGGACACGGACGGCTCGGTCACGCCTTTCGATCTCGGCATGGGCGGTCTCGTCCCGCAGACGAAGGACTTCCTCGGCCGCCGCTCGCTCAAGCGCTCGGATACGGCGAAGGAAAACCGCAAGCAGTTCGTCGGACTGCTGACCGACGATGCGCAATACGTGCTGCCCGAAGGCGGCCAGATCATCGCACCGGATGCGCAAGCGCGCGCCGACGGCACGACGCCGATGATCGGCCACGTGACGTCGAGCTACTACAGCCCGATCCTGCAGCGTTCCATCGCGCTGGCGGTCGTGAAGGGCGGCTTGAACAAGATGGGCGAGCGCGTGGTGATTCCCATGGCCGATGGCCGGCGCGTGAGCGCACAGATCGCGAGCCCGATTTTCTACGACACGGAAGGAGTGCGTCAGCATGTTGAATGAAACGAAAGACCCCCTGCCGGTCGCGGAGCGCGTCGTCGGTGTGCGCCTGGAGTCGCCGCTCGTAGGTGCCGCGGATCTGGTCAAGGCGCAGGAGGGACGCGCCTCGAAAGCGTTCGCCATGCGTGAGCTGCCGTTTCGTGACCTCGTGAACGTGCGCGGCGAATTGAGCGACCCGGCGTTCGTCGCGGCGTTCGCCGGCGTGATTGGCTGCGAGCCGCCGGCCGCGCCGAACACCGTCGCGCGCAGCGACCACTACGACGTGCTTTGGCTCGGACCCGACGAATGGCTCGTACGCTCGCTCGCGCCTGTGCAAACGGGCATGCTCGAAGCGAAGCTGACCCCCATGCTCGGCGATGCCTATGCGGCGGCCGTGGACGTCGGCAGCGGCAACACGGTGATCGAGATCGAAGGCACGCGGGCGCGCGACGTGCTCTCGCGCGGCTGCCCGCTCGACCTGCATCCGCGCCTCTTCAAGCCGGGTCAATGCGCGCAGAGCGTGTATTTCAAGGCTTCGATCGTGCTGATTCCCATGGGCGACGACCGCTTCGAAATCGTCGTGCGCCGCAGCTTCGCCGATTATTTCTGCCGCATCATGGTCGACGCCGCGGCGTCGGTCGCGCCATGAAGATCGTCGATGCAGCGTTCGAGCCGGCGCTTGGCGCGCTGGGCGCAATCGGTGCGCTCGGCGCACACGACGCGCCGCTCGGGCGCGGCTGGAGCGTATTCGTCGAAGCGTTGAGCGTGCCGGCGCGCATCGGTATCTATCCGCACGAGCACGGTTCCCCGCAGCCGCTCGTGATCGACGCGCAGCTCGGCTATCGCTGCATGCCGCACGAAAAGAACGCGACGGGTGAAGCGGGCGACTGGATCGACTACGACGGCTATTGCACGCGCCTTGCCGACTTTCTCGGGCGCAAGCCGCATACGCGGCTGCTCGAAACGCTGGTGGCGGACATGGCGGCGTTTTCGTTTCGCGAATGGCCCGCGCTGGAAACGCTCAGGCTCGCGGTGCACAAGCCGAAGATCCGGCCGGGTACGCGTCGCGTGGGCGTGGGGCTCGACTGGACGCGCGCCGACTATCGGCAATGGATACGGGCCGACGGGGGCGGGCAGTAGCAGGCAAGACGCGTAGCCCGATGTCGGCGCAAAGCAAGGGCGCGTCGCTTCTTGCACATCGTCGTCTGCGGCGCTCAGGCTACGCTCGAAGCACCGTTGTCTTGCGTGCAGTTTGCGCAAGGCAACGCCATCTAGTGAGCAGCGTTGCGAGCTGCATCGAACAGGAGACAGCGAGATGAGCGGTAATCGAGGCGTCGTGTATCAAGGGCCGGGCAAAGTCGAGGTGCAGAACATCGCGTATCCGAAGATGGTCGATCCGAGCGGGCGCTCGATCGGCCATGGCGTCATTCTGAAGGTAGTCAGCACGAATATCTGCGGCTCGGACCAGCATATGGTGCGCGGGCGCACGACGGCGCCCGTCGGCCTCGTGCTGGGTCATGAGATTACCGGCGAAGTGGTGGAGGTGGGCAACGACGTCGAAACGCTGAAGATCGGCGACCTCGTTTCCGTGCCGTTCAACGTGGCGTGCGGGCGCTGTGCGATGTGCCGCGAGCAGCACACCGGTGTTTGCCTGAACGTGAATCCGTCGCGCGCGGGCGGTGCTTACGGCTATGTCGACATGGGCGGCTGGATTGGCGGCCAGGCCGAATACGTGCTCGTGCCGTATGCCGATTTCAACCTGCTGAAGTTTCCCGACCGCGACCAGGCGATGTCGAAGATTCGCGATCTCACCTGCCTATCCGACATTCTGCCCACGGGCTATCACGGCGCGGTCACGGCGGGCGTGAAGCCGGGCTCGACCGTTTATATCGCGGGCGCGGGTCCGGTGGGGATGGCGGCTGCGGCGTCGGCGCGTTTGCTTGGCGCGGCCTGCACGATCGTCGGCGACATCAATGCGGAGCGGCTCGCGCATGCGAAGGCGATGGGCTTCGAAGTGGTCGATCTGTCGAAAGACGCGACGCTCGGCGAGCAGATCGAACAGATTCTGGGCAAGCCGGAAATCGATTGCGCGGTGGATTGCGTGGGCTTCGAAGCGCACGGGCATGGCGCTTCCGGTCACTCGGAAGAGGCGCCGGCCACGGTGCTCAATTCGCTGATGGAAATCACGCGGCCCGCAGGCATGATCGGTATTCCTGGGTTGTATGTGACGGACGATCCGGGTGCACGCGATGTGGCCGCGCAGCATGGCAGCCTGAGCATCCGCTTCGGGCTTGGTTGGGCCAAGTCGCATACTTTCCATACAGGGCAAACGCCTGTGCTCAAGTACAACCGGAATCTCATGCAGGCGATTTTGTTTGATCGGTTGCCGATCGCCAAGATCGTTAATGTTTCGGTTATTTCGCTTGATGAGGCGCCTGAGGGGTATAAAAAGTTTGATGGCGGTGCGCCGCGGAAGTTTGTGATTGATCCGCATGGGTTGTTGGCCGCTTAATTTTTAGTTTTGGCTTTTGGCCTTTTTTTGTGGTTTTCCTGTTTTCGCGTCGGTATGCATGCGTTGCCCCTGTGCGGGGCGGCACCTACTTTCTTTGCGGCGGTGTATGGACCGGAAACATGGGTAACAGGTGTGCGGGGACATGGGTAACACTTCGGGCGAGTGATTGGCCTGGAGCCGTTCATGCCCTGGAACCCGAGAAACACCATGAACCTGCGTCTGGAATTCGTGAATCTGGCCTTGC
>NZ_JBFRCN010000049.1:0-69621 GCF_040965835.1 Paraburkholderia sp. BR10872
CCTGCCACAGTTCACATCTCGACGTAAATGGTGAATGGCTCCGGAGCGTCTGTCACCTCGCACCTTCAAAGGTAGTGACAAGGCGCTCATCCTTCCGGCGGCGCTGCGCGCGCCGAATGGCATAACCCAACACCAGCGGGGCGCGTGCGTTCTCGCGAACCTTGGCAATCCCCCCTGGTTTCCCATGCAGACCCAACCGCAGCGAGCGTAGCGAGCAGCGGGATGAATGACTGCCTTGTCACTCACTTGGGTGGTGCGAGGTGACAGACGCTCCGGAGCCATTCACCATTTACGTCGAGATGTGAACTGTGGCAGGCGCTGGCGGTTTGAGCGGCTTTCTTTGCCTACTTTCTTTGCCGCCGCAAAGAAAGTAGGTGCCGCCCCGCACAGGGGCAACACTTGCATACCGACGCGAACACAAGGAAAGGCCAACGCGGCCAGAAGCCGCGAAAAAAGGCCTAAAAAAAGCAAAAAAACTTACTTGCCCCGAGCAACAACCCCATCGAGCACCCGCTCGACAGCATCGACATACTGCTGCTTCCCAAACCGCTCCCGGGCAGTAGCCAGCCCTTGCACAGCAAGCCGATCCCGCAACGCCGCGTCGTCGTGCAACCTGCCGATGGTGGCAGCCAGTTCCTTGGCATCACCTGGCGTACAAAGCAGCCCGCTTTCACCATGCTCGACGATCTCAGTCACACCACCATCGCGAGAAGCAACCACGGGCCTTTGCGCCAGCATCCCCTCAACGACCACACGCCCAAACGGTTCAGGCGTAATAGACGTATGCGCGATCACATCGACCGCCCGCATACAAGCCGCAATGTCATGCCGGAAGCCGAGAAAATGCACACGCTCCTGCAGCCCGTTCGCCTCGACGAATGCACGCAGCTCGGCAGCGTAAGCGTCCTCACCGAACAGCGGCGCACCAACAAACACAGCATGCGCACGCGGCTCGTCGAGCAACGCTTCGAGCAGCACATGCTGGCCTTTCCAGCGCGCCAGACGGCTGAAAGCACCAACCAGGAACGCATCCTCGGGCAACCCGATCTGCACCCGCAGTTGAGCCTGCGGCACGCGCGCGAGCGCACGGAACGGCGATTCATCCACGCCGTTGTGCACCACGTCGATGCGCTTCGCGTCGAAGCGCGTGAGCTGCGCAAACACCTTCGCCGATGCATGCGAGTTAGCGATCACATGCGCGAGCCCCAGCTTCGCGCAGCCCTTGATCACCGCGCGCTGCACGCGGCCGAAATGCTCGTCGCTAACAATGTCGCGCAAATGCCAGACCACCGGCTTGCGCGCGAGCTTGCCCGCAAGCACGCCGATTACCATCGCGCGCTGCGTGTTGGCGTAGAGCACGTCGGCTTCGCGCGCGCGGCGGCGCGTCTCGCGCACGAGCGCAGCAATGCCCGCAAGCACGCCCAGTCGCGGCGCCGTGCCGCCATCGCGGCGCACCTTGTTCAACGCACCCGAATCGATCACCTCCACGCGCGCGCCGGCTTTGTCGAGCGCCTCCCTGAAGGGCCCGTCGTTGAAGAGCAGCACGTCGATGCGCGAGCGCAAGCCCTTCACCACTTCCAGCAGCGATAGCTCGGCGCCGCCCAGCACACCGCTCTGGTCGATGGCGAGCACGCGCGGCGCGTCCGCTGCGTCCGCTTCGATCTCGTACGGCGCTGCGCCGTGTGCCGAGCCCGCCTGCGCGATCGCCGGCACCGCTTTCGCCACGCGCGCGAAGAATTGCTCGCGGAAATGCCGCGAAGAAAAGCGCTCGGCATTCGCGCGGCAATCCTCGGCGCGGAATCGGCCAGGATCGCTTTCGAACGACTCGACGGCGTCGATGATCGCGTCCGCGTTTTGCTCTTCGAAGAAAATGCCCGTGGGCCGCGAACCGGTGTCGCGCACCGTTTCGAGCGCGCCGCCCTTGCCGAATGCAATCACGGGCGTGCCGCAGGCCTGCGCCTCGACCACGGAAATGCCGAAGTCTTCTTCCGCTGCGAACACGAACGCCTTGGCGCGGCGCATGCGGTCGTGCAGTACGGCGAACGGCTGATAGCCCAGCACTTCCACATTGGGCGTCGCCTTCGCGCGCACCTTGTGCATGTCGGGGCCGTCGCCGATCACCACGAGGCGCCGCTCGGGCATGCGCGCGAATGCCTCGACAATCAGGTCGATCTTCTTGTACGGCACGAGCCGCGAGGCCGTCAAATAGAAGTCGTCTTTAGTGGTTTCCAGCTCGAACGCGTCGATATCCACGGGCGGATAGACCACCTCGGCCTGGCGCTGATACACCTTCTGAATGCGTCGCGCAATGAACTCCGAGTTGGCGACGAACTGGTCGACCGAATTCGCAGTGCGCACGTCCCAGTTGCGGATGTAGTGCAGGATCAGGCGCGCGAGCATCGACTTCGGCCCGCGCGTGAGGCTCGACTCCTGCAGGTACTGATGCTGGAGGTCCCACGCATAGCGGATCGGCGAATGCACGTAGCTGATATGGAACTGGTCCGGTCCCGTGAGCACGCCCTTGGCCACCGCATGGCTGCTCGAAATCACCACGTCGTAGCCCGACACGTCGAGCTGCTCGATGGCGAGCGGCATGAACGGCAGGTACGCGCGATAACGCTTGCGCGCGCCCGGCAGCTTCTGGATGAACGAGGTCGTCGCGCGCTTGCCGCGCAAGAACGTGCGGTCTTTCGCATCGACGAAATCGACGACCGAGAACAGGTCTGCATCCGGAAAGCAGGCAAGGATCTGCTCGAGCACCCGCTCCGCGCCCGCGTAGGTCACGAGCCAGTCGTGCACGATGGCCACGCGCGGCGCACGGCCTGCGGCGAAGGCTGGCCGCAGTGGCCGCAGCGGCATGACGGCGCCCGTTTCGGAGCGTCGCGGTTTGGTGGCGTCGCGCCGTTGAAGGGGCGCGGCAGCGCTTTCGGACGGCGCCGCTTCGTCGATCAGTTCGTGACTCATGCGCTTTTCCGTGAATTCAGTCGAAAGAGAAGGGAACGGGCGTAGCCGCGCAGCATCGGCGTGGTCGCAACCGACCACACCACGTTGGCAAGTGCGAGCACGACACCGGCGCCGATTGCGTACAGCGCGTCCGGCAGCCACCACGCAAGAGCGAGCGCAGCGGCGAGAAAACTCAGGTGAGCAAACATATCGACGATGATCGTGCGGCTATGAATGCGCGAAAGCCACAGCAGTACGACGTAGTCGAACAGTGCGCGAAACAGCACGGCGGCCGCCGCGCCCGGCAAGCCGAAGCGCGATATGCCGAGCCACAGCAGACCGGCAAAGAGCGGCAGCTCCACGAGCCCCACGCGCGCGGCGGCGGCAGGATTGTTTTGCGACTGGATGAGAATGCGCGTGACGCCCGCCTGCCCGACGAGCCACACGGCGATGATCAGCACGCGCCCAACCGGTGCGCCATGCGCGGCGATCACGGGCCCGACCCACGCATGCAGGAAGGGCTGGAGCACCACGATCGCGCCGATGGCGATCGGCGTGAACACGGCATTGAGAAACTGCAGCGACTGCGCGGCGATTTCATCGGCATGCTCGCGGCCCAGCGCGGACAGGCGCGGAAACAGCGTGCGCACGAGCGCATTGGGCACCATGTTCAGGCGCGTGACGAGGTTCTGCGGCACGGTGTAATACGTGACGAAGCGCGCACCGAGGCCCGCGCCCAGCATCATGCGGTCGAGCGAGTCCGCGACCATCGTCGTGATGCTCGCGACCAGCATCCAGCCGCCGAAATTGAAGAGCGCCTTCGACGTATCGAGGCGCGGCCCGCGCACCTTGCGAATGCCGAGCACGCGCAGCGCCGAGCGGCCGAGCAGGATCGCGGCGGCCAGACGCGCGAATACGGCGGCGGCCAGCACGGTCTGCAGATTCGGCTCGTACGCCCAGGCAGCGGCAAGCGGCAGCAGCTGGAACAGGAACGTGCCGAGCGTCTGGTTCGTGTTGTAGATGCCGAAGCGCTCCGCGCCGTTGATCGCACCCGCGAACACCCACGAGACGTTCGCCACCGGAATCGCCACGGCGAGCCAGGGCAGCGCGAGATAGACTTCGTGCCGCAACTCGGGCGTGACGTGCGTGAAATACGCGGTATAAAGCGCGCCGCCCGAATAGATCAGCAGGCCGCCAATCGCGCCGGTCGTGAAGTTCAGCCAGAACGCGCTCCAGAACACACGCTCGCAGGCGTCGGCGTCTTTCGACGCATACGCCTTCGAGATCTGGTTCTGCGCGGCCATGCTCATGCCGAGGTCGAGCACGCTGAAGTAGCCGATCAGCGTCCAGACGAGCGCGATCACGCCGTAGCGCTCGACACCGAGCAGGCGGATATAGGAAGGCACCGTGACGAGCGACACGAAGGTCGGCAGCACGAGACCGAACAGATTGATTGCGACGTTGCGCAGTATGCCTTTATCCATTGGGTATCCAGTTGCGGGGCCCGTAGCGGGTCAGGCCGGTTTCCAGCGGTACATGAGCACCTTGCCGCGCGCGTCTTCCTCGACGAACACGAGGTATTCGCCGTTCGCTTCGCGATGCGCGGTGATGCCGAACGGCACGTCGACCCAGCCCGAGGTATTGCCCACTTCGGCGCCCGGGCCGAAGGTGCCGATCTCCTTCGCACTGTCCTTGTCGTACACGTGGACGTTGCCCGCGGGCTCGACCACGAACACGTACTGGCCTTCCACCGTGAGCCCCGCGGGCGTGACGGGCGGTTTCGCTTTCGGGTCCCACGGCAGGCGCAACATGTAGTGCTGCTCGGGGTGGCCGCTCGACCACTTGTCGTAGCGCACCAGCACGCGCCCCGCTTCCTTCCAGAAGCCCGGATCGTGCGGCGCATCGGCCGTATAGCCCGTCACGTAGAGCGTGTCGGTCTGCGGCTCGTAGATCGCGCGATGCACCTCGGTAAACGGCGCGGGGACCGCGTATTTGTCGAGCTTGTCGTACGAGTAGATCGGATTGCCCTTCGCGTCGAGCCCGCCATAGCGGAAGCGCCAGATGCCCTTGTCGTCGCGCGCGCGCCAGATGTCGCCGCGCGTGTCGATCCACCAGCCCCACCCGCCTGCCAGATGGTCGCGGCCCGGATTGCGCGTGAATTCGTCGGCGTCGAAGGCACCGTTGCCGTTCGCATCGCGCCAGATCCAGTCGCCGCCGGGCGGCGGCGCGTTCGGCACGTTCTGCACCCCGCGGCCGCGGCCCGCAATGAAGCCGGAGGGAATCGCGGTCTCGCCGTCGCGCTGCGCGTCGAAGCGGTAGATCTTCAGGTGGTCCGCGTACATGTCGGTGAGGAACAGGAACGTGTGCCCGTTCAACACGCGCGCGATTGGCAGGCCCGGCCACTGGTCCGTGTGGAAAACGGGATCGTCGGGATAGCGGAATCGATTGGACAGGAATCCGACATATTTCCAGTCCTGCCCCGGCGGCTTCGACAAGTCGAGTTCGAAGCGCTTGTTGCCCGTGTAGACGCTGTTGGGGCGCTGCGGGTCCACCCACGCGCCGTCCACGAACAGCAGGCCTTCCAGGTTCCACAGGCGCTTGCCGGCAGGCGTATAGGCCTCCAGCGTTGCGCCAAGACCCGCGCCGATGTTGTCTTCGTGCTGCGGTCCGACGCCGTTGGTCGAGACGTAGATGTTCCCGCGCGCGTCGGTGCCGACGCCCGTGAGGCCATTGAAGCGGCCCGGCCCCGGCCGCCCCGCGACGCCCGAAAAAATGCCGCCGCTCTCGCCGAGCGTGGCGCTCTGCGTCCACCTCTTGCCGTTGCGCGTGAAAATGAGGATCTGCTGGCGCGGACCGTTATCGGCGATCAGGAGGCGTTGCTGCGGATCGAACGCGAGATCCACCGGCGCCGAATCGTCGGGTAGCGCGAGCGTGTCGTCGAGGCGCTTGCCATCCGCCGAGTAGTGCTCGACGCGCGGATGCGCGGCGCCCTTACCCGCTTCGGCGCCCGTGAGCACCCACACCGACCCGTCGGCCGCGAGCGCGATGCGGCCCGGCGCCTGCACGTCCCATTGCCCCTTGCGCTGCATCGAGTTCGCGTCGTACACCTCGATGCGGTTCATCGGCGTGTTGCTCACATAGAGCGTCGAATCCGTCGCGGCGAGTCCGCCAATGTCGGCATGCGTGCCCATGGGCACGTCGTTGATCTTCAGGAACGACGCGGAAAGCTGCGCATGCGGATTGAGCGGATCGGGCGAAGCCTGAAATGCGGCGGCGCGCTTGGGCTCGTCGAGCGGCCGGCGCGTGATGCCGTACCACTGGCTGCCCTTCGCAGGCCAGATGCCGCTGCCGACCAGATGACCCTTCTCGTTGCCCACGCCGACCGCTGCATACAGATAGCGATGATTCACGGCCACGGCGTTGCCGCCGGCTCCCCCCCAGCCATGCGTGCCGCCGGCGAAGCCGAGCGGCTTGCCGTCCTGGTACGCGCTGATCTCGGCGCCGCTCTCGTCCCACGGCGCATTGGTGAACACCTTGCCTTCGGGCGTGACGGCGATGGCCGTGACGTTGATTTGCATCCAGGTGCCCTGGCCGTTGCCAAAGCTATTGCCGATCCACGAGGTCGTCACATTGAGTTGCGGCGCGGCGATGGTCTGAACCGACGACGTGCAGATAAACGTGCACATCGCGGCCAGTGCCAACGTCCTGCGCAAGCGGCGATCGGGATTCGATAACGGCAAGGCAATTCCTCCGGTCAAGTGACGGCAATCTGCCAGGATCATGCCGTACAAATCCGCTGAAAAATCGCCTCCAAAAAAGGGAAAATAATTCAAAAAAATTCAGTATTTATGACCCATTTCTGAGTCATCCGGAAATAAACTCCCGAACACCGGATATCACGCCAAAAAGCCGTGCGGCGCGGTGTTCGGCACGCCCGCCACACTTTCCATTCGGCAATGCGTATTTCATATCGCGCAAATTCCGGCATTTAAATTCAAAAATCCAGAATCAATATATTTCGGCTTTTTGAACATTTAATTCTTTCTAGAATGAATCGCGAAGCAATCGCGCATGCATGACCCCACCGGAGAACCGATGACCGTAAGCCGCCCAGTCAGTCAACAAGGCCTCGCCGACCATTCCCACCGCATCGTCCAGCTGGACGGTCTGCGTGCCTTCGCCGTGCTCGCCGTGTTCGCGCAGCACGCGTTGCGCGCGCCGCTGTGGATGGGCGTCGACCTGTTCTTCGTGCTGAGCGGCTTTCTCATCACCGGCATCCTGCTCGAGCGCAAGGCGCGCGGGCAATCGTATTTCAGCTACTTCTATGCGCGCCGGGTGCGCCGTATCCTGCCGCCCTACGTGCTGCTGCTCATCGTTTCGTCGCTGCTGTTCGGCTTCGGCTGGGCACACTACTGGCCGTGGTATGCGTTCTTCGCGACCAATATCGGCGACGCACTCGGCCAGAGCGGGCACGACAGCCTCAACATTCTCTGGTCGCTCGCCGTCGAAGAGCAGTTCTACATCGTGTGGCCCTTCGTCGTGCTGCTTCTGCCGCAACGGCTCATGGCCGTCGTGGCCGCCGCGCTCATTTTTGTCGTACCCGTGCTGCGCGCCGTCGCGACCCCGTGGTTCGACTCGTACTGGCCCATTTACTACCTCACGCCGTTCCGCATGGATTTGCTGGCCGCCGGCGCGCTGCTCGCCGTGCTCGTGCGCCGCGACCGCAATGCGCTCGAGCCCTTCAAATGGCCCGCCGCCGTGCTCTTTTTCGCGGCGCTCGGCGTGCTGGCCTGGCTGCACCTGCACTACCCGCGCTTTCGAGGCATGAACACGCCGCTCTCCAACGCCATGCTCTATAGCGTTTCGCTCGTGCTCTGCACCTCCATCGTCGTGTTCGCGCTGCAGTCGAAAGGCATCGTGCGGCGCCTGCTGTCCAACCCGGTGCTCGTGTATATCGGCACGATCAGCTACACGATCTACCTCATTCACCTCACGATTCTCTATGCCGTGTGGCCGCTCCATTACGGCCGCATCCAGAGCGCCGCGATTGCACTCGTCCTCACGCTCGCTTATGCGAGCGCGAGCTGGTTTCTCTTCGAGCGCCGCCTCACGCGCGGTCCGCGCCGCCGTCCAGCGGTTGAGCCGGTCGACCTCACCGCGCGCGTGAGCCAGTCGAGCCCGCAGTCGTAATTCCTGAATCCCGTTCGATACTTCAAAGGCACATCACATGAACGAACGTCGCAAAGCGATCATCACCGGTGTTTCCGGCCAGGACGGCGCCTACCTCACGCGTCTTCTGCTCGACAAGGGCTACAACGTCACGGGCACCTATCGCCGCACCAGTTCCGTCAACTTCTGGCGCATGAACGAGCTGGGGATCCTCGACCATCCGTCGCTCGACCTCGTCGAACACGACCTCACGGACGCGGGCTCGACCCTGCGCCTCGTCGAACGCGCCCAGGCGCAGGAGGTCTACAACCTCGCCGCCCAGAGCTTCGTGGGCGTGTCGTTCGACCAGCCCGCCACGACCGCCGAAGTCACCGGCATCGGCGTGCTGAACATGCTCGAAGCGATTCGCGTCGTAAATCCGAAGGCGCGTTTCTACCAGGCTTCGACCTCCGAAATGTTCGGCAAGGTCCAGGCCATTCCGCAATGCGAGGACACGCCGTTCTATCCGCGCAGCCCCTATGGCGTGGCCAAGCTGTTCGCGCACTGGTCCACGGTCAACTACCGCGAGTCCTACGACATCTTCGCGACGAGCGGCATTCTCTTCAACCACGAGTCGCCGCTGCGCGGGCGCGAGTTCGTCACGCGCAAGATCACCGACAGCGTCGCCAAGATCAAGCTCGGCAAGCTGAACATGCTCGAACTCGGCAACCTCGACGCCAAGCGCGACTGGGGCTACGCCTCCGAATACGTCGAGGGCATGTGGCGTATGCTGCAGGCCGACGAGCCCGACACCTACGTGCTCGCCACGGGCCGCACCGAAACCGTGCGCGACTTCGTGAAGATGGCCTTCGCCGCCGCCGGTTTCCAGCTCGAATGGTCGGGCAAGGGCGAGCGCGAAACCGGCATCTGCGTCGCCACGGGCCGCACGCTCGTGCGCGTGAGCCCGCGCTACTACCGCCCCGCCGAAGTCGATCTGCTCATCGGTGACGCGACCAAGGCGCAGGAGAAACTCGGCTGGAAACCGCAGACTTCGCTCGAGCAGCTCTGCCAGATGATGGTCACGGCCGACCTTGCGCGTAACGAACGCCATGACACATTCTGAGCCCGCTAGCCGTCCGCGCGCGCTCATCACGGGCATTGGCGGCTTTACGGGCCGCTATATGGCCGCTCGCCTCGCGGCGGACGGCTACCGCGTGTGGGGCACCGTGCGGACGGGCGAATCGCTGGACGCGGAAGCCTTCCCGTTCGGCGCCACCGCAATCGAGGCCGACTTGCTCGACCGCGCCGCGATCGCCCATGCGCTCGAAACCGTGCAGCCCGACGTGGTCGTGCATCTCGCCGCAGTGGCCCACGTGGCCGACAGCGACGTGGCACGCACCTACGTCGTGAACATCGTCGGCACCCGCAATCTGCTCGAGGCACTCGCGCAGCAGAAGCACGTGCCGCGCGCCGTCTTGCTGGCCAGCAGCGCGAACGTCTACGGCAACGCCACGAACGGCGTGATCGACGAACAGGTCGATCCCCAACCCGCCAACGACTACGCGGTCAGCAAGCTCGCGATGGAATACGTCGCGAGGCGCTTTCAGGCGCAGTTGCCGATCATCATCGCGCGCCCGTTCAACTACACGGGCGTAGGCCAGTCGCCGGACTTCCTAATCCCGAAGATCGTCGAGCACTACGCACGCGGCGAAAAAGAGATCTCGCTCGGCAACCTGCACGTGGCCCGCGACTTCTCCGATGTGCGCGACGTGGTGAACGCCTATGCGCGGCTCGTCGAAGTCGCGCCGCGCGGCACCACCGTCAACGTCTGCTCGGGCAGCGGTCAGACGCTTGGTGCGCTGCTCGACATGCTCGCGCGCATCGCCGGCTACGAGATCGAGGTGCATGTCGATCCGCGGTTCGTGCGCGCCAACGAAGTGCGTCAGCTGATCGGGTCGAATGCGAAGCTGCGTTCCATCGTTGGCGACAGCTCGCGCAAACACCTCGAAGAAACCTTGCGCTGGATGTACGAAGAGGCCCGCGAACGCGTAGTCGAAACGCAATAGCGCTGCTTGGCTGCTCTCGTTCTACAAATCAACCGCCGCTCTCCCGAGCGGCGGTTTTCTTTGGGTCGATCGACTCGCTTCAGTGAGCGGCGATGGCTTCCGCGTACACACCGGCCACGCGCTTCGCGATCACGGCGTTGTCGAAGTGCTCGCGTGCGTACGCCTTGCATGCCTCTTCATCCGGCAGCTTGATGCGGCCCGAAAGCGCGCCGTCGATGCCATCGGCGATCGCGTTCGCGCCCGTGCTCGGCAGCACGAGATCTTGCGACAGACCCGCCACCGCCTCCGGCAGACCGCCCACGGGCGTCACCAGAACCGGCGTACCCGCGGAAAGCGACTCCACCGTGATCAGGCCAAAGCCCTCCAGCGCCACTGTCGGCACCACGCTCAGCGTGGCCGCGCGATAGAGCGAGGGCAGGTGCGCGTCGGGCACGAAACCGAGCAGCTTCACGTTGTCGGCGAGGCCTGCTTCGTCGATACGCTGCTGAAGTTCGGACTCCAGACGGCCTCGCCCCGCGATCAGCAGGAGCACGTCCGGGTGGCGTTGCTTCACCATCTTGATCGCGTCGATCAGGTCTTCGAGGCCCATGCGGCGCACGAGGCGGCGCACGGCGAGGATGATCGGGCGGCCTTGCGGCAACTGGAGCTTCAGGCGCGCTTCCGCCGTCGTGCAGGCCGTGTCGAAATGCGCCGTATCCACGCAGCCCGGCACGATGCGCACGCGCTCGGGCGAAATAGCGTAGCGGCGCGTGAGAATGTCGCCAAACGCCTTCGACAGCACGATGAGCCGCGAGGAGCGCTCATACACCGACTGCTCCAGCGAGTGCTTGATGCGCTGGCTCAGCGTGGCCGCACCTTCCACGAAACTTTCGTCGGCCCACGGGCCCTGGAAGTGCGAAACCTGCGGAATGCCGCGCGTGACGTCGAGCCCGGGGAAGGTGTACAGCGCGAAGTGCGAGGAAATCACGTCGGGGCGGTGGCGGCGAATCTCGCTGCGCAGCGCACGGCGCGCGTCCATGAGGCGAAACGGCAGCGAGCGCGAAGCGGAGCCGAAGCCGTGAATCGCGCCGCCGCTGTCCTGGGCCACCTTGGGCGAGCCGGCCACGACGCCGCGCACGCGCACGCCCGCGCCGGGCAGCGCGCCGACGAGCGAGTAGTACATGCGGTCGAGGCCGCCTGCGCGCTCGGGAAACCAGTGCATGCCGATCTGCAGCGATTGAATGGATTGTGTGGTCATCGCGTGTCCTTATTCTGCACGTATGCGGTTATCGGGGGGTCTCTGCGCGCTGGAGCGTTTGACCGCCCGGCAGCGTCGCAGCAGCGAACGCGGGTTCTTCGCGGCGTACGGCCTCGCTCGCGTCGCCGGCCAGTTGCCGGTAGAGCGCGATGTACTGCGCGGCCATGCGCGCCCAGCCGAACTGCGTGGCCAGTTCCGCCGCCGCCTCGCCCATCGCGAGCCGGCGCGGCGTGTCGGTGGCGAGCGTCTTCACGGCGTTGGCGAGCGCGGGCACGTCGTCGGGGTCTTCGAGCACGATGCCGCAATCGGACGTGATGATTTCGGCGCCGCCTGCCGTACGCGCGGTGACGACGGGCAAGCCCGCCGCCATCGCTTCGAGCAGCGAGAGGCTCATTGCTTCGTAGCGCGAAGGAAATACGTAGGTATCGACGGAGCGCATGAGCGTGGGCATTTCGCGCACGAGGCCGAGAAAATGCACCCGCGACTCGATGCCCAGCTCGCGTGCGAGGTCGGGATACGGGCTGCCCGGCAGGTAGCCCGCCACGGCCAGATGCACGTTGTCGGGCATCTGCTTCATGGCGTGCAGCACCGTGCCGAGGTTCTTGCGCGGCGTGCGCAGATCGCCCACGAAGAGCAGCAGGAACGCGTCGGCGGGCAGCGAGAACTTCGCGCGGTCCGCGCTCGCGGCCGAGAAGCCACGCGTATCGACGCCGTTGTAGATCACGTCGAGCCGCTCCACGGGGTTGCCGCCCGATGCGCGAATTTCGTCGGCGACCTTGCGCGAAACAGCCGCGATCACGCGCGAGCGCCGATACGCCCAGCGCTCCAGCACCGCATTGGCGCGCGTGTAGACGAACTGGTAAGCGGACCACACGCCGCGCGTGAGACCGAACGGGTAGTACTGGCTGCGCGCCCAGCCGCCGTGCACGAAGTGCGCGGTGTTGACGTCGGCGTGCGCCCAGGTGATGAAGCCGTTCACATGGAGCACATCGTATGCGCGCCGGTTGCGGCGCAGCCACAGCGCGCTCTTCACCGCGAATACCTGCTGGCGCAGCAGATTGGTGGGCCACGCGCGCGAAGGTTGCACATTCACCCATTTCACCTTGGGGTGGGCAAGCAGCTCGGGCGCGACATGCGAGGCGACCAGCGTCACCTCGAACCCCTCGTCGAGCGCGGCGCGCGCGATTTCATGATTGACGCGGCCCTGGCCGTCATTGTGGCGCACGACATGCGTGACGATTGCGACTCTCAATCGGAGACCTCCGTGGTAGGGGCCCGGCGTTGCAGCTTCGCCCAATGCCCCGCGCTGAGAATGGAAAACACGCTCGAAAAGAGCAGCAGGCCGCCGGTACCCACGAGCGAGTTGGTGAATACGAGCATGGCGAAGATCGATATCGCGAGGCTCAGGCACGCGCACACGTAGCGGTCCTCGGGAAAACGCATCGACACGCGCACCGCGCGCACGAGCAGCCACAGCACGCCCGACATGTAGAGCAGCGTGCCGGGCCAGCCCAGCACGAACGGAATGTTCATCACGCCGCTGTCGAAGCTGCCGTATTGGCCGAGCTGGCCGTTGTTACTGGAAAGCTTGGTCGATGCGCCGGTGGCGCCGAGACCCTCGCCCGTCACGTCGGTGAAGGCCTTCTTCGCGAAGTCGGCATAAAACTGGTTACGCGCCTCGTAGCTCTGGTCGTCCTTCAGGTTCACGAGCGTATTCAGACGCTGCTGCATGCGGTCCGCCACGGGACCGAACGTGAGCAGCGGCACGCACACGCCCGCCAGCACGATCGCGCTGACGATGATGCGAATGCGCACCTTGTTGCTCGACTTCATCAGCTGGATCACCATGGCGATTGCCCAGCCGCCCCACGTGGAGCGCACGAGCGAGAGCGCGAACGAGAAGAAACCGAACGCCGCTGCGATCCAGCGCACCCGATGCTTCGCGGCCATCACGAACACCATCGCGCCCATCATCGCGAACGCGAACGGGCCCGACGAGTTCATCGTGCTGAACACACGCACGCCGAGCGGCACGGGGTCGCCCTGCGAGTTCATGTCCGAGCCGATCATCCACATCGCATCCCATGGCGGCATGATGAAGAACTGCACGAGACCATACGCGCCCATTACGAGCATGCCGTAGATGAAAGTGTTGATGATGGTCTTGCTGCACTCGGGATACTGGCGCGTGAGCACCATGATGTGAAAGCCGATCAGGAACGGATAGATCCAGTTGGCAAGGTCATAGACCGCCGCGGCCGGGCCGCTGCCCACCACGCCCACCACGAACCCATAGCCGATGCCGAGCAGCGCGAGCAGGAGCGGCAGACCGCGCCGCTGCCCGAGGATCGGGTAGTAGCGCAGCAGCGAAATACCGCTGATCATCGTGACGGCGAGCGGCGCGACCTGAATGAGGCTGGTAGGCGTGAAACCGCCCTTGCCGTAGTCGGCGAGGCGCCGCACTTCGGGGCTCAGGAACCACAACCACCACATGAAGCCGATATAGCGCACCGGGTTCACGAAGTAGAGCCAGAATCCCACCGCGATCGACAGCACGGGAAACGCCAGCGTCAGCACGGTGCCCTGGTGCGTGCCGATCAGCAGCACCGTGAATACCCACAAGGCGAGCGGCGGCAGCGTATCGCGGCCGAGCAGGCTGCGCAGGCCGCCGCGGCGGCGGCCCGGCTGGCTCGCCGGCGCGGGTGCGGGGATAGTGGTCGTGACGTCCATGATCACATCCCGCGCGCGGCGACGCCCCGGCCTTGGGGTTCGCTCGCGATCGACTCGCCGTTGCGCGCGTCGCGCTCGTGCAGCATCTCGCGCGTGAGCTGCGCGTGCTGCCGCGCGAAGTGCTCAGTCGTGAGATCGCGCGTGCGCAGCTGCTCGCAGGCCTCGCGCGCCTGGGCGAGCGCCCGCGCCGGGTCGGCCACGAGCGCATTCGCCGCGTCGCGCAGTTGCTCGGCGTTGAACGGCTCGACGTACGAGGCGGCCTTGTCGTCGAAGTAATCTTCGAGCGCACCGACCTTCGTCGCGATCATCGGCTTGCCGAGCGCCGCGGCTTCCAGCATCACCGTGATGCCCGAAGCATGCGTGTTGGGACGCAGCGGCACGACGATGATGTCCGCCCAGTCATACAGCGCGTGCTGTTGCTTGATGCCGGAAACGCGCACGATCTCGACGTTGTCCGCGCGCGCCGATGCCGGCATGCGCCGGCGCGTGGCGATGCGCACCTGGTAGCGCGAATCGTTGCCGAGCGCGCTGACGAGCGTGGTCCAGTCGCGGTCGCGGTCGTTGCCGATCGCGGCCACGCGCACGGGCGTATGCGGCGTCCACTGCGCAGGCGGACGCAGCGGAAAATCGCTGGTATTGAGCCCATAGAGCACGTGACGCGCCTCGCGCCCGAAATACTCGCCGCACAGCGCGGCATTCTCGCTCGCGAGCGTGGTGAGCAGATCGGCACGCTTGAGCAGCCGCTTGTAGATCGCACGGCGCAGCGCGCCGTAGCCGGGCCAACGGTCGAGCAGCCACACGCTTTGTGCGAGCAGCAGCGGGCGCGCGCCGCCCTTCTTCGCGTTCATCAGCAGCACCAGCGCCACGGCCAGATGCTCCTGCTCGGTGTGCGTCCAGATGACGTCGGACTGCAGAATGGCGCGGCGATTGCGCCAGGCGTGAATGAAGTCGAAACCGGCCGCGGCCTTCAGCGCACGCCGCATGAAGCGCATGGGCGTGCTTTCGCTCGCGTCCTGCGCGTAATTGAGGGCGAATTCCGCAGATTCCGCGTGGTGGTAGCCATACAGGCTGCCGATGTTCTCGCCTTTGCGATAGCGGCGCGGATCGGCGCCATAGAAAAGGTGGACGTGGACTTGCGTACTGCTCATTCGGGGTCCTCCCTGTAGTCGTTGGCCGCGCCAGTCAAACGAGCGCGCGGCGCGCCTCTCGTGCGCCGCCGCGCACCGCGCGCCAGCGTGCGAACGCCGCGCCCGCGGAATCGCCGCGCACGGCGCTCAGGCCCGTGTGCACGAGGCCCGGATACACGCGCGTGCCGACGAGCGCGTACCACCACCAGGCGGTTTCGCGGCGCAGCGGCGTGAGATGGCCGAGCAGGATCAGATGCAGGTTGTAGGCGGCGTTGCGGATCGAGGCGAGCGTCTGCGCGTTGCGGGGGTCTTCGCCCGGGCGCGGCGCGGGGTAATGGTCGACGGCCACGAGCGGGTCGTAGACGAGCTTCCAGCCCGCGCGCTTCACGCTCAGGCTGAATGCCATGTCGTTGTGCGTTTGCGCGCCGGTGCCGCGCAGGCGCCGGTCGAAGCGCAGGTCGCCGATCGCCGCGCGTCGATAGCTCATGTTCGCACCCTTGAGCAGGTCGACTTCGCGCGCACCGCCCGCGCCCAGATGATGGTTGCCGATGATGCGGCCCGAGCGCTGCAGCTTGCCCACCAGCGTGCGCTCGCCGTCGATCACGCGGCCGCCTTCATGCACCCAGTCGCGGCCGCCCAGCGCCCCGAGCTTCGGGTCGGCCTCGAAGGCCGCCGCAATGCGCGCGACCCAGTCGGCGCGCGGCGCGGCGTCGTCGTCAGTAATCGCGATCACGTCGCCCGTCGCGGCCTCGATGCCGCGATTGAGCGCCGCCACCTGCCCCGGCTCCTCGACGATGGCCACTTCCACGTTGAGCACGCGGGGCGTGACGTGTTCGGCGAGGCACGCGTGCGTCGCCTCGTCGTCGGCACGCGCCACCACCACGATCTCGTCGGGCGCGCGCTGCTGGCGCAGCAGCGCCGAAAGACAGCGCGACAGATCGTCAGGACGCCGATAGGTCGGCACGAGCACGGTCACTTTCATCGCGAGTTCTCCTTTGCTGTGCTTGATGGGGCCACCTGCGTCATGCGCTGAGATACTCGCGCACGTTCGCGTAGCCATAGCCGTAGTTGCCGCGCGTACGCGCCGGCACGCCGTTGAACACGCCGCCCTGCACGCGCACGCCGGCATTGCGCAGACGCTTGAGCGCGTCGGCGATTTCGCCTTCGGTGTGCATGCCCGAGCGCAGCACGAGGAACGTCGAGCCCGCATGGCCGCCGATGATGGCGGCATCGGTCACGGCGAGCACCGGCGGCGTGTCGATGAGCAGCACGTCGTAGCGGTTCGACAGGCCTTCGAGGTACTGGCCCAGACGCGGCGACATCAGCAGCTCGGAAGGATTGGGCGGACGGCGGCCGCACGACATGAAGTGCAGGTTGTCCACTTCGGTCGCGCGAATCGCCTCGTCCAGCGAAATCTGCCCCGAGAGCAGCTCGGAGAAGCCGTTTTCCTGGGGGCCGCCCAGATGGCGTTCGAGCGCGCCGCGGCGCATGTCGCCGTCGATCATCAGCACGCGCTTGCCCGAATGGGCGAGCAGCACGGCGAGGTTCGCGGTGAGGAAGCTCTTGCCCACGCCCGGCACCGAACCCGTCAGCATGACGACGCGATTGCGCGCGTCCATCACGCTGAACTGCAGCGAGGTGCGCAGGCTACGCAGGCTTTCGACCGTGAGGTCCTTCGGGCGCGAGTTCGCGAGCACTTCACGCAGACGCGTGCCGCCGCGCACCGGGGCCCGCTTTTCGAGCGCCAGCTGCTCCGGCGAAAGCGGCACGAGACCGTACACCGGCAGCTGGAACGAGCGCTCGATCTGGTCCGGATCGACGATGCCCTTGAACATGTTGCGGCGCATGAGCACAAAGCCCGTGCCGAGAATGATGCCGAGCAGCGACGCCGCCGAGATGATCAGCAGCTTCTTGGGCTTCGACGGGTTGCCTGGGCGCAGGGCCGGATCGACGATATGCACGTTGCCGCCCGTGCCCACGCGCTGCACCGAAAGCTCCTGGATGCGGTTGAGCAGCAGCACGTAGATGTCCTCGGCCACCTTCGCGTCACGCTGCAGCTGCACGGCCTTCACTTCGGTTGCCGGCAGGTCGCGGAACTTCGTGTCGTACTTCGCGCGCTCACCCTGCAGTTGCGCGAGCTGCTGGCGCGCCGCGATCAGCACCGGGTGCTGGTCGCCGAAGCGCTGCTGGAGCGAGGCGATCTGCAGTTGCAGCGCCGAAATCTGCTGCTCGTACTGCACGCTGCCGTCGAGATAGATCTTCGCTTCGTCGCTCGCGTTGATCGAGCCCGACTTGCTTTGATAAGCCGTGAGCGCCGCTTCGGCGTTCTCGAGGTCCGACTTCAGGCGCGGCTGTTCGCTGCGCAGGAAGTCGAGCATCTTGCTCGCGTCGGCCTGCTTGGTCGCTACGTGCTCGCGCAGATACGACTGCGCCACCGCGTTGGCGATTGCTGCCGCGTGCTCGGGGTCGTTGTCTTCGAGCGAGATGTCGATCACGCCCGTTTGCTTGCCCTGCTCCTGGACCTGGATCGCGTTCTGGAAACCGCTGATCGCGTCGAGGTCGTTCAGGCGCACGACCTTGAAGCGGGTGCCAGGACGCGCAACGAGCTTGTTCACGAGCAGCTTGACGCCGCCGCCCTGCTCGACCTGGCCGACGGCGCCTTCGAGCAGGCGCGCGCCGTCCGGGGTCGAAACCACGTAGCGGTCGTTGTCGAGCGCGGTGAGCGTGAGCTTCTTGCCTTCGAGCTCGGGCGTAACCTCGATCGAGTCGATGTTGATGACTTCGCCGCCCCACGCGAAATTGCTGAGCCAGTTGCTCAACCCGAACCACGGACGCGCCGGCGTGCCCGGCGTCGCGAGACGCGCGGACAGGCTGCCGATCAGCGGCAGCATGACCGGCGTGACGGTGGTGTTCAGCTTGAACTGCTTCACCACCGGCTCGACGACGCTGCGGCTCTTGATCATCTGGATCTCGGCGTCGGTGGGCAGACTGCCCGTCGACGATCCGGAGCTGATGTTCGCGCCGGTTTGCGTTTGCGTGAGGGCCTGCGACGTGTAGTCGGAAGGCTCCACGCGAACCTGGGTGTCGGCCGTATAGACCGGCTTGGCGATGAAGCAGTAGAACACGGCCATGGCGATCACCGCCGCCGCGATCGCGATGAGCCAGCCGATGTCGTCGATGATGACGCGCAGCAACTGGCCGAGGACGACGTCCTCTTCCTCGGTGCGGGCCGCCGGGGCCGCCTGGCTATTGGCTTGTATGGTCACGATTCAATCCCGTTGTTTAGGTGTTGCTCCTGGGTCCTCTTTCGAAGCTTTTCGATCACGTGCTTACTTCGCGATCTGCTTCAGATAGAAGACGGTCTGGATGGTCGGCAGCACCTGCTGCAACACACGGTTGAAGGTCGTCGAAGCGGCCGTGCCCACGTACACCACATCCAGCGGCTTGAGCTGGAACTGCGACGAAAGCATGATCGCGTCGGGCTTGGTCATGTCGAGACGATAGATCTCTGGCTGCGTTGGGTTGTCCTTCATGCCGCGCATCACGAAGATCTGGCGCGGGTTCGCGTCGGTATCGAGAATGCCGCCCGCCTGGGTGAGCGCGTCGGCGATCGTGAGGTCGCCGCGAATCAGGTTCGTCTGCAGCGGCGTCTTCACTTCGCCCATCACGAAAATTCTGCTATCCGAACGATCCGGAATATTGATGACGTCGCCGTCCTGCAGCAGCACGTTCTGAGTCGAATCGCCGCCGTCGAGCATGCGGTTCGCATCGAGGATGTACAGCTTGCCGTTGCGCGTGAGGCGCACGCGGTTGATGTCGGCGTTGTCGGTCGTGCCACCCGAGCGCGTGATGGCGTCCACCAGCGTGAGCGGCACGTCGCTCATCGAGAGCGGGCCCGGCGTCTTCACGTCGCCCGTGATCTGAACCTTCTGGCTGCGGTACGCGAGCACGCGCACGTCCACCTGCGGGTTCTTCACATAGGGGCCGAGGCCGGACGCGAGCTGGTCGCGGATCTGGCCGGGCGTCTTGCCCGCGGCCATGATGCGGCCCACGAACGGGAAGAAGATCGTGCCGTCCTTGGCCACGGTCTGTCCGTACGGGTCGGCCTGGCCCGGCAGCGCGTTGGTATACGGCTGCGTGAGCGCCTGACCCACCGTCTGCGTCGTGTTGCCGCCCGTGGAGAACGTCGAGCCCTGCGGCGTCGACAGCTCGGGGTGATCGAACACGGTCACGCCAAGAATGTCCTGCGGCGCGATGTGATACGTGTAGTCGGCAGCGCTCGAGAACTTCGAGGGCGGCAGCGGCGCCTTCGGCTGGGCTGCGGCCGCCTGCGCCTGCTGCAGCACGACTTGCTGCGTGATGAGCGTCACGTTGAATTGCTGCTGCGGCTGGTTGTTCGGCTGTTCCTTCAGGCTCGACGTGTCGAGATAATTGCCGGGCGCCGTCGCGCACGCGGAAACGAAGACGCTCAACGCGACCACCGCCGTCAGTTTCAGTTTTGTCATTGGCATATTCGGCTCAACCATCCCTTAACCATACGATCCATCAATTCAAGACTCTGGCGATACGCGGACTCATGGAGTCCATGCGGATCGCTGACATCAGAGTTTTCCCAATTACCGAGCGCGTACACCTTGCCGCGCGCGGTGGGTTCAATGCGCTCGACCGCGGCGACCTGGCGGCGCTCGGTGACGAGCACGAGGTCTGCGGAGCGCACGAGGCGGCTGGTGAGGCGGCGCGACTGGTGCCCGCCGACCTTCACGCCGCGCTCGGCAAGGAGCCACTGCATCACGGGGTCCATGTCGTCGCCATCGCGCGCACGCAGGCCCGCCGATTGAAACGAATCCGGCCGTGAGCCTGTCTGTTCGCTCAGACGCTCGCGAAAGAGCTGTTCCGCCGCCGGCGAGCGGCAGACGTTGGCGTGGCAGACGATGAGCACGTTCTTGATCATGATCGCGTGACTCCCTTCCTTTACATGGCGCTAAGCACGAAGCCCGGCACCGCTCAGGCCACTGCCTGCGTTGCGGCGATTTCGGCGCGCGCGCGGCTTGCCTGCGTCGCGCTCGCACGGCCCACGGCGTGGTACTCGATGCCGAGTTCCTGCAGCGCGGACGGCTCGTAGAGATTGCGGCCGTCGAACACGATCGGCATCTTCAGCTGCGACTTCAGCGTTTCGAAATCGGGCGCCTTGAACACCTTCCATTCGGTGGCGACCACCACGGCATCCGCTTCGCTCGCGGCTTCCATCGCGTCGTTCACGAACGACAGCCGCGCCTGATGTTCCGGCGCGTGCGCGAGATCGAGCGCGAGTACGCGCTGCGCCTCGGCGGTCGCAACCGGGTCGTAAGCCTTGACCGTGGCGCCGCGCGCGAGCAGTTCGGCGATGAGCGTGCGGCTCGGCGCCTCGCGCATGTCGTCGGTGTTCGGCTTGAACGCGAGCCCCCAGACGCCGAACGTGCGGCCGGTGAGGTCGGAGCCGAAGCGCGTAACGATCTTCTGGGCGAGCACCTGCTTCTGCGCTTCATTGACGGACTCCACGGCACGCAGGATCTGCAGCGGCTCGCCGAAATCCTCGGCAGTGCGCATGAGCGCCTTCACATCTTTCGGGAAGCACGAGCCGCCATAACCGCAGCCCGCATAGAGAAAGTCGTAGCCGATGCGCGGGTCCGAGCCCACGCCGCGGCGTACGGCCTCGATATCGGCGCCGACGCGGTCGGCGAGATTCGCGAGTTCGTTCATGAACGAAATGCGCGTGGCGAGCATGGCGTTGGCCGCGTACTTGGTGAATTCGGCCGAATGCACGTCCATGTACAGCGTGCGCTCGTGATTGCGGTTGAACGGCGCATACAGGCGCTTCATGACCTCTTTCGCGCGCTCGCCCGGCACGTCGTCGTTGCAGCCGAGCACGATGCGGTCGGGCCGCGCGAAGTCCTCGACTGCCGCGCCTTCCTTGAGGAACTCCGGGTTCGAGACCACCGAGAACATGTGGCTCTCGCCGCGCTTGCGCAGTTCGGAGGCGATCGCGTCGTGCACGAGCGCAGCCGTGCCCACCGGCACCGTGGACTTGTCCACTACCACCTTGAAACCGGTCATGTGGCGACCGATGTTGCGCGCGGCCGCCAGCACGTATTGCAGGTCGGCGGAGCCGTCTTCGTCGGGCGGCGTGCCGACGGCGATGAACTGCACGTCGCCGTGCGCAACCGCCGCTTCCACGTCGGTCGAGAACTTCAGCCGGCGCGCGCGCACATTGCGCTCGATGATTTCCTTCAGGCCCGGCTCGTGGATCGGCACGATGCCCTGATTGAGCAGGTCGATCTTGCGTTCGTCGACGTCGAGGCAAAACACGTCGTTGCCAATGTCGGCAAGACAGGCGCCCGTCACGAGACCCACATAACCGCTGCCAATGATCGTCAGATTCATGCCCACCTCAAAAGTGATTGATTCTTCATGTCACGCGAAACGTTGCGCACATTTGCATCGCGCGCACTCGCTTCGCCTCAATATGCGTTCTGGCCTGCGAAGCCCTTCCACATGGTCATCGCCACGATGCGCAGGTCGAGCGCGAAGCTCCAGTGCTGCATGTAGTGCAGATCGAAGCGCACGCGGTCGCGCATCTTTTCCACGCGATCGGTTTCGCCGCGAAAGCCGTTGACCTGCGCCCAGCCCGTGATGCCCGGCTTGATGCGATAGCGCGCCATGTAGCCGCGCACGAGGTCCTTGTAGATGTCGTCGTGGGCCAGCGCGTGCGGGCGCGGCCCCACCACCGACATCTCGCCCTTGAGCACGTTGATGAACTGCGGCAGCTCGTCGAGGCTCGTGCGGCGCAGGAACGCACCCACGCGCGTCACACGCGGATCGTTGCGGCGCGCCTGGGTGATCTGCCCCGCGACTTCCGCATGGACCTTCATCGAGCGGAACTTGTAGATTTCGAACTCGTTGCCATCCAGCCCCTTGCGGCGCTGCTTGAAGAACACCGGGCCCTTCGACGTGAGCTTCACGGCAAGCGCAATCACGGCCAGCAGCGGCGCGAGCGCGACCAGCACGCCGCCCGCGAACACGATGTCGAACACGCGCTTGGGCAGTACGCGCAGATCCGTGACCGGCGAGGCCGCGAGATTGATGGCCGGCACGCCGAGCAGATCGACCACGGGCTGGCTGAAGAACGACAGGCTGCGCACGTCCGGAATGAAGCGAATGTTCACGAAGTCGTTGCGCAAGGCCGTGACGATGCGATGGATCGTGCGCTCCTTGGTGATCGGCAAGGCGAGCCACAGCTCGCGCACTTCGTTCTTGCGCACGAATTCGAGCATCGCCTGCAGGTTGCGCTCCACGGGCACGCCGTCGATTGCGGCGGCGCCATCGGCGTCGCTGTCCTCGTCGAACACGAGCGCCGGGTGAAAGCCCGCTTCCGGGTGAAAGCGCATGTGTTCGATCAGGAAGCGGCCGTAGCGCGGACCGCCCACCACCGCCACGGCCTTCTGGTTGTAGCCCTCGCGGCGAATGCCACGCAGCACCATGTGCACGAGCGCCTTCGAGAGGATCAGGAGCGCTACCGAGGCGACGACCCAGTACGCGAGCCACAGGCGCGAGAGCGAATCGGCGCGGTGCAGGCTGAAGCTCAGCAGGATGCCCGTGCCCTCCACGGCGAGCCAGGCGGCGCACACGCGGGCAAAGAGGGCGTAGAGCGACTTGCCGCGCCACGACTTGTAGATGCCGAATGCCGGGAACATCCAGATCGCGAGCACGCAGTTGAACGCGAGCGCCACGCTCTCCGCGTCGGTGAGCGGCACGAGCTGGCCACGGTGCAAGGCGGCCGCGAGCAGCGCTCCAGCGGCGATGGCGGCAACGTCGAAAATTCTGGCTAGAACGCTGAGCATGTCCGGCACCTCGGGTTTAAAAAATGAATCGCGGCCACGCACTGCAAATCATGGCCGGTCGCTTCAAAAGTTTCTGGGACTGCGTCGCCACAAAAAACGTCTGGCGTCGCGAATTCTGATCCGAATAAACCCTAATAAGGCGCGATAAAAATTCTGGCCGCAAGCCTTAAAAGTATCTCCAATTGTTTCGGTCCTTGCGGGCCATTTTTTCGCGGCTTTTGTCGGCAAAGATTACCGAAACACACGCCTGCATTGGTTCACAACCCGGTCATTCCGGCAGATTTTTCCTGCCATGACGCCTGAATTTGGGTTCCGACAAGAAATTGCGGCGACCTGCACCGGAATTTTTATTGAATTTTTTATATGAATTCCGTTGTGACGGAAGCATGATTTAAATTTAATTCGAATATTTTCCGTTTTCTTCTTTACGACTCGATTTATGACGATTTTAAGCATGCTACAAATCGCATCACCGATACCTTTTACAGGAGAGCGAGATGACGGATACGGGTTCCGCTACGGCATCGGCAAAAGCGTCCCAGACGCGTGCCGAAACGCGCAGTGCATTGCAGGTGTGCCCTGTGGTGCTAGCGGGCGGCGCGGGCTCGCGGTTGTGGCCATTGTCGCGCGAGCAATATCCGAAGCAGATGATCAACCTCGTTGGCGAGCAGTCGCTGCTGGCCAACACCGCGGGCCGCCTCGATGCGCTCGCCGAGCGCGTGACGCTCGCAGAGGAATTGCTGATCGTCTGCAATGAAGAACATCGATTCACCACCGCCGACCAGGTTCGCGCGGCGGGCAAGCAGGCGCGTCTGATTCTCGAGCCCGTGGGCCGCGATACGGCGCCCGCGCTCACGATCGCCGCGATGTCGGTGGCGGCAAAGCACGAAGACGGCATTCTCGTGGTGATGCCGGCCGACCATGCGCTTGCCGACCTCGAAGCGTTCCAGAACGCCGTGGCCGAAGGCGTGCGTCATGCCGCGAATGGCCAGATCGTGACGATGGGCATCGTGCCCACGCATCCCGAAGTGGGCTATGGCTACATTCACGTGGGCGAGCCGCTCGCGAATGGCGAACCCAACGGTGCGCGGCGTCTGAACGGTTTCGTCGAAAAGCCCTATTTCGAGCTGGCGCAGCAGTACGTCGCTTCGCAGCGCTACTGGTGGAACAGCGGCATTTTCATCGTGCGCGCATCGACCTGGCTCAAGGCGATTCGCCATTTCCATCCGGCCATCTACGCCGCATGCGCGGAATCGATCGAGAACGGCAAGGCCGACGGCGACTTCTTCCGCGTGGATAGCGAAGCGTTCGCACGTTCGCCTTCGAACTCGATCGACTACGCCGTGATGGAACCGCTCTCCGGCGACCCGACGGTCGCTAGCGGCGTGGTCGTGCCGCTGACGGCAGGCTGGACCGACCTCGGTTCATGGGACACCGTCTGGCAGGTTTCGCCGAAGGACGACGAAGGCAACGTCGCGCACGGCCGCGTGATGTTCGAAGGCGCCAGCGATACCTTCGCGCATTCTGACGGCCGGCTCGTGGCCTGCCTCGGCACGAAGGACCTCGTGGTCGTGGAGACCCCGGACGCCCTGCTCGTCGCCGACCGCTCGCGCGCCCAGGACGTCAAGAAGATCGTGCAGCGCCTGAAGCAGGAACGCCGCACCGAAGCCGTGGCGCACCGCCTCGTGCATCGCCCGTGGGGTCACTACGACAGCGTGGACAGCGGCGAGCGCTTCCAGGTCAAGCGGATCGTGGTCGAACCGGGCGCACGTCTCTCGCTGCAGATGCATCACCATCGCGCCGAGCATTGGGTCGTCGTCCGCGGCACCGCGCTCGTCACGCGTGGGGAAGAACGCTTCATCGTTTCGGAGAACGAGTCAGCGTACATCCCGCTTGGCGTGTCGCATCGACTGGAAAATCCGGGCAAGATGCCGCTCGAGATCATCGAGGTGCAGTCGGGCTCGTATCTCGGCGAAGACGATATCGTGCGTCTCGACGATCAGTACGGCAGGCAGTGAAGAAAGCAGTAGCGGCCATGCAGGAAGGCCGCGCGCATCACGCGCGCGGCCTGGCAAGATCAACGCGAGAGCGTGCGGTAGCGCGTTCCGGTCGTGCCATCGGTGCGTCGTTCGGCGGTGCCGGACGACGTCGTATTGGCTTCGCTGCCCGTGAGCAGTGCGCCCGTGGCGGTGTAACGCTGTACCGGCGCTTGCAGCGGCGCGAGCCGCACACTGCCCGGCACGGCCGGAGGCAACGCGCGCGCGGCGGCGGCATTGGACGGATCGCCGCGCGTCACGCCTGGCGCCTGGATGGGCGCGTGCGGTGCGACGTCGGGCAGCGCCGTTTGCGAAGCGCTCGGTGCAGCGCCCTTCGACGCGGCATGTTTGGCCGGATGCGAACCCGGCCACGAAACGCCGGACGCGGACTCAGCGATGCCTTCGCGATCGAGCCATTCACGCGCCCAGTCGAAGGCGAAATTCCTGGCGGATTCGCGATCCTGGAACGGCGGCCCGATCAGGCCCGAGCGCTCGATGCGCTTGCCATCCTTGAGAATTTCCACGGCCCCGCGGAACATGCGGTTGCGCACGGGCTGCACGGTGAGGCTCATCGTATAGCCGCGCCATTCCGCGACCTGCACCACGCCGCCCGCCGGATGCGCGCTGCGATGCGACGCGTCGCGCGGCATCGCGCGAGTCGCAACCGGCTTGCTCACGCGGGAAGGCGAGAACGGTGCGAACGGCGCATCGTTCTGCGAACGCGTCGCACTCGCAACAGTCGTTGCACTCGTTGCGGCCGACACGACAGGCGCGTCGATCGAAACGGGCAATGCCGCTTCGCCGCCCGCGAGCTGACGCATCATGCTTTCCATGGGATCGGCAAGCGGCGCGTCGGCGAGCGCAGCGGGCGCCTGCCAGGCTTCGGGGCTCTTCCAGAACACGGCCGGCTGGCCATCGTCCTCGGCGACTTCCTCGACTGCGACTGCAACGGGTTGCGCATCGGCCTGCGCCGGCTGCGGCACATAAACGAACTTGCGGCCGCGCTGCGAGAGCAGCTCGACCAGCTCGATCAGGGTGCCGCTACTGTGCCATTCCTCGAAACGACGACGGCAGGTAGGCCCGGACGGATAACGCGCGGGCAGACGCGACCACGACTCACCGGTGGTGAGAATCCACAGGACGGCATTGGCCACCACGCGCGGCTCGGCACGAGGGCGGCCGCGCCGGTTGAGCCTGATTGGAGGTTCATCTGACACGAGCGAAGACACCTGCATCCACTCGTCGTCGCTCAGTTCTTCGAAATTCATGCTGTTCTCCACGCAGCCGGACCGGGGCTGCAGTGACGGAGCACTGGCCTGCGGATCTTGTTGCCCGCGTTGGCTAGCTCGGTTGCACCATATGCTTGTATGACGTGTTCATTTGCGTCGCGATGCGCACTCTGGCAGTGCGTTCTTTCACTGTATTGACGCAATACACGTGGTCTCACTCGTGCAAGGGAGAATTGTGCAGGAAGCATACCACCTGAAACCAGCCGATGAGGAGGGCCGTAATAAGTGTTACGGTTCGAAACAATCTCACCCTTGAATAGCCGGAAAGATCGCCGAAAAAGGCCTGAAACGCAGTGTTTTACAGCGCAGATACACTTGTAACAGGTTCAATCGTTGCGTAGCTGGCACACGATCCCCGCCCTACGCAATTCCGAACGCATGCATACCACTTAAGACACATCCGCCTCGACGAACGCCAGGTTTGCTCCTGCAGCGCTATCGTTGTGCCCGCAACAAATGACATGGCGATGAAAACATCAGATGCATCATGAAACGTTCACGGCGAGTCCCGGCGGTCGCACCTCGCAGCGGTTGCACCGCCGCCAACCGAACGCTCGTGCGGCGTCACGTAGCGAAGCCGGCTATACGAATCCGTCTATAGTAAGGGCGCACTGAACCACCACGGAGATTCGTGTATGCAAACGTCTGTTCCGGGCGTCGCCACGCCGCGCATCACCTCGGCGTTGATGGCCGCCATGACCCTGGCGCTGCTCGCCCCCTGGGGCGCCGCACAGGCGCAGCTCGGCAACCTGCTCAACCAGGGCGGCAGCAACAGCGGTTCGGCACAGGGCGCGCTCGGCAATCTGGGCGGCCTCGGCAACTCGCTTTCGGCGCCCTCGCTCACCTCGAACAGTCTCGGCAATGTCACCGGCGTGCTGCAGTACTGCATCAAGAACAATTACCTGAACGCCGGCGCCGCGAGCAACGTGAAGGATTCGCTGCTCGGCAAGCTGCCCGGCGGCGCGAACACGACGGATAGCGGCTATACGCAGGGCACGAGCGGCATCCTCACGGCCGGCAACGGACAGAAGCTCGACCTCACGGGCGGCGGCCTCAAGGAGGAGGCCACGAAGCAGGTCTGCGACAAGATCCTGAGCCAGGCGAAGTCAATGCTCTAGCCGCCCCCATCCAGCATGAAGATGTGCGCGGGCGCACGGCCCGCGCAATTTATGTGCCGTAAGCTTTGAACACGAACGAAGTCCGGCTGTCGAATGGAGTCATCCGGTCTTCTCTCGGCATTGCTGCTCGTAGCTATGACCAAGCACTACACTCCCGTGATATTCGCGCTCCCGGCCGCCACGCTGCGGAGCGCGCTGAGCGGCCTTGCCGCTTTTGCCGCCCTGCTGGTCCCGGTGGCCGCGCACGCGCAAGCCACGCAATCCGCCACACACGACCAGCAGTTCGACTGCAAGTCCGATCCTCACACATTCATTTCGTCGCTGATTGACGAAAAATCCATCGAGCCCGAGCCGAGCCGCGTCGAAGCGAATTCGGTCAACGCGTTCAGCCCGGTGCGCGGCAGCCGCCTGAGCGCGTTCGGCTTCCCCATTTACGTGGTGCTCGGCTACGACCGCGACGACACGCTCTTCAAGCGCGGCGCCGGCAAGGAAATCACCTCGCCGCTCTACGGTGTGGTCGTGTCCGCGCCTGCGGAGAAGGTGCGCTCACGGGTGCGCGAAACCAACAGCGACGCCACCGTGCAATCGGTCGTGCCGCTGCTGCTCACGGCGATCGTGTGCGGCGGGTGAGCGCTCAGCCGCCGAAGAACGCCAACGCGCCCAGCCCCACCCCGACGATCGCGACGCCCACCGACGTATTGAGCAGCCAGCGCCGCCGCGTAAGCAGCGTAATCGCCGTGAGCGCGATCGAGATCTGGATGAGCGTCGTGGCCTGCGCCCAGCGATGATGGCCATGCAGCACATGCTCGCTGAGCGCATCGTCCTGCTCGACGATTTTTTCGAGTGCCTCCGCCTTGGCGCGGATCGGCTCCTTTTGCTGGCGATAACGGTCGGCGTCGGCGGCAAAGCGCTTCTGCGCAGCGTCCGAATTCGGCGCTAGCGCGGAGAGTTGCGCGCCCAGTTCCGCGAGGTTCTGCTTCTCGCCCTTCGCCTGATAGTAGGCCCATTGATTCGCGGCTTCGGTCTTGCGGATCGCCGCTTCGTTCTTGTAGTAGAGCGCCTGGTTCTCGCTGTTGCCGCTCTGGTAGGCAAAGATCGCTCCAATCGAAGCGAGGATGGCCGTCATCACCGCCATGCGGCCCGGGAACGGATCGCCTTCGCCGTGGCCGCCATGGCCCGCCGCGGCGTGTTCGACCGCGTGGTCGTGCGGTCCATGCACTTCGTACTCTTCAGACATCCAAAGACTCTCCGCTTTCTCTGACTTTCACTGACGCGCACCGCCTTTTCCCCGTGCGGCGCGCCTGTTTGGACGCTCAATTATCGTGAGCGCGGCGCGCTTGTCCAGTACCCGCAATGCATCGGATGTAACGAAACCCGAAATCTCTTCTGACGAAAGCGAATCGTAGGTTTGATCGTCTATTCATTCAGAATAGGTACCCCGGGATGTTGCAGTGCATCCCCTCCCGCCCGCCGTTTGCAAACGTGGATTCAAGCCCTGAGCGCCCCCTTGCGTCGTTGCAGTGCCACATGGCCCTGTATGCAGCCTCGTGCGGCCTGCCCTGAGGCCTTCTGCCGTCGATAATTTCCAGCCTGGAGACCATCATGGGGCCCATCACGGCCGCACACGCCGCGGCTATCGATACTGTGGCACACAGCGCGCGCGCGCGGTACGGCGAGCCCGATGATACCGGCGGCCTGATCGACGCGATCTACGATGCCGGCTTTGACGCGCAACGCTGGCCGGATGTGTGTGCGCGCATCGCGCAACGCATCGGCGCGCAACACGTCAATCTCACCATGCTGCCGCCCGAAAGCACGTTCTCGCTCGCCGAGTGGGACGGCATCGACGCTTCGTTTGCCCAATCGTACGCGCAGCACTACGGCGGCTTCGATCCGCTCGTGCCGCAGGTGCGCCGCTGGGCCGCCGGCACGCTCGTCACCGACACGATGATCCACTCGCAGGGGAGTCTGCAACGCAGCGCCTTCGTGCAGGAGTGGGTGCGCCCGCAGCGCTTCTACACGGTGGCCTTCGCCAACGTGCTGCGTGAAGGCGATATGGCCGCCGTGCTCGGCGCGCTGCGCCATGAAACGCGCTTCTATAGCGAAGACGAACTGGACGCGCTGCGCACGCTGCTGCCACATCTGCGCAATGCCTTGCGCGTGCAGCGGCACACGGCGCGCACCCTCGCCTCGCGCGATCAAAGCGCGAATGCCCCCGCGGACGCACTCGACGCGCTCGCGCATGGCGTGCTGATCGTCGACGCCGATGCGCACATCGTGTTCGCGAATCGCGCCGCCACGGCGCAGCTCGCGCGCGCAAACGGGCTGCGCACCGAACACGCCGTGCTCAGCGCCGCCACGGCAGCCGCCACCCAGCAGTTGCGCTCGCTGATTGCGCGAGCCGCGGGGCGCGACGTGCGCGGGCGCAGCGGCGGCGCGATGCTGATCGCCCGCCAGCCGCCCGACGAACCGCTGCAGGCGCTCATTTCGCCGCTAGGCGAGCACCGTCACGCCGACTATTTCGCCCACGGCTCGCGCGCCGGCACGGCCATGCTCATCGTGATCGATCCGCAATCGTCGCGGCGCGGCGTGGAAACGCGTCTTATCGCGCTGTTTGGACTCACGCCCGCGGAAGCGCGCGTGGCCTGCGAGGTCGGCAAGGGCCTCAACCCTAAGGACGTGGCCGAAGTGCTGCAGGTGCTGCCCTCGACGGTGCGCACGCATCTGCATCACGTGTTCGCGAAAACCACCACGCGCCGCCAGGCCGAGCTGATGCGTTTGATCGCGCAGCTTGCGATTGCACGCGGCGATTGATTCGACATTTCGTCGACGCTAAAAGAAGCGGCCCGCGCATCCCGCGTTCGATGAACGCGGATGGCGCGGGCCGCAGTGCGGTCTTGTCCGCGACGATCAACCGCCCAGGTAGGCCCGCTTGATGTTGTCGTTGGCGAGCAGATTGTCGGCGCTATCGGCGAGCACGACGCGTCCGGTTTCCAGCACATAGCCGCGATCGGCCACGTGCAGCGCCTTGTTCGCATTCTGCTCGACGAGGAACACCGTCACGCCCTCTTCGCGAATCGTGCGGATGATGTCGAAGATCTGCGCGATCACGAGCGGCGCGAGGCCGAGCGTGGGCTCGTCGAGCAGCAGCAAACGCGGCTTGCTCATGAGCGCGCGGCCAATGGCGAGCATCTGCTGCTCGCCGCCCGACATCGTGCCCGCGCGCTGCTTCGCACGCTGGTTCAGGCGCGGGAACAGCTTGAACACGTGCTCGATGCCCGCATCGATCTCGTGCTGCGAGGCGAAGAAGCCGCCCATCTGCAGATTGTCGAGCACCGTGAGGCTCGGGAAGACGCGGCGGCCTTCCGGCGAAATCGCCATGCCCTTGCGCATGATCTCGTGCGTGGGCATGCGCGTGATGTCCTCGCCTTCGAACGTCACTTTCCCCGCGGATGCGCGCGGCGTGCCGCACACGGTCATCATGAGCGTGGTCTTGCCGGCGCCGTTGCTGCCGATCAGCGTGACGATCTCGCCCTTGTTCACTTCGATCGACACGCCCGCCAGCGCTTGCACCGCGCCGTAGTGGGTATGGACCTTTTCCAACTTCAGCATCAGTCCTCTCCGAGATAGGCCTTGATCACGCGCGGGTCGTTGCGCACTTCGTCGGGTTTGCCGATCATGATCGGCTTGCCGTGCTCCATCACCAGGATGCGGTCCGACACGCCCATCACGAGGCTCATGTCGTGCTCGATCAGGAGTACGGAGATTCCGAACTCGTTGCGCAGGCCGTCCACCATCTGCTGAAGCTCGACCTTTTCCTGCGGGTTCAAGCCTGCCGCGGGTTCGTCGAGCATCAGAAGACGCGGATCGGTGATCATGCAGCGCGCGATTTCGAGCCGGCGCTGATGGCCGTACGACAGCGTGCCCGCTTCGCGATTCGCGACCTGCTTCAGGCCCACGCGCTCGAGCCAGTACGCAGCATGCTCGAGCGCGGCGCGTTCGGCGCGGCGATAGGCGGGCGTCGCGAACAGGCCGCTCAGCATGTTGCGGTTGACCTTCAGGTGCTGGGCGACCATGAGGTTTTCCAGCACCGTCAACTGTTTGAAGAGGCGAATGTTCTGGAACGTGCGCACGAGGCCGCGGCGCGCGACCTGGTGGCTCGGCTGGCCAGTGATGGCGTGACCTTCGAGCACGATGTCGCCCGCGGTGGGCTTGTAGAAGCCGCCCACGCAGTTGAACACCGTGGTCTTGCCCGCGCCGTTCGGCCCGATGATCGCGAAGACTTCGTCCGGACGCACGTCGAAGTCGATGCCGTCCACGGCCAGCAGACCGCCGAAGCGCATCTGCAAGCCGGCTACTTTCAACAACGCTTGTGCACTCATTGCGGCAACTCCACGTGCGGACGGCTCGCGGGCAACAGGCCCTGCGGACGCCACATCATCATCAGCACCATCACCAGACCGAAGATCAGCATGCGGTATTCGGCAAAGCCGCGCGCCACTTCGGGCAGCACCGTGAGCAGGATCGCGGCGAGCACCACGCCCAGCTGCGAGCCCATGCCGCCCAGCACCACCACGGCGAGAATCAGCGCCGACTCGATGAAGGTGAACGACTCGGGCGTGACGAGCCCCTGGCGCGCCGCGAAGAACGCACCGGCGAGACCCGCGAACGACGCGCCCAGCGTGAACGCCGAGAGCTTGATGCGCGTGGGGTTCAGGCCCAGCGAGCGGCACGCGATCTCGTCTTCGCGCAGCGCTTCCCAGGCGCGGCCCATGGGCATTCGCAGCAGGCGGCTCGTGACGAACAGCGTGAACGCCACCAGAACGAGCGCCAGCAGGTACAGGAAGATCACCATGTGCTCGCCGCTGTACTCGATGCCGATCAACTCGTTGAACGTCTTCGCGCCTTCCACGCTCGCGTGGCGGGCCATTTCGAAGCCGAACACGGTGGGCTTGGGAATGCTGGAGATGCCGTCCGGGCCGCCCGTGATGCTCGTGAGATTGTTGAGCAAGAGGCGGATGATCTCGCCGAAGCCGAGCGTGACGATGGCGAGATAGTCGCCGCGCAGGCGCAGCACCGGGAAGCCGAGCACGAAGCCGAAGGTGGCCGCGGCAAGCGCGGCGAGCGGCAGGCATTCCCAGAACGTGAAGCCGAAGTACTGGTTGAGCAGCGCATACGTGTAGCCGCCCACTGCGTAGAAGCCCACGTAGCCGAGGTCGAGCAGACCCGCGAAGCCCACCACGATATTGAGGCCGAGGCCGAGAATCACGTAGATGAGCGCGAGCGTCGCCACATCGATCGCGCCGCGCGAACCGAGAAACGGGAACACCGCGCCGAACGCGAGCAGCACCCAGATCGCCACGCGCTGCTGACGCGCGCCGAGCGCGGGGGCCCGGGGCAAGCGCACGTGACTCGTGGCGCGCACGAACATCGGCTTGACGAGCTGGAACACGAACACCACGGCGGCCGCGATCCACACCGGGCGCCAGTGCTGCTGCAGCACGACCTGATAGCCATCCAGCGTGAGTTGCAGGCCCAGGATGGGGGCCGTGAGGATGATGGTCGCCACGGCGGCGGCGAGCGCGCCTTTCACCGTTTGCGACGAGGACGGGCCAACTGCTGCCACGCGAACCGAAACAGTCTGACTCATTTCGACCTCACACCTTTTCGACGTCCGGCTTGCCGAGCAGGCCGGTGGGACGGAAGAGCAGCACGAGCACGAGCAGGCCGAAGGCCACGACGTCCTTGTACTCCGCAGGCATGTAGCCCGACGCGAAGGTTTCGGCGAGACCGAGCAGCACGCCGCCGAGCATCGCGCCCGGAATGCTGCCGATGCCGCCCAGCACCGCGGCCGTGAACGCCTTGATGCCCGCGATGAAGCCGATATACGGATTGAGCTTGCCGATCGTTAGACCAATCAGCACGCCGCCCACCGCCGCGAGCATGGCGCCGAGCACGAAGGTGAACGAGATCACGCGGTTCGTGTCGATGCCGAGCAGGTTCGCCATCTTCATGTCTTCCGCGCAGGCGCGGCACGCGCGGCCCATGCGCGAGCGCGAGATGAAGAGCGTGAGCGCGATCATCAGCACGAGCGTCACGCCGACGATCAGCATGCGCGAGTACGGAACCGTCACTTCGAAGTTGCCGCCCATGTTGAAGTCGAGCGCGCCGGAAATGAGCATCGGCACGGACACGTCGCGCGCGCCCTGCCCGATCTGCACGTAGTTCTGCAGGAAGATCGACATGCCGATGGCGGAGATGAGCGGCACTAGGCGCGGCCCGCCGCGCAGCGGCCGGTACGCCACGCGCTCGACCGCGAATCCGTAGAGCCCGGTGACCACCACCGAGACGATGAGCGCCGCGCCCAGCACGAGCGGCAGCGGATAACCCGCCGAGGTGCCGATGGCCGTGAGCGTGACGAGGCCCACATAGGCGCCGATCATGTAAATCTCGCCGTGAGCGAAGTTGATCATGCCGATGATGCCGTAGACCATCGTGTAGCCGATGGCGATCAGCGCATAGATCGCACCCAGCGTGAGCCCGTTGACGAGCTGCTGGGTGAACTGAGGAAGAAAATCATTCATGCGTAAGCCCCGCGGCCGTGAAGCCGATGAGAGACCTGTGGAGAGACCTTTGGAACCGTACCAACCCTTTTTTTAGTTGCGCGCACAACCGCTATAAAACGCCCCGTCCACGAGAAGCCGGGGCGTTGGCAGCGTGCGGCGCCGGGATCAGTTCGCAGCGGTCTTGGTGGCGTCCTTGTGCCACGTGTAGACGACGAAGCGGAACGACTTCAGGTCGCCCTGTGCGTCGTATTCGACCTTGCCGATCGGCGTGTTGAACGCGTTCTTGTGCAGGTAGGCCGCGACCTTGGTCGGGTCCGTGCTCTTCGCGCCGGCGATGCCGTCGGCGATCACTTCGACTGCCGCGTACGACGGCATCTGGAACGGGCCGTTGGCGTCGCGCCTGGCGTCGGCGAAGGCCTTCACGAGCTTGGCGTTGGCAGGGTCCGAAGCGAAGTCGGCCGGCAGCGTGACGAGCATGCCTTCGGAAGCCGGGCCGGCGATGGCCGTCACGTCCTTGTTGCCCACGCCTTCCGGACCCATGAACGTGGCCTTCACGCCCTGTTCACGCGATTGGCGCATGAGCAGGCCCATTTCCGGGTGATAGCCGCCGAAGTAGACGAAGTCCACGCCCTGCGACTTGAGCTTCGTGACGACTGCCGAGTAGTCCGAATCGCCGGCGTTGATGCCTTCGAACACGACGACGGGGATGTGCGCCTTGTCGAGCGCGGCCTTGACCGAGGTGGCGATGCCCTGGCCGTACGACTGCTTGTCGTGCAGGATCGCGACCTTCTTCGGCTTGACCTTGTTGATGATGTAGGCGGCGGCAGCCGGACCTTGCTGGTCGTCGCGGCCGATGGTGCGGAAGATGAACTGGCGCTTCTTGCCTTCGGTCAGCTGCGGCGCGGTGGCCGACGGCGTGACCATCACGACGCCTTCGTTCTCGTAGATGTCCGAAGCGGGAATCGTCGAGCCCGAGCAGACGTGGCCGACCACGTACTGGATGTGCTGCGAAACGATCTTGTTGGCGACGGCGACAGCCTGCTTCGGCTCGCACGAGTCATCCATCAGGACGGCTTCGAGCTTGTTGCCGTTCACACCGCCGGCGGCGTTGATCTGCTCGATCGCAGTCAGCGCGCCCGCCTTGACCATGTCGCCGTACTGGGCGACCGGGCCGCTGAACGGGCCGGCAATGGCGATCTTCACGGTGTCGGCGTTTGCGCTTGCACCAAAGGCGAGCAGCGCGGCGGCCACGGAAACGGAGGTAAGGCGGGACAACGACATCATCAGGAGCTCCTCGATTGTTTTCGGGTCAACCGGTCAGACGGAATGACCTGCGCAAACGAACAGCGCCCCAATGATCTTCAATGGGGAACAACCACGACGAGCACCAGAGAAAAAAGACGTGACGGGGCCCGGCGTGTATCAGCGCCCTGGTAGGCGACTGAGTTCGGAGAGACTGCTGAGTTACAGACTCTGTTGCGCAAGCATTCCGCCTGCCCCGTTCGCTGCAATTCGTACCGGAAAGGTGGACCGGCCTGTATCAGCGACCGGCGGATGCTATCAATAATCCCATTTCACCGCAACCAGGGGTTTTTTCGGATATCGAGTTGAGTTTTGAAATCGGTCAATAGAGGGGCATGTCGGAAAGCGCTTGAAAACGCTCGTGAAAATAGTCTTTCGGGCGGACGGCGGGCTAGTCACCGGGCTGCGATGACCGACTGGCGGGGATGTATGGAATTCCTGCATTTCTTGATTTTTACGCGCTGTCGATCGTTATTTTAATTCCAATGAAATCTGATCGACGAATGGCATCTTGCAATAACTTTAAAAGTTAATCTTTTATCGCGATAAAAGCGTCGATCCAATAATCGATCAATCGGGATTACCCTAAATGCAAAATGCGCCAAATCATTGATTTCAAAGAACAAATATTACGAAATCCTTAAAATTGAAGTTCTATATTCGCTGAACTGGCACCATAAATCTCACACCACCCTACTTTTCCGCCTTCCACTATGGAACCGCGAAAGCTTTCGTTAAAGCGCGAATTTTTCTCATAATCGAATCGAGTGAGTTCGAATTAATCCGCGCGACACCGTGGCGCGCCCGCCTCACTGGCTCGGCACCGCGTTCCAGCCCCGCAAGAGACGGTGGTATCCTCGCTCCCTCGCCGCGCCCGCATGCACCACTACGGCGCATGCCGCGTGCTCTCGCGCCGCGCGTGAAGCCGGCGACGCCACACCGTGCAGATCCGAAAAAACCGCAAGAACCCAGCACTGGGGGAGATCAAACAGAATGAAGACCTTCAAGCAGGCAGCCGCTGCCGCCACCCTTTCCCTGCTCGCCGGCGCCGCCGCACTCGCACTGACTTCGGCCGCCGCACGCGCCGCCGAAACCGCGACCGTGGAAGTGCTGTCGATCGTCGATCATCCCGCGCTCGACGCGATCCGCGACGGCGTGCGCGACGAACTCAAGGTCGCGGGCTACGACGCCGGCAAGAACCTCAAGTGGGAATACCAGAGCGCGCAGGGCAACACGGGCACCGCCGCACAGATCGCCCGCAAGTTCGTCGGCGACAACCCGAGCGCGATCGTGGCCATCGCGACGCCGTCGGCGCAAGCCGTTGTGGCCGCAACGAAGTCCGTACCCGTGGTGTACTCGGGCGTGACCGATCCGGTGGCCGCACAGCTCGTCAAGACGTGGACGCCCAGCGGCACGAACGTGACCGGCGTGTCCGACAAGCTGCCGCTCGACAAGCAGGTCGCGCTCATCAAGCGCGTCGTGCCCAATGCGAAGACCGTCGGCATGGTCTATAACCCCGGCGAAGCGAATTCGGTCGTCGTCGTGAATGCGCTCAAGGCACTCCTCGCGCAGCAGGGCATGACGCTCAAGGAAGCCGCCGCGCCGCGCACCGTGGACATCGGCCCCGCAGCGAAGAGCCTGATCGGCAAGGTCGACGTGATCTACACGAACACCGACAACAACGTCGTTTCGGCCTACGAAGCGCTCGTGAAGGTCGCCAACGACGCGAAGATCCCGCTCGTCGCCTCCGATACGGACAGCGTGAAGCGCGGCGCCATCGCGGCGCTCGGCATCGACTACAGCGACCTCGGCCACCAGACGGGCAAGGTCGTCGTGCGTATTCTCAAGGGCGAGAAGCCCGGCACGATCGCCTCGGAAACCAGCAGCCAGCTGCAACTGTTCGTGAACCCGGCCGCCGCGCAAAAGCAGGGCGTGACGCTCTCGGCCGACCTGCTCAAGGACGCGACCACGGTCGTGAAGTAAGGCGCAGGCATGGCGCATCACACGCAGCCGCACTGCCTGGCCCGATAAAGGCCACTTACACGCGCAACGGCGCGCCGCCCCATCCGGGCGGTGCGCCGCGCGTCGACTCCGGCGCACCGCCGCCGCAGACCGCAACAGGATCCTTCCCCATGTCCCTCTACTCGCTTCTGGGCGCGCTCGAGATCGGCCTGATCTTCAGTCTCGTGGCCCTCGGGGTGCTGATCTCGTTTCGCATCCTCAACTTCCCCGACCTCACCGTCGACGGCAGCTTCCCGCTGGGCGGCGCCGTCGCCGCCACGCTGATCGCGGCCGGTCACGATCCGTTTCTCGCCACCGCCTGGGCGGTCGTCGCTGGCGCCATCGCCGGCTTCATCACCGGCTGGCTCAACGTGCGCCTGAAGATCATGGATCTGCTCGCGAGCATCCTGATGATGATCGCGCTCTATTCGATCAACCTGCGCGTGATGGGCGCGCCGAACGTGCCGCTCATCTCCGAGTCGACGGTATTCACGCTCATCCAGCCCACCTGGCTGCCCGACTACGTGCTGCGCCCGCTCGCGCTCCTCGTCGTCGTACTGGCTGCGAAGTTCGGCGTGGACTGGTTCTTCTCGTCGCAATACGGCCTCGCGCTGCGCGCGACGGGCGCGAACCCGCGCATGGCGCGCGCACAGGGCATCGCCACGGGCCGCGCGACGCTCGCCGGCATGGCGCTCTCCAACGCGCTCGTCGCGTTGGCCGGCGCGCTCTTCGCGCAAACCCAGGGCGGCTCGGACATTTCGATGGGCATCGGCACCATCGTGATCGGGCTTGCGGCCGTGATCATCGGCGAGAGCATCCTGCCCGCGCGCCGGCTCATGCTGACCACGCTCGCCGCCGTGCTCGGCGCGATTCTTTATCGCTTCTTCATTGCGCTCGCGCTCAACAGCGACTTCATCGGCCTCAAGGCGCAGGACCTGAATCTCGTTACTGCAGTGCTCGTGACGATCGCGCTCGTGCTGCCCGCCACGCGCAAGAAGCTGTTTGGCCGCAAGAACGGGAGGGCATGAGATGCTCAGCGCCAAAGACATCAAACTCACTTTCAACCCCGGCACGCCGATCGAAACGCGCGCGCTGCGCGGCCTCACGCTCGACATCCCGAGCGGCCAGTTCGTGGCCGTGATCGGCTCGAACGGCGCGGGCAAGTCCACCTTCCTCAACGCGATCAGCGGCGACCAGAGGGTGGATGGCGGCACGATTACCATCGACGGCCAGGACGTCACAAAAAAACAGGCGTGGGACCGCGCGCATCTCGCCGCGCGCGTGTTCCAGGACCCGATGGCCGGCACCTGCGAGGCGCTCACCATCGAAGAAAACATGGCGCTCGCGATGGCGCGCGGCAAGCGCCGCGGCTTCGGCCCCGCGCTGAAAAAGCAGGATCGCGAGCTGTTCCGCGCGAAGCTGCGCCTCCTGAATCTGGGCCTCGAAAATCGCCTGTCCGATCGCATCGGCCTGCTTTCGGGCGGCCAACGCCAGGCGGTGAGTCTGCTGATGGCGTCGCTGCAGCCTTCGCGCATCCTGCTGCTCGACGAGCACACGGCGGCGCTCGATCCGAAAACGGCTGCATTCGTGCTGGAGCTGACCGCACGGATCGTGGAAGAGGCCAAGCTCACGACCATGATGGTCACGCATAGCATGCGCCAGGCGCTCGACTACGGACAACGCACGGTGATGCTGCACCAGGGGCAGGTTGTGCTCGACGTCTCGGGCGATGCGCGCCGCGGCCTCGACGTGCCGGACCTCCTGCGCATGTTCGAGCAGACCCGCCACGAGAAGCTCGACGACGACGCGCTGCTGCTGGGGTAAGTGTCCACGCCCAGCGTTAAAAAGCCCGCCCTTCAATCGAAGCGGCGGGCTTTTGCTTTTCAGCGAAATTATTTCGGATACCGATTCAAATGGGCGGCGTTTCGGTCATGCCTTCTTCGGATACGAATACTTGAAGGTCCCCTGCGCACTCGCGATCAGCAAACGATCGTCCACCCACGCCTCGGCGCGCGCAAAGAAGATCGAACGGCCGCCGCGCTCCAGCAACCCCTTCGCGCGCACGAACTGACCAAGCCCCTTATCGAGGTAGTTGGTCGTGAGCGAGAGGGTGAAGCCATGACGCGGCGGGTCGCCGACCGGCGCGAAGAGTCCCGCGTAGCCAGCGGCAGCGTCGAGCAGCGTGGCAATCGCGCCGCCTTGCAGCACGCCCTGGCGATTGAGCTTCGAGGCGTCGATGGGCATCACGAGCTCCGCGTAGCCCTCGCGCCACTGCGCGACGCTCACGCCGAGCGTTTCAAGAAACGGGTTGTCCACGGCGAATTGCGACATACGCGGTCTTCCTTGCATTATCGCGCGATGCGATTGATTATAGGGTGGCTGCCGCAATGCCGCAGCGGGCCGCTGCGCCGCCCGTACGACTGTTCAGCGAAATTCCGCGCAACTGTACATGGTCAGCGCTGCCGCGCCACACAACACTGCCTGATGGCGCGCCAATCGCGCGCGTCTCACGCAACTCCCTTCAAGGTAAAACCAGGTACTCAAGATGAACGACAACGCGCTCCACCCCGACCCGCTGGCCACTTCGCGCACAGCGGCGGCAGCGGCCGAGGCCGCGCCCGTGCCTTGCCCCAGCGTCGAAACGCTCGACCGCATCCTGCCCGAGGAGCCGCTCCTCATGATGGGTGCGGGCCCCGTGCCGATTCCCGACGCCGTGGCCAAGGCCAATACCGTCGTCATCAATCACCTCGGCGACACCATGGCGCGCGTCATTCACCAGGTGAAGACGATGGCGCGCTACGTGTTCCAGACGCGTTCGAACTGGGTGCTCGGTGTGGCCGGCCCCGGCTCGGCGGCCATGGAAATGGCGATCTCGAACCTCGCGTGGCCGGGCACGCGCGTGCTCTCCATCGTCAACGGCTTCTTCAGCCAGCGCATGGCCGAAATGGCGGGCCGCGTGGGCGCCGAGGTCACCACGCTCGACGTCGCCGACCGCCAAATCGCCTCGCTCGAAGCCGTGGCGCAAGCCATCGAGCGCACGCGCCCGGCCGTCGTTACGATCGTGCACGGCGAAACCTCCAATACGGTATGGAACCGCGAGCTCAAGGAAATCGTGCAACTCGCCAAAGCCGCCGGCGCGCTCGTGGTGGTGGACGCCGTCTGCACGCTGAGCACCATGCCGCTCGAAATGGACGCCTGGGGCATCGACGTCGTCATCACGGGCGGCCAGAAGGGCCTCTCTTCGATCCCTGGCGTTTCGCTCATCGCCTTTTCGGACGCCGCCTGGGAGCGCGTGCGTACGCGCACCGCACCGAACACGCACTGGTGCCTCGACGCCATACTCGCCGAAAACTTCTGGCACAACGCCGGCTATCACTACACAGCGCCCGTCTCGGGCGTGCTGGCGCTGCACGAAGCATTGCGCCTCGTGTGCACGGAAACGCTCGAAAAGCGTTTTGCGCGCCACCTGCGCTGCTCGCTCGCGCTGCAAAGCGGCGTGAGCGCGCTGGGTCTCGCGCTCTATACGCCGCAAACGTGCCGCCTGAATTCCGTGGTCGGCATCGGGCTGCCCGAGGGCGTCACCGCACGCGAGGTGTGCAATCACATCTCGCAGCAATACCAGGTGGAGATTGCCGGATCGTTCGGTCTCCCGATCGTTCGCATCGGGCAGATGGGCGAACAGTGCCGCGAGCACAACCTCTTTCGCACCGTCCATGCGCTTGGTCGCACGATGAGCGATCTCGGCGTGAAGGTCGATCTGCCCGCCGGAGTTGCCGCGCTCGAAGAATCGCTTTCGGCCGGCTCGCGCGAAGCGCGGCGCTAAGCGCTTGCGGCACCATGGCGCCGCTCGACCAGTCAAACGCGCCGTGCGCGGACGCAGATGAACGCCGGGGCCTGTGCCAGTTCCGCGTGCAGCGCCGGCGACACCGCCTTTATTTCCGGTTGTGGCATGGGTTCGAGCACGCGGTCGATGGCCCAGCCCGCTTCCATGAGCGCGTTGAAGATATCGGCAAGCGGGCGCCTGAACGCTTCCACCCATGGCTTCGGCTCGCCGAAGCCGCCCCAATGCAGGCCGAATCGCGTCGTCTCGAAGTAGGTGCGCGAACCGCGCGTGCGCGTGTCGATCCAGTCGCGCATGGGATGCGACATCGAAAACACCAGCAGTGCGCCGGGGCGCGCCACGCGGTGAAACTCCTGAAATGTCGGCGCGAGGTGCTCGACGTAGTCGAGGGCCAGCGAGCACACGATGCGGTCGACCGAGCCACTCGCGAGCCAGTCGAGCGGCCGACCGAGATCGCCCTGCGCGATATCGACCGCGAGGCCTGCGCAGCGCGCCTTCGCCAGTTGGACCATCGCGGGCGTGACGTCGAAGGCCTGCACCCGTGCGCCCTCGCCCGCCAGCTCCGCGCTCAAGATGCCGGGCCCGCAGCCCGCGTCGAGCACGTCGAGCCCCGCTACCGCGCCTAGCAGCGAGCGTGTGGCGGGCCGTTCGTAGAGCGCGTTGTGCGGCTTGACCGGGGCCTGCTCGGCGTAGCGGTCGGCGAATTGTGTGTAGCTGGCGCGGCCGGGGAGTTCGTTGGGGGTCTTTTCGTCGGTGGACATCAGAGCGGTGGGGTAGCGATTGGGTACGCTATTGTCCATCGTTTCGCACGGGCCGACCAACGCCGCGCCCTGCACGGCTTGCCCGAGAGAAAGCCACGCAAACGCGACCCCGGTTATCATCGCGCTCTTGCGTGCGCGATCCCGATGCGCGCCGCATGACGCAACCGCAGGCAACTGAAAGCAACCGCAGGCAAACGATGTCCCCCATCCCCTTCGACGCCATCCCCTTCGACGCCATCCTCTTCGACTGCGACGGCGTGCTCGTCGACTCAGAACGCATTGCGCACGTGGTGCTCACGCAGATGCTTGGCGAACTCGACTGGACACTCACGGTGGACGAAGCCATGCGCATCTTCGTCGGTAAGGCCGTGAAAGACGAGGCCGCGCGCATCGAAGCGCATACGGGGTTCGCGATTACCGACGCCTGGCTCGAAGGTTTTCGCGCGCGCCGCAACGACGCGCTAGAGCGCGATCTCGTCGAGATTCCGGGCGCGCCCGCCGCCGTGCGCGCGGTGCACGCGGCAATGAACGGGCGCATCGCCGTCGCCTCGGGTGCGGACCGGCGCAAGGTCGAGCTGCAGCTGCGCAAGGTGAACCTGCTCGACTGCTTCGCCGGCCACATCTTTAGCGGCCACGAAACGCCGCGCAGCAAGCCGCATCCCGATGTCTATCTCGCGGCGGCGGCCGGCCTCGGCGTGCAGGCCGCCCGCTGCGCCGTCATCGAGGACACGGTCACGGGCGCGCGCGCGGGCCTCGCCGCGGGCGCCACGGTGTTCGGCTTCAGCCCGCCCGAGCCCGGCCACAGCAGCGCTCAGGCGCTGCTTGAGGCGGGCGTCGCACACGTATTCACCGACATGGTGCAGCTTCCCGCCCTGCTTTCCCGCTGGTCAAATAGTTAAGCGCGTACGAAACAACGCCAAAAAGCCGTGCGCCTCGCGCACTGTTGGCCGTACGCATCACCCCGCATCAGATAGAAAGCAGGCCGCCGACGAGTCGCATACCATCCGATTCGTGGCGCTGCGAAAGAAAAAGATAGTTTGCTATCGAATCGCTTTGGGCTATGATCCGCCGATGTCGAATCTTCATACTTTACGCCTTGCGGTCAGCAGCACGCTCGTCGTGGCGGCACGCAAATGGCGGCGCACGACGCACGGCGCCCTCACCGCATACAACGTCTCCGAGGCGTGCGCCGCGCCGCTGCTCACTGCCGGGCGCCTTGGCGAAGCCGTGCGCCAGGTGACGCTTGCGGAGCACGTGGGCATCGAAGGCCCTTCGCTCGTGCGCCTGCTCGACCAGCTGTGCGCCGCGGGCCTCGTGCGCCGCGACGAAGACCCCGACGACCGCCGCGCAAAAACGATCTCGCTCACGAGCGAAGGCCGCGCCGTGACCGAGCGCATGGAGGACGAGCTGCGCTCGCTGCGCGCCCGCGTGCTCAAGGGCGTGAGCCGCGCCGACCTCGAAGCGACGCTGCGCGTGCTCAACGCGTTCAACGCCGTTCCCCCCGCAGACCAGGCTGACCGGCCCTTACACGACTGAAAGCAGAAAGCGGACTCATGACCTACCCCTCCATCCGCGACTGGCTCTTTTCGGTCAAGACCTTCGCCGCGTCGATGCTGGCGCTCTATATCGCGCTCAAGTTTCAGCTGCCGCGCCCCTATTGGGCGATGGCCAGTGTGTACATCGTCTCGAACCCGTTCGTGGGCGCCACGCGCTCGAAGGCGCTGTACCGCGCGCTCGGTACCGCGCTCGGCGCGGCCGCCGCCGTCGCGCTCGTGCCGCCCTTCGTCGAAACGCCGCTGCTCTTCAGCGCGATCGTCGCGACCTGGACGGGAACGCTGCTCTATCTGGCGATCTCCGACCGCACCGCGCGCAGTTACGTGTTCATGCTCGCGGGCTACACGATGCCGCTCATCGCGCTGCCCACCGTGAGCGATCCCACCACGGTGTTCGACGTGGCGATCGCGCGTACGCAGGAAATTACGGTCGGCATCATTTGCGCGAGCGTGGTGGGCAGCAACATCCTGCCTAGCCGTCTCGCGCCCACGCTCATCGAGCGCGCCGACGCGTGGTTCCGCGACGCCGCCTGGTACGGCCGCGAAACGCTCTCGGGCCATATTGCGGGCAAGGCGCTTTCGGCGTGCCGTCAACGTCTCGCCGCCACGGTCAATCAGCTCGAATTCCTGCTGAGCCAGTTGAGCTACGACCACACGCACCCCGAGATCCTCGAGCGCGCCGAGTCGCTGCGCGGGCGCATGCAGCTTTTTCTGCCGATGATCTCCGCGCTCGCCGACCCGCTCGTCGCGCTGCGCCGCGATCTGCACGTGTGGCCGGAGGGCCTCGACAGCCTGCTCGCCGACGCGGCGCGCTGGTTCGACGAACCGCTGCCCACGCGCGCCGCCGAGATGCACGACGACGCGGGCGACCCGACCGCAGAGAATCTGCGCAAGCGCATCGCGACGCTGCAGCCCGCGCGCGACGCGCTCTCGAGCTGGGAGGGCGCGCTGCTCTCGAACGCGCTCTGGCGGCTCGGCCAGGTGATCGACGTGTGGCAGGACTGCCGCGCACTGCGCGCGCTCATCGCGCACGAAGCGAAAATCGGCTCGTGGCGGCCGCGCTATCGCCATTGGCGCCTTGGGGGCACCGAACGCTTCTACGATCGCGGCCTCATGGTGTTTTCGTGCCTCGTGCCGGTGAGCGCGATTCTCGTGGCCTGCTGGCTATGGGTCAGTTCGGGCTGGCACGACGGCGCGGGCGCGGTAACGCTCGCGGCCGTGGCCTGCTGCTTCTTTGCGGCATCCGACGAACCCGCGCCGCTGGTGTTCCGCTTCTTCCTCGCTACCGCGGCGAGCGTGGTATTCGCGGGCCTCTATCTGTTCGTCGCGCTGCCCAAGGTGCACGACTTCGCGATGCTCGTGCTGCTGTTCGCGGGCCCGTTCATCCTGATCGGCACGCTCATTCCGCGCCCGGCCTTCAACATGGTGACGATGCTCGTGGCCGTGAACACGGCCACCTTCATCAGTGTGCAGAGTGCTTACGAGTCGGACTTCTTTGTCTTCCTGAACAGCAATATTGCCGGCGTGGCGGGCCTCCTGTTCGCCTATCTGTGGACGCGCGTCACTCGCCCGTTCGGCGCCGAGCTCGCAGCGCGGCGCCTCCTGCGCTCGAGCTGGAGCGACGTCGCGCTCTCGGCATCGCCCACGCCTATCGCGGACCAGCGCAACCTCACGTCACGCATGGTCGATCGCCTCATGCAGCTCATTCCGCGTCTCGCGGCTTCCGACGAGCACCGCCATCCGTCGATCGAGAGCTTCCGCGACCTGCGTATCGCGCTCAATTCGCTCGATTTGCGCCGCTCGCGCCACAAGCTCGACGGCGACGTGCCCGACGCGATCGACCGCGTGCTCGCGGGCGTGAGCGACCACTATGCGCGCTGCGCGCGAGCGAGCGAGCGCCAGGACGCCCCGTCGGCGCTGCTCTCCAGCATCGACGACGCCATGCGCCGCGTGGCGGCCCGCGCGCGCGCGCAACTGCCGCCGGCCACCCTTGCCGACGCCGATGCCCAGCCCGCGCCGCGCGCGCTCGTCTCGCAGCGCTGGCTGCGCGACACGCTGCACGCGCTGGTGGGCCTGCGCATCGCGCTCTATCCGGCCCTTGCGGCACAGTCGCCTTCCAACCCGGAGGCCGCGGCATGAGCGCGCGTCCCTCTCATCCTTTTTCGAAACTCGCATCATGATCGGCGAAATCGATATCTTTGGCGTGTTCGTGCCCGCCGTGCTCGTGCTGATGCTGATCGCGTACCTCGTCAATGTCGTGATCGGCAAGGTGCTCACGCGCGTCGGCTTTTACCGCCTCGTGTGGCATCGTTCCATTTTCGATCTCGGCATCTATGTCTTCGTGCTGGCTGCCGTCATCATCGTGTCGCATCGCTTCGTGAATTAACGTGAACGTGAAAAAAACCTGGTTCTCCGCAGGACAGATCCTGCTGACGCTCATCGTCGTCGTGGTCGCCGCCCTCGTGCTGTGGCGCATCGTCAACTACTACATGTTCTCGCCGTGGACGCGCGACGGCCGCGTGCGCGCCGATGTGATCCAGGTCGCGCCCGACGTGGGCGGACTCATCACCCGCGTCGACGTCGTCGACAACCAGCAGGTCAAGCAAGGCCAGGTGCTGTTCGTGATCGACCAGGCGCGCTACTCGCTCGCGCTGCGCCTCGCGCAGGCCGCGCTCGAGCAGCGCAAGGCCACGCTCGCCCAGGCGAAGCGCGAATACGCGCGCAATATCGGGCTCGGCAATCTCGTGGCGGCGGAAACGCTCGAGGAAAGCCGCACGCGCGTCGATCAGGGCGAAGCCGCGGCCGCCGACGCCCAGGTCCAGGTCGACACCGCCAGGCTCAATCTTCAGCGCACGACGATCGTGAGCCCCGTGGACGGCTATTTGAACGACCGCGCGCCGCGGGCTGGCGAATACGTCACGGCAGGCCGCGCGGTGGTCGCCGTCGTGGACATGCATTCGTTCCGCGTGGATGGCTATTTCGAGGAAACGCGCCTGCACGGCATTCAGATCGGCCAACCCGTGGAGATCACGGTGATGGGCGAGACGCGCCCGCTGCGTGGTCATGTGCAGAGCATCGTCGCGGCGATCGAGGACCGCGACCGCCAGGCGGCGCCGAACCTGCTGCCCAACGTGAATCCGGCGTTCAGCTGGGTGCGTCTCGCGCAGCGTATTCCGGTGCGCGTGGCGCTCGACGAAGTGCCCGCCGATTTCCGCATGATCGCGGGCCGAACGGCAACCGTGGCCGTGCGCACGGAAGCGAACAACGACCGCCAGGCCGCCCACGCGAACAACGCAAGCGGCGCCCTCGCTTCGCAGCCCGCCATGGATGCGAGCGCCCCCGCCGCTTCCCAGGCTGCCGGAGCTTCGCAATGACACGCCGTAGTCTCTGGCGCCGCCGCTTGTCGCCCAACGTCTGGTCCAACCTCGCGCTCGCGCCGCTCACGCTCGCGCTGGGCGCGTGCATCACGCTCGGTCCCAACTATCACGTGCCGCAGGAAGCCGTGGTCAATGCGCCGCTCGCGCAAGGGCCGATCGACGGCGCGGACCATGCGCCCGTCTCGCAACTGGGCGTGCCCGCCAACTGGTGGCAGCTTTACGACGACCCCACGCTCAACGAACTCGTGCAGGAAGCGCTGAAGTCGAACACCGACCTGCGCGTGGCGGCGGCGAATCTCGCGCGCTCGCGTGCGGCGGTCGACATCGCCAATGCACAGGGCGGCTTCTCGGGCACCGCGCACGCCACCGCCGAGCGCGCGCAGGTGTCGGGCGAGCAGTACCTCCTGTTCGAAAAGGTGCCTGTCGCGACGCTGGGCGACCTCGGCGTCAACATCTCGTATGAATTCGACCTGTTCGGCAAGCTCCGGCGCGGCGTGGAAGCCGCGCGCGCCGACGACGCAGCCGTGGAAGCCGCGGCCGACCTCGCGCGCATCACCGTGGTCGCCAACGTGGCGCAGGCTTACGTGGAATCGTGCTCGGCCGCCGAGGAACTGGAGATCGCGCAGGAATCGCTCAAGCTGCAGAACGAGCGCGTGGCGCTCACCAAGCGCCTGCGCGACGCGGGCCGCGGCAACCAGCCCGACGTGACGCGCGGGCAGACCCAGGCCAATACGATCGCCGCCGATATCCCGCGCTTCGAGGGACGCCGCCGCGTGGCACAGTATCAGCTCGCCATGCTGCTCGCGCGCGCCCCCAAGGACCTGCCGCCCGCCGCGCTCGCGTGCAAACGCCTGCCGAGGCTCAAGCAGCCGATTCCCGTCGGCGACGGCGCCGCGCTCCTCAAGCGCCGCCCCGACGTGCGCGAGGCGGAACGCCAGCTAGCGGCATCGACGGCGCGCATCGGTGTGGCGATCGCCGAGATGTACCCCGACGTCACGTTCGGCGCGGGCGTGGGCACAGTCGGCCTGACGAGCGATCTGTTCACCCCTGCGACCAATGCCTGGTCATTCGGACCCCTGATCAGCTGGACCTTCCCGGTCAACGGCCAGCGCGACCGCGTGCGCGCCGCGGAGGCTGGCACGGGCGGCGCGCTCGCGCACTTCGACGGCGTGGTGCTCAACGCGCTGCGCGAAACGCAGTCGAGCCTCGCGACCTACGCCGCCGACGACCAGCGCGCCGATGCACTGCGCACGGCCTATACGTCGGCGCAGCAGTCGGCGGACGAAACGCATCGTCTCTATGCGGCGGGCCGCGAACCCTTCCTCTCCGACCTCGACGCCACGCGCACGCTCACCAGTGTGCACGCACAGGTCGCCGCGGCCGAAGGCGAAGTCGCGCTCGACCAGGTGCGGTTGTTCCTCGCGCTCGGCGGCGGCTGGGAGGGCAATCAGCAAACGCTGCAGCAGCAGGGGGCGCAAGGCACGCAACCGGCTTCAGCAGCACCGGCGGCAACCGCCGCGACTGCGCCCGCGAACTAAGCTCGCCTCTCCCTCAGCGCGCCACGCCGCCTTGCGCGGCGTCGGGGCGCATCGACTTCTGCGGCTTCGCAAGCGCGCCGCGTACCTCGAAGCGCACGGTATCGGTCACCTGTCCGCTCGCATCGACGAGTTCGAGCGTGTGTTTGCCCGGCCAGGGCAGCCACGCGAGGCGCGCGGCGCCACCCAACGCCTTGCCGTCGAGGCGCCAGTTCACGCGCGCGGTCGAGCCCGTCGCACGCTCGAACCAGACGCGCTGACGCTGCGCGGGAATGTCGGGATCGAGCGCGAAAATGGTGCCGTCCACGGGGCTGCCGATTTGCGCGGGCCCACGCGCGAGATCGGCGGCACTCGATGCGAGGCCCACGAGCGGCGTGGACGTCCCCGCGATGAACCACTCGTTGCGGGATGGCTCCACGGCATTGGCGAACTGCACGCGCACGCGCTCGACACCCCGCGGCGCGGCAGGCGCGACACTCGGCACGCGCCGATGCAGATAGCCGACGATGGCGGCCCACACCGGCGCCGCGCCCGTGACGCCCGACACGTCCCACATGGGCGAGCCATCCGCGTTGCCGACCCACACGCCCACCGTATAGCGCGACGTGAAGCCCACGGTCCAGTTGTCGCGCATGTCCTTGCTCGTGCCCGTCTTGACCGCGGAAAACATGCGCGTATCCAGCGGACTGTCGAAATCGAAGGTACGCGTGCGCGCATTGTTGTCAGCGAGGACATCCGTGACGATGAACGCCGACTCGCGGCTGAATACTCGCTTCGACGCGCTATTCGATGCGGCCTGCGCAGACGCGGGCAAATCGGCGATCGGGCTCACGACGCCGCCATTGGCCAGCGCGCGATACGCGTTCGTGAGGGTGACGAGGCTCACGTCGGCGCTGCCCAGCGCGAGACTGAAGCCGTAGTAGTCGCCCGCCTGCGTGAGCGGCAAGCCGAGCGCCGTGAGCGTCTTCGCGAATCGATGCGGCGTCACCATCACGAGCGTACGCACGGCCGGCACGTTCAGCGACGAGCCGAGCGCGGTGCGCACGCTCACCCAGCCCTTGAAGCCCTTGTCGTAGTTCTGCGGCATGTAGAGGCCGCCGCCCGCGGCGAGATCGAGCGGGGCGTCGTCGAGCAGCGAGGCGGTCGTCACGCGGCGCTCGTCGATGGCCTCGGCGTAGAGAAAAGGCTTGAGCGTCGAGCCCGCCTGGCGCAGCGCGAGCGCCGCGTCGACCTCCCGTGCCTTCGACAGGCCGCCTGACGACCCGACCCACGCGAGCACGTCGCCGGTTGCGTTATCGAGCACGACGACCGCGCCGTCCTGCACGTTGCGCGGGTGCGCGCGCGCATTGAGTTCGATGAGGGTGCGCGTAAGCGTGTCGCGCGCGTAGCGTTGCAGGTTCGCGTCGAGCGTCGAGCGCACGTGCATGCCGGGCGCGGGATGCACGGCGTTCGCGATCTGGCGCGCGAAGTGTGGCGCAAGCTGGGGCGAGTTTTCGCCGCGCCCGTCGAACGAGGGATCGTCGGTGGCGATGGCCGGGCGCGCGAAGGCGATCTGCACGAAAGCATCGAGATTCGGGCAACCGCTCTCGACGTTCGCTGCGCGCATGTCGCGCAAGATGCGGCACGCTCGCGTGGCGACCCTCGTATAAGGCGCATTGGGCGCGCGGATCAGCGCGGCGGCGACGGCCGATTCGCGTTCGTCGAGCCCCGACGGCGCCTTGCCGAACAGCGTTTGCGAAAGCGCGGCAAGCCCCACGGTCTCGCCGCGAAACGGCACGAGGTTCAAATACGCCTCGAGAATCTGGTCCTTGCGCCAGGTGCGTTCGAGCCGCAGCGCGTCCACGGCTTGCACGGCCTTTTGCGCGAGCGAGCGCTGGCCCGAGTGCTTCGGGTCGTCGTCGAGCAGTCCCGTGAGCTGCATCGTGACCGTAGATGCCCCACGCGTGCGGGTACTCCACAGGTTCGCCCAGGCGGCGGCAGTCGCGCCGCGCCAGTCCACGCCGCTGTGCTCATAGAATCGTTTGTCCTCCGAAACGACAATCGCCTCGCGCAGCGCCGGCGACACGTCGGCGAGCGCGACCCAGTCGCCGCGCCTCGCGGCGTGTTCCACCCGCGTGCGCTGCAACGGCGTGCCGTCGCGCGCCAGCAGAACCCAGTCGGAGCTTTTCCACTGGCCGCGCACATCATCGAAAGTCGGCAGTGCAAGCGCGGGCAGCGGCACGAGCACGAAGCACAGCGCGGCGGCGCCGAGTGCGCACGCCGCGCGATGCCGTAGCGCGAATGGCCCGCTCACGGCGCCGCCTTCACGACCACCGGCGCATTTGGCGCGACGCCGAACGTGGCCGGCGCGTAGAGCGCCTCCACGCGCGTGGGCGGCAACCCGAAGGTGCCGACGTTGTTCAGCCGCACCGTGTACTCCACCGACACCTTGCCCTTGGGCAGAAACTCGTAGTACGCACGATAACCGTCGAAGCCGCGCTCGATGAACGCGGGCCACGGACCGTTCTCGTCCTGCTTCTCGCCCTGCGTCGCCACGGCCGAATCGCGCCCGAGCCCGGAGCCGAGGATCGTCGCGCCCGCGGGGATAGGGTCGTTCACGACGACCCACGTCATGTCGGTTTGTGCGTCGATGTCGAGGCGCACGCGTACGACGTCGCCGCGCGTGTACACGCCCTTCACCGTGGCGTCCACCGGCGTGATGGTCTTCGTGATGCGATAGCCTGCCGCGAACGGCGCACGCAACGCGACCGCCGCGAGGCTTTCCACCGTGGCCCATGGCTTGCCGCTTCCTTCCTGCGTCAACGTGAGGGGCACCGCCGCGTTATGCTTTGGCCATGCTAGCAGCGTGCTGCGTGCGGGCGCGTTGCGCGTCGCCGCCGTGGCCCCGCTGGCGCCCGATGCCGCTTGCGCCGCCGATTGAGCCGCCGATTGAGCCGCCGCGTTCCAGTCGACGATGCGCGACGTATCGCCGAGCTGGATCTTCGTCGCGCCCGTCACCGGGTCGTGCTCGAACACGCGCGAGAAGCGCTCGACCGCGAGCGAGCCATAGGCATTCGCCGTCGTCGTGCTCCATGCGCCGTTGCGTTGCAGCGCGAGCAGGCCCGCCACGAGCCGCGGCATTTCCTCCTTCCACGCGGGGTTGCCGACAAAGGCCAGCGAGAGGCGCGCCGCGTTGACCTCCGTGCCCGTCATCAGCCACCACAAATCGTCTTCGGCGGCCGTGGAGAAGGTCAGCTGCGTGCCTTGCCACGTGAGCCGCGCGCGCAGGATCTGCTCGAGCTGCGCCAGTTTCTCCGCGCGGTCCGGCACGTCGCGCATGCGCGCGAGACTTTCCGCATAGTCGATCACCGCCGACGTGGGCCACTGGTTCGGCGCAATCTCGATCGAGCCGAACTGGCGCGCGTTCGCCGCGCCGTAGCGCGACAGCGCATCGATGGCGGCGAGCTTGCGCAGATCCAGATCGCGGCGCGGCGCCCACGAATTGCGCTCGATGCGGCCTTCCACGAAGCGCGTGAGGCCCTCCACCATCTTGCTGCGCAAGGCGTCGGGAAGCGCGAAGCGCGGGTCGAGCTTCGACGCCTCGTCGCTTATCGTGAGCAGATATGCGGTGAGCGCGGTGCTGCCGCGGCTCGCGCTGTCGTCGGCGGGCGGGAAGTAGTTCGCGAGGCCGTCACGGTCCAGATACACCGGCAGGCGCGCAAGCTCCGCCTGCCAGCGCGCGGGGTCGCGCAAGCCGATCGCTATCGACGTCTGCTGCTCGAGGCAGGAATACGGATAGCGCGTGAACCAGCGGCGCACGCCGGGCAGGCCGTCCGCGAGCTTCGGCTGCAGCGACACCGCAATGCCGCCACGCACCGCGCCTGCACGCGTCATGCTCGCGTTAGCCGGCGGCGCAACCGGAATCGACAGCGTACCGTCCACCTGCGCGAGCGTGGCCTGCTGCACCGTCACGGGTATCGCCGCGCTCACCTGCTGGGCGAGCTTCACCGCATCCGCCGCATGCGCGCCGCCCTGCTCCGCCGCACTCACGTTCCACACGAGCGCGGGCCGCTCCGCCTCGGCGAGATCGTCGGGAACCGCAACCGTCCACGCAATCTCACGCGACGAATTGGGCGCGAGCTCCACGGTCTGCGCGGCCAGCGCGAGCGGCGGTACGTTCGGCGTGACCAGCACTTTCATCGCGCGCGCGGTCGTATTGCGCAGCGTGAACTGCGCGCGGAAGGTGTCGCCCTCGCGCACCTGTGGCGGCAGGCCCGAGATCAGCTGCAGGTCCTGCGTGCTCTCGATGGTCGCGCTGCCCGTGCCGAAACGCGCCACCCCGCTCGCCGCAATCGCGACGATGCGAAAACGCGTGATCGAGTCGTTCAGCGGCACACTCACTTGCGCCTCGCCCTTCGCATCGAGCGTAACGCGCGGGTTCCAGTAGAGCAGCGTGTCGAAGAGTTCGCGCGTCGCGCCATGCCCGCCGCCGCCGCCCGCCGGCACCGCCTTGCGCCCGAAGTGCCGCCGTCCGACGATCTCCATTTGCGCCGTCGCCGTCTCCACGCCGTAGGCGCGCTGCTGCAGCATGGCGTCGAGCAGATCCCAGCTGCGGTTGGGCATGAGTTCGAGCAGCGCTTCGTCCACGGCTGCCACGGCGATCTGCGTGCCCGCCGGCACCGGCTGGCCGCCCGGAAGCTGCACGCGCAACTGGACGTGGGACGTCGCGCGTACCGCGTAGCGTTTCGCGTCGGGCGTCACGCTCACCGCGAGGCGGTGCGCCGCGTCGCCCACGCGGATTTGCGCGAGCCCGTAGCGGAAAGCCGGCTTCGAAAGATCGACGAGCGGCGTGGGCGCCTCGTACTGGCGCCCTTCGTACCAGAACGCACGCGCCCATTCGAGCGGCGCTTTCCACCCCCAGGTGAAGAACGAATACCACGGCACTTCGTGAATACGCCCGCGCAGCGCGAGCACCGAAACGTAGACGTTGGGCCCCCACGTCTCGCTCACCTTCAGTTCGACGGTCGGATCGCGCCCGTCGAGTTGCACCACGTGCGTTTCGATGATGCCCTCGCGTTCCACGGCCACGAGCGCCGTCGCAAAGCGGAATGGCATGCGCACCTGGAAGCGCGCGGTCTCGCCGGGCTCGTAGCTCGTCTTTTCGGGCAACACGTCGATGCGGTCCGTGTTCTCGCTGCCGAACCAGAGCTCGTCCTCGCGCGTGACCCATACCGAGGTCGTGGCCGTCGAGGCATGGCCGTCGTCGTCGCGCGCCGTCGCTACGAGCTGGATATTGCCCGCTTCCTTGAGCTTAGCGTCGCACGTGAGCAAGCCGTGATCGTCGCTCGTGCCGCTGCACAGCGTGCCGAGATCGCGTGTTTCCGTGTGGTTGTCGTAGGCGTAGAAACCGCCCACCATGCGCTTGCGCGAAGTCGTCGTGATCTTCGCCTCGCCGCGCACTTCGAGCTTCACGCCCGCGTGCGGCTTGCCCTGTAGATCGAGCGCGAGTGCGGTGACCGGCACGGTCCTGCCCACGGAGACCCAATGCCCCGACTTGATGCCCGCCGCCACGGCAGCGGGCCAGAGCGTGGCCGCGCCGCTGATGGTCTGCACTTCGCCGTTCGGGTCCGCGAAGGTCGCTTCGAGCGCGAGGCGCTTGGGCGCGTCCACGGACGGCAGGTTCTTCAGCACGAGCGTGCCCGCACCGTTGCGGTCGAGCGTGAGCGGCTCCTTGTCGGCCACGAGCTTCGCGACCTCGTTGTCCTCGCGCGGGCCGTTGTCCTCGTCTTCTGACGTGTTATCGGCCGGGCTCCGGCTCACATACGGTGCGAAACTGAAATCGCTGTACGTGCTGGCGAACGACGGCGTGGTGTCCTTCACGAGCGCCGAAACCTGCACAGGCAGATTCGAAGCCGCGCCGCCCGACACATAATCGATCTGCACCGCCACGCTCGCCTGCGTTGCGGCGACGAGCGGCGACGTCTTCTCGTTCTGCACGGCGATCGTGCCCTTGAGCACCGGCAAGCGGAAGGCTTCCACGCGGAAGCTGCCGCTGTCGTAGCTCATATGCATGGCGTCCGCGCTGTTGTCGGCTTCGTCGTTGCCGTCGCCTGCCGTGCTCGCGTTCGCGTCCCCGTCGTCGAGCGAGACGTCATATTCGCCGAGCTTCGCTTCGGGCGGCAACACGAAGGTCGAGTCCGCCGTATGGTCGGCGGCCCACTTCAGTGGCAGATGCCATGTCTGCCCGCTGCCGGCATGACGTATCGTCACGCGTGTGGGGTACTGCCGCGGGAGCGCGAAACCATGCATCGTCTGCGCGCGGATGAAGTGTTTCATCGACACCGTCTCTCCCGCGCGCAGCAGCGTGCGGTCAAACACGGTATGCGCGCGCACCGTGGGCTGCACGCTCGTGTCGGTCGGCACGTTGAAGCGCCACGACTCGATGCCGCGATTCCAGTCCGATTGCACGAAGGCCATGTCGGGGCCTGTTTTCGGGTCGTCGATGCGCGCCGAAACGAACAGTCCGCTAAAGCTGTTTTCGCCGCAGTCGCGACGATTCGAGAGCGGTCCGTCTATCGTCAGGAGTCCATGGGAATCCGTCTTTCCCGTGGCGAGCATCTCGCCGTTGCAATCCGATACGTGTACCTCGGCGCCGGCTACCGGTTCGCCCTTGTCGAGCGATGTGACCCACACCACGCTATTCTCGCGGCCTTGCTTGAAGTGCACGCCCAGATTGGTGACGAGCACGGTCGTGCGCACGTACATGGGCGCCGGCTTGCCGAGCAAGGAGGCGCCGAGCGAAGGCGAAGCGAGTTCGATCACGTAGAAGCCCGGCTTCGGCACGGGAATGCCCACCACTTCGAACGGCCGCAACGCCTTGGGATCGGCTTTGGGCAGCGTGAGCGTCTCTACGCCTGGCTGGCCATCGAGCAGTGAGAGCGAGCGCACGTCGATGATGCGCGCCTTCGCGTCGTCGTCACCCTCGCCCGTCGTGCGCGGAATCACCACGGGCGACTTCGCGCGCGCGAGCAGCCCCGGCATCTGCTTGTCGATCGACGTCTCGCTCATGCCGAAATTGTCGAACTGGTCGACGAGGCGCATCCAGCGACGCATGTCGGTATCGGACTGCACCGCGAGCTTCGCGAACTTCGCCTCGCCCGCGTTGAGCCCCTGCACGTGCAGGTCGGCTTCTACGTTGCGCAGCGTGACCGGCACGAGCGGCGGCGTGCCGGGCTCCGCGTAGCGCTCGATGATGCCGAAGGTCGAGGACGGGAATTTCGCGAGCGGCGGCATTGGCGCGGTCGCCGTATGCAGCGGGAAAAGATCGGCGTTCGCGAGCGCACGGCCGCTTACGTCCTTGAGCCCGGCGGGTGCGGTGATCGTAAGCGTCGCGCGCTCGGGCAAAGGCGCGGAGAACGAGATCGAGCCGACCTCGTTGTTCTTGTCATCGGGGCGGAAAGCCGGCGCGACTTCCCCCTTCGGCCCTTGCAGACGGAACTTCTGCGCGTCGGCGCGCGCAATCGGCGCGCTCAGGTCGATGCGCAGAGGCCGCAGCGGCGTGCATGGCGCCTTCGCATTCTCGCGCTCGCAACTCATGCTCGCGGTGAACGGCTCGCGCACCGTGAAATCGAAGCGGCGCTCGACGTCGTTGGGCGTGCCGTTCGGTCCGAGCACGCCCTTGCCGTACACGAGCTGCATCTTCGCGCTGGAGGGCAGCGTTTGCTGGCAGGTGAGCGTAAGCACGCTCGCGCTGTCCTTTTCGAGCCGGAAATGCTTGAGCAGCGCCGCGCGCGTGGACGCATCGACAGGCTGCACCGGAATGCGGTTGCCGAGTCCGCCCGACTCGCACCACACGTGTTCGCGCACGGAAGCCGGCGTGACGGGGCCATTGAGCTTCAGCACGAATGCCTGGTTTTCCTCTATTTCTCCGCCATAGGGACGCACGCTCAGCGGGAAGGGGCCGCCCGTGGAGAACGTGAAGCGGCGCATGCCCGTCACGACGTTGCCCGCCTGCGATTTGAGCGCGTCGATTAGCGTGACGCTGCATTGCACGTCGGGCGGCAGATCGGCCGCGAAATCGTATGCCCACGTTTTCCCGTCGATCCACCGACCCTGGCCCGCGCTGGCCGCCGCGTTGCTGCATTGCAGGCGCGCGGGATCCTTCGCATCGGGCGCGCCGAACGCCACCATGGCCTCGTCGAACTTCATCACCACCTGACGCACCTGCGCCACGGTGCCCTGCGGCGATACGCTCACCGCGCGCGCGGCGTAGGCGCGCCATGCCCACGCCATGCATAAGCCCAGCACCAGGGCAAGCGCCAACGTCCACCACCCGCCAGTTGTTCGTGTTATTCGTTGCATCGACCGGTCCTTGTTTGCGCGCGCGCCGCGTGGCCAGTGCCGGGCGGCGTGCGGTGAATGGTACAGGGCGCCGCGCGCTTGCGCGCCGGGAATGGCCGGCCACGCGCGCACGCGGGCGTCGGCGCCGGGGCGCAAGGCCACGCGCTAGCCGCTGCCGCGAAAGGGCGGGTCGTGGACGAAGGGAAGGGAACGCGTGAACACCTCCCTTCAATCAACCGCACTTCGCTATTGCCACGTAATTCCATCTCGAGAAATAGGATATGCCTGAAGTGAGACTATTTAACGTAAGTAGTTGAGCAATACCGATGCCCCTGTTCGACTCGATTGATGTTCTTCTCTATTGGAACCCCTGGATTTCGGTGGCGATAGATGCGAATGCAACGATTTTGCCCCGTTCCATTCAACCGGACAGGAAAGCGTGGAATAAATGCGCGCAGACTGGCGAGCATCTCCCTCTGCGGCTCGACCGGGCCCTCGGCCGGCTTACGGACGTCGCCCATGATGCGCAGGTTCACGACGTCGATCGCACCCAGGCCGAGATTGTGCAGATTGTCGCGCACCGCGCGCTCGATGTCGGCGGGTGTGCGCGCAGGCAGCCGGGCGCCCTTGTCGTCGCGCACTGCACCAACCTTGGTGACGATTGTGAGATCCGCCGGAATTGACATACCCCGGCCCGGATTGCGTGCCCCTGTTCGGCCCAATACAAAAATTAGGTTCAACGGTCGACGGTGGCGGCTCCATCGGCTGCACGCCTGACCGGGTGGGGCTCCACAGAGAACGGCCCAACCCTATGAAAGGCCATGCGACAGCGCGTCCCCTCCGCTGACGCTGCGGACTGGGCTTTCGCGCTTCGCGTCGAGCCGCATCACGCGTCTCACCCCTGCGGGCATCAATCCCTGACGCACAAACCTCGCCCCTGGGACACCCCAGTCAGGTGGAGGCCGCACACGGCCTCCACAATCGCGCTCGCCGCGCGGCGGCTCATCCCGGTCAAACCCGGCGCTTTGCATCCACCGCTCTCTCCTGCGTTCCCGCCCGACACCCGCGACCGTAGCCGGTGGCGGCCAGACATCAAGGGGCGAGGGACCGTGTTGCCCGCCCCCCTCCCTCGCCTTTTTCCTTGACGTCTGGCCGCCACCGGCTCCTTCAGTCGCACGGGCGCGAACTCAGGAGACTGGCGGCAGCACAGCCAGCACCGGGTTCCACCGGGACGAGCCCAACCCCTACGAGGCGGGCGGAATCTTGGAGCCCGGTCAGCGCAACAGCCCCCAACCTTTTTGCTGTGGAGAGTGTCATGCAACTCGCTTCCTCCTTCCGCTACGGCTCCCCGATACTCCGTTCCGACTCACCCCTCTCGGACGACCAGATCGGACGCGTTGCACCTTCGATCTTCGCCACCGGCAAGCACGAAAGCCGCTCCGGACGCTATACCTACATTCCGACCATCGACGTGCTGCGCGGCCTGCGTGACGAAGGCTTCCAGCCCTTCATGGTGTGCCAGACAAATGTGCGCGACGAGGGCAAACGCCTGCACACGAAGCACATGCTCCGCCTTCGCCACGCTGACCAGATCATCGGCGACGAAGCCAACGAAATCGTGCTGCTCAACTCACACGATGGCACGAGCAGCTATCAGATGCTCGCGGGCGTGCTGCGCTTTGTCTGCCAAAACGGCATGGTGGCGGGCGACAGCGTGCGCGATATCCGGATCCCCCACAAGGGCAACATTGTGCGCAACGTCATCGAGGGCGCGTTCGACGTGCTCGACGGCTTCGAGCTGATCCGCGAGCAGAAGGACGGCATGCGCGCCGTTGAACTGAACCGCGAAGAACAGCACGCGTTTGCGCGCTCCGCACTCGCGCTGCGCTACGACCTGACCGACGCCGAAGCCCCCGCACCGGTGACGGAAAACCAGTTGCTCGCCCCGCGCCGCTTCGAGGATCGTCGTGACGACCTCTGGACGGTCTTTAACCGCGTTCAGGAAAACCTGACCAGAGGCGGTCTGCACGGGCGCTCGCGCTGTGGTCGCTCCATGTCCACCCGGCCCATCACCGGTATCGACCAGAACGTGAAACTCAACCGCGCGCTGTGGATGCTCGCCGATGCCATGCGCCAGATGAAAGCGTAGCCACCTCCGGGCGGCGTCCTGCGCCGCACCGAGCAATCCGGCCCGCTCGCCGCCTGCGGTCATACATCGTGCAACCATTGCCCCATAACGGGCCGCACAGACTTCACGGGCCCGACTAAGTCCCGCCGGTCTGCGCATTTCCCCCGATCCCGAGAACCTCCTCGACCAATACTGCAGCAACCCGATGATCGCCTTCGACCGGTATGCAGCAGCGGCTCGCACCCCGCTGCTGTGTGCATCGAAGGCGATGCCAACGCGGTTTGATCGGCGCGGGCAGACGGCACGCCGTCTGCCCGCTTCTGGCGCAAGCCTTCCAGCCGGGGCGCAGCGAGTCCGGAGGGAAACGCCTGATGCTCCCGTGAAACCGCGCGTGACTGGTGTTATCGCCACCCGGCCGGAAGGGCCTCATGAACACTTCGACGTTGCCCCCTGTCGCAAGCCAGCAGGTTGCCGAAATTGCCGCGAACATACCTGGCGTGGACACCGTTGAAACCCATCATGCCAATCGGCTTGATCTCCACGACACAGCGGGGTGGCCCGCCTGAGCCGCAGGTGGGCTTCGCGATCTACTGCGCCGTGGTCGAGGACGACGCGAGCGAGGTATGGCTCGTCCGCCCCGACAGCGATCCGTCTGCCGCTCCCCAATGGGCACCAGCCCACCAGCCGGCCACGCCGCCAGCGCCCGCCGCCAGCAGCATCATGGCCAGCCCGCACGCCACCAGTCCGTAGCACGCCCGCACGAGCCGCCGCATGGTGGACTGTTCGAATGATGTGAGCGCTGCATCGAGCCGCTGCCGCTGCTCACGTGCCGTGACCAACATCGCCCCCACGAGCCGCCTTCCGGCAGCACGCGCGATGCGGCTCGCCGCTCGTTGTGTGAGCGCCGCCAGTGCCTCGTCGTTCAACGCCGCTAACGCCGCCCGGTAGCGCGCCTCGTGCTCGGCAGTCATCTTCTCCGCCAGTGTGATCGTTTCCTTGCAACGCGCGAGCGCGTCGCGATGCTGCATCATGAGCGCTTGCGTCGCCGCGTGCGCTTCTGCCCGCGCCGCATCGACGCCGACTGCGCCCTCCGCCCGGATGCGCTCTGGCATCGCTTCGTAAAGTCGCGTGTAGTATTCGAGTACCGCCAGCACCGACCACAGGGCATCGTTGTCACGCAGGTTCAGCGCCGTCGACACACGGCGCATGCGCAACAGACTCGCATCGTCCGGCAGCTGGCCGCTCACTTCGAGAAAAAGCCGCGCGAGCGGATCAGCCGGACCGGTGCACGGCGAACGCCGCTCACGCATCGCCCGTCACCTGCGCGAACATCGCGTCGTAGCATGCACGCCAGCGCAGCAGCTCCGCGCGCTGCCCGATGGGCAGCGTCTCGACCGCCTTGCGTACCGACAGCCGCTGGCTGCGCAGGTCATCGGCGACCCGGTCGGCCAGTTCCGGAAAATCCAGTGACCGGCCTTTCACCTCGACGCTTTTGCGCAGCTTCGAATCCTGATACAGCACGAAGCGTTCAGGCGTGCCGTAGTAGCCGTTGCGCACGACATGCACCGTTGCATCCGGGAACGTCTCGCTGAACTGCCGCAACAGTTCGAGACTGTCACGCTGCCGGTTAATGACCCAGAACACGACGAGCCGCCGTCCGAGTTCACCGAGCGTACTGCTGAGTGTCGCCCCGTATCGCGCGACGCCATCCTGATTGCGTGCAGCCGTGCTGACCACCACGACGGCATCCCGATGCCCGTCACAGTAGTTCACGAAATCGATCCACCCACCGGCCTTGTCGAGATCGAATGAAGCGCAATCGATCTCCTCGTGTACCGCACGCATCACGTCCGGGTTCGAGGTATCGTTTTCCACCAGCACGGTATTCACCCCCCGGCGTTCCAGATGATCCACGAGCGCAAGCGCGACCACGCTCTTGCCGACACCGCCCTTGCCACCGCCGACGAGATAGATGGGATTGAGTGTCGTGTCCATTGCCACTCCCTACAGATCGTCGGTGTCGGGCCGGATTGCAAATCCAAGCTTGCCTTGCACCGGCATGGGTTGTCTGGTTACATTCTTTCCCCCTTGCTTGCGGACCTGAATCGTGCGGGGCTGAGTTTCTGGCACTCGCGCCGTTGGTGAGCCCATCTGTCCAGCCGCGCGTGCGCCCGATGGCGCGTGCGTGCCATTAACGGAACCGCTTCCCTTCGCGGCCACGCGCAACGCGTAACGGAGGGTGCTTGCCGTGATGTCGATACCGTGCGGCTTAGCCTGCTCCGCGATCTGCTCCAGGGTATAGCCCTTCGCCTGCGCCGCGCGCACGCGCGCGCGCATGTCCTTCATTGCATCGCGCACAGAGACCGCGCGTTCGGTCTCGGGCCTTTCAGGAAGCGCATCAAGTGCACTGGCAAACGCTTCCCATTGCGACTTCGTATAGACCTTCGCGACAGGCATTGACGCCCTCCTGCGCACACCTTCACACACGCCGTTACGTTCAACACTCTCGCCATCCTGTGCACTCCAGACGCACGCGTCAACCCCACCTTTTTTCACGCCAAGACACATTGGGAACACATGGGAAGCAATGGGAACTATTGAGAATAACCCACTTTTTTTGCACTGTCGTGCACACGCGACGCCCCTCCGTAAGGCATCCGGTTTGCTCGGGCCACACATGCTCTTCGGGTTCCATCGCCCCGGATCACACGCGAAGGTCGATCGCGTATACACAACGTACGTGCATCGATACGGGAAGATCAGGACGCGCGGCAATGCAGCAGATCGAACACCAATGGCGCTGGTCAGTCCCATCGCGTGCGACTCGCCCGCCCAATTCCCTACGCACGCCATCGCGCAAGTCCTGCGCACGTTCACTTGCGCGACATGTCCACACAACAGTGTGCACGCTTCACGCGGGGCTTTGATCCCTGAGCTGAAATCTTTGCGCACAGGTTACGCAACCTTTATGCACAGGCATACGCATTTCAATGACGCCCGAGAGTAGACATCTTGACAGAGGGGCCTCGTCAGTCATTCAAGCAGCATAGTGCAGGGCCTGAACAGGCATTTACGCAACTGCAGAAAGCTCCACGCAAAACGTTTACGCTAAGCGATAGTAAGCGCACGGAAAGAACGGTATTGCAGGATAGGCTAGCGCCGATTTCGGGCACCATGCGCAACGCGCTTTACTCGACAGACCTGGTCGAGGCCGCAATAGCGTTGCGCCTCTCAGCGGAATGCCGCTGCGCACTTTGGCTATGTCGCAGATCACCGCGAAAATCGAACGCTGGGCTGTATTCGTGGCGTCGAAAATCGCTCATCGCCTGCCGCGATGTACCGAGGACGTACGCTCAAACAGCGATCTACGAAGTCCGTCGTGTGGCGCACGATTTGCGCAAGTTGCGCGAACGCAGACGCACTGCGTCGAAGGTATTGCGCACCGGGTGCTTTCCCGCGGAACCTTGAGCTCGTCCAGGCTAGTCACAAGGGGAAACTCAATGTTCAAGTCCAAACTACGCCGAGCGCTAGCCAAGGAGTGGCGAACGACGATGGATAGCAGGCGCTTCGATCGGGAGGCTGCAGCGCAGCGCCAGCCTGATCAACCGGAGAGCGAGCCGAAATCGGATGTACCGCGCTTCGGTGAACGACCGTCACGTCACTGAGCGCCAACGCGTTCGCGTACCCGGATATCGTCGGCGAGAATTGTGCGCGCGAAGCCAACGCCGATTGCCACCTGCGTCACGTCCGCGCTGGAGGCGTCCTTCAACGCGCATTGCAACGAATCCTATGTAAGGCAAGTCTCGGCGTGGCTGTGCTGCGGCCCGGTCACCGCGCGGCCGATCAGGTAGAAACGGCGGACCGGGCGATGTACGGCACAAAGGAAGATTGCCCCATCGGTGCCGGCTGAGCCCGCCGTGTGACGCGGACGCAAGGCACCGTGGAATGATATGGAATATTGAACGTAAATTCAGATATCCGATAATAAAAATTCGAATCTTGGTACCTATGGCGTAGTGTTGCGTCGGTTTGGCTTTTCAGGTTTTGTTATATTTCAACGGGGAAGGCGGCCGAGTTATCCACAGGATACGGGCCTTTTTAGGGAGTTCCCCGTTGCGCATCCCCAACCGGGACGTTTGTTGCGTCGAGTATTACCCGACGACGCAACACGATACTGACCAGGAGCGATCCACGACGGCCGTCGTGTTGCGCACGATCTAGCTGGTTTGCGATCTGGGTCCCACGCCGAGTTGCCACAGCACGTCGATGTTTTTCAGGTACAAGGCAACTTTCTCGGGCGGAGCCTGGATGATCGAATGTCCATCCTCACCAACGTTGGCCACGTGTGCGGTCCACGGGTCTTCCAGGCATTGGCACATGTCGCTAACATCGTCGCGATACTGCTGCAGCTTTTCCGGATCCCAATCACGCACGACGTCAGGCGTCAGGAGAACCGTTAGCGTGCCTTTCCTCTCACCGATATACCGTATCGGGGAGAGGAGTCCGCCGACGTAAAGCATCATGATGGCGTCGATCACGCGATCGTCGTGATCTTCATCCCAGATGACCGCGAAGTCGAGAAACGCGCACCGCTCAAGCCGGTTCAGCAACTCGTCGTGCCACACAGGCGCCCGAAGCACGGAGTAGTGAGTTCCCCGTCCGAGCTTGCCGATCGGATGGGTTTCATCGTGCAGGGTCTGGAAGAAGTGGCAATAAGACATCAAACGCTCCTTTCGGGAGAGAGGCGGCTTCCGCCGCGGAACCTCAGCCATTTCGTAGCTGGGGTATCGAGCAGACACTATCACACCGCAGGGATGGTTACCGTCGCTTTGTGTCTTCGCGGCGTTTTGATTCAGTCGACGGCATTGCCGATACAGCCGCGGCCGGTATCGCACCGAGTTCGGCAAGCTTGTCACGCGCCTCCCGATGGTGTTCATAGAATTTCGCCCATTTGCTGAAGCCACCGAGTTCGCCGACGGCACGCAGCATGGCGAGATGGGAGGCGGTAAGCAACTGCACGGTGGATTCGAGTTCTGCAATCCTGATGTCCTTGTCGGCCAGCGACGCGGCCGTGTCAGCGCCGGAACGTTTCGCGATCCGGCCTCGCCAGCGCCGGTACGCTGACTGCCGCTGCTGATACTCGGCAAGCAGGCGGCTGCGAGACTCGCTGCGGGTAATCGACGATGCCGCCTTGATGGTTGGGTGCAACCGGGCAACAGCGCGCGCCGTAATGTCTTCGTCGTTAGCCAGCAGCGTCTCAAGAATTTCGCGCATCTGCCCGTCGCCGGCCGATGCCGATTCACCGGGTTCAGTCATCAAGTACTCCACGTTGCGGCGGTACGGAGAGGTCGATACCGTCCGGGAAGGGGTGTTTGCCAGGTGGCGTCGCGAGCAGCTTCTGTACACCAGCCAGCCGCCTTTCGGCATGTTTAAGCTGGTTTTTCCAGCCGACGCTCGTTGAGGGGCGGCCCTTGATCGTTTCCAGCGCCAGCTTAAGCTTGCCTTCGAGACGGACGAGGTTCTGCCGGTGCTCCGGGAGGTCGGTCGCCGAGAGATGGCGGCAATCATTGAAACACTCCAGATGCCTGGGGCACGGATCGACCGTAAACGAGTTCAGGCAGTGTCCATAGGGTGTGGCATGGAATCCGTCGGCTTCAGCACGTAGGTATTCGTACGCGGCCAGGTCGCCTTCCATGGCCTGGATGCGCCGGAACGCATCAATGATCGGCCCTGAGGCCTTGCCGCCCTTGATGAGCCTCGCCACCGTGCTGGCTTTCTCGCCGAGTAGTAGTTCGATATCCTGCGGAATTTCGATCTGATCGAGATCCTCCGCCAGACTGCGATGATCGTACTCATAGCTCTGGGCGACACTGCGCCTGTTGAAGCGCTTCGAGATGATCGTGTCCGCAACACCCAGACGAAACAGTTCCGTGTTTTGCAGATGGCGCAACATGTGCGCCTCTATCTTCAGGGCGCGGTCCTCTTGCGTTTCGGCATACTTGGCAAACAAGTTCGGTACAGCACCATCGTCCAGCAAGCCGTCATAGATAAATTCAGGGTCTGGGCGGCTAACGGCAATGTAACGGGACACGTCACACAGTCCATCATTGCGCTCCTCGGCAAGCGAGCGCTTCGGTTGGACGAAGAGAAGCTCCCACGGTTGAACGGCGCCAACTGCCAGCGGCAGCGGCATGATGTCGGACACCTTGGATGGCGTCGCGCGCCGGATGTGCTCCTCGAGTTCTCCGACATGCAGGTGCGTCGCATGCCACTCCAACCGCTCTGTACGCTTAACCTGCGAGCCGTCGCCGTGTCGGAAACGCAGGCTGGTCTTACCTTCACGCATCGCCGTCTTCAGGCGATTCCCGAACTGGTAGACTGGCCATGTCGAGCCTCAGGTTTCCACTGCGCCGTCGCTCATGCTGGCATTCGTGTAGTTCATCAAGGACTACTGGATTGAAGCTCTCGCGATAGCGCTCTATGAAGGTTTCCCGTTCGATGTTCGACCAGAACGGGTTACCCGTGAGACGCGGGTAGATTTCGACGACGGGCACAACACTGTCGACCGGATACCATGGCAGTAAGCGGCCCGTTTCGCACTGGAGCTTCAAGGTCGCACGTAGTGGTTCAGTGAGCCGGGCCACATGCTCCAATGTCTCGGCCAGCAGCGCGCGGAACATTTCTGGAACTGGCTGGGTGCTTTCTCGAAGGATGCGGCTGTCGGCCTCATCATCCTGCTGCTTCTCCGCGAAGTGACGGATCATCAGGGATGTCGATATGCCGCCAGATTTACCGGCCAGCTGCCCCCTCGAATCCAGATACGTTCGCTCCCGCTGCCAGTCGACGGGCAACAGTGCGACTTCACCTGCACGCATGCCGGTAACGATCAACGCGCGCACCGCGGCGAAGCGGAGGTCGTCCATGAACGTCTGCGGCTTCTCTGTCATCACGATGCGCGCCAATTCCCAGAACGCCCTGCGTTCTGGCAGACGTTCACTCCGCTTGCGGGTCTCGATATCGTCACGAAGCTTGTCCGGCGACCATGTATGTTTCGCCGTGATCGCGCTTTTGCCTCTCATCCGAGGCACAGCAAGCGCCGGGTACAGCGGCCCCGCATTACAGATATGTTGCGCGTCAAGTACGACCTTGACGATGCCTGCCACCTGATCCCCTAGCGCTCCGGTGGCCTGGACCGCCCTGCCGATTCGGATGGCAACGTGCAGGTCATCGATCGTCAGCTCCCACGGTTGCCTATCCACACACGTCGCGATGACCCTCAGCGGGCGCGCGATGGACTGCGTCACATGACCAGTCGTGTTGCGTCTGAACAGCAGTTGCTCGACGACGGCCGCCTTGACCAGATTCTGCCATGCAGTGGACAGCGGCCGTCGAGGCAGCGGTGCCAGTCCGCGCTCGATGCGCTCTGCGTTGACGAGTGCCAGTGCTTTCGCATCAGTTCCCAGATCTCGCAGGTAAAAGCTCGGCGGCGGGACATCACCGACCACGACCGTCAAGTTCCAGCCGATGCCGTCTTGCGCGACGCCGGCCCCGTCGAGAGGTATCTCCCAGTCCAAGCCCTTTTCGCGCGCGAGAGCCTTCCCGAGTTCGATGAACGCTGCGTAGTGTCGGTTCATCAGTCCTCGCTCTCCAGTTCGTCAATGACGGCCTGTATTTCAGCAATCGTGCGCTGCAACTGGAGATAGGTCGGAGACACCGTGTCGCCACGGGAACCCTGTTCAAAGAACAGGACCACCTCGCGCATCGAGGCCAGCACGCTCTCGTGCATCGCCTTGTCGTGCAGGGGCATGAACTTCCTGCACCCGTAGCACGACGTCACCGGGTTATAGGGGCACGCTGGCTGTCCCGACGTGCAGCCACCGATGCCAGCGATCGGAATGCCGTGAGGCACGCCGCCGATCTGCTGCTCACCCTTGAGTTGGGTGAGCTCTTCCGGGGAGATGAACCGGTCATGCGCGATTCTCGCCACCCGCCGGTACACATCAGACGCGCCGAGCGCCCGATTGACCCGTTCCGCGTGGGAGGCCGACGTCCGGAAGTACACGAGTCCGGTCTGAACGTACGAATGTCCCATGAACTCGGCGAGTTCTTCGTGACTCGCACCGGCATCTACCAGGCGCTGGGCTGCAGTATGTCGTAGATCAGTCGCCGTGCCGATATCATCGTAGCCAATTAGATTCTTCACGAGCGCGGCAATGCGACTTCCCGCCTCCCCGACCGATTGAACATCGAAGAAGCGAGAAGCGCCCGCCGCTCCGCCGGCTTTTCGCCATGCATGGATCGCAACGAATAGAGCCGCCCACTCGCGCTTGACCCGGCGCGTAAGCGGCCGTCTCTTCGAAACGCTTCGTTGCTTGGCCATATGGAAGGTCAGGTGCACAGTCGGTGGCCCATCAGGAGCATCGTGCCAGATACGAACGTTTCGCATATCTATCATCGAAATCTGGATGGGTCGCATGGCAAACTGGTAGGCACACAGCACCATGCCTGCGTCGTGGAGGCTTTCGTTTGACAAGGCCGGGACTGCCGGCGATCCAAGCGCCGCCACTACTTCATCCAGATGCCGCACGATCGCCGCCTCCTCATCGACCGACAGGAAGACATCCCCTGAGCGCACCCCTGCATGCGAATTGCCTGCCGGTCCCGGCAAGGAAGAGCGTACGAACTCCTCGTATGTCGGCGACCAGCCGCAGAGCCTGTGAGCACACAATAGGCGCAGCAGCGTCTTTGCGAAGCGATTGCATCCTGAGGCAGGTCGCGGGTTCGCATGACGGTCCATTCGCGAATGATCCTGTGTGGACCAGCACCCACCAGTTTCTCGACTTCTTCAACCGTGAAGTGCGCCGCCCCGCCGGCCGCCTTAAAGGCGGACACAACATGGAGTCCTTCACCAAGCAGATAGAGGAAGAGCTGTTTTACCAGCATGCCGAATGCAGCCGGATAGCGGGCAAAGTCCAGCTTATGCGTTCGCCCGTATATCAACAGTTCGAACGCTTGCGCATTGTCAGGCGAGGGAATGGAACGGGTGACGTCATCGAACTCGTCGTAGTATCGGATAGCGGGAGGGAGTGCGGGAAGCGAGGAGACAACGTTGGCGACAAGCCCATCACCATCGAAATCGGCATGGGCAAGACGCTGACCAGATGGCTGACTCATCGTCACAGTCCCTTCGGGATGGCGCGTAGCAGCGCTACACGGTCATCGAAGCTGTCGTTCCAAACGTCGGCGAGCCTGTCTTCGAATACCGCTCGTGCATAGCGTGAAGGCATGACAGATTTCCTGGACCATCCAAAGAAGGTCCGCATTTTCTGTAGCGCTTCATCCATCTGATCGCCGCTCTCCAGCATCTGATGTAGACGTAAAGCCGCACTTGTGTGACGCAAATCATGCGGTGTTACGGAGAACTTGTTGCAGCGGTCAATCAATTCCTGACGCGCAGCGGAGGGTAACGCATGGGAGGCCTTGCGAAACGCCCTTGTCAGCGATTCAGTCGCCAACGGATTATCGATATACGAATTGAGCAGGAAGGGGTGGCTCGGGCGGCCACGATAGTTTTCGACGTAGCTTTGAACCAGTCGCGCCGTCACCGGACTGACAGGAATCTGGCGCACAGAATGAACGGTCTTGATGCCTGGCTTCGAGTACCTCGGGTCGATCGACTCTTCAGCCTCTTCGTCCTCGTATTCGTTTTGCTGTACATCGATCCAATGACGGACCGCTTGCCGTTTTTTATCGAACCCCGATTTCACACAATGGCCGTCAGCAACAGCAACTCGCCGCGCCTCAGGCCTTGGTGAAGCATCAGCACGAAGGCGATGTACACACGCCAGCGAGTCCTATCACCCTTGAAGGGATTCTGGATCGACTCTGGATCCAACAGTTCGTAGAGGGCTTCCACGACGGAAGACGGTAGCGAGCGAACGATTTCGATCTGACCGCTTTTCCGCACATGCAATTGACCGTACAAGGTCGACAGCCGATGCAACCGTGCCTCCACGTCCCGTAGCTGATCGTCAGGAATGCTACTTGTGGACAGCCAGGTCAGTACGTCGGTCACAAACCGGAGCCCGGCATTCCAACGTAGCTCGTCCGCTCTGGTGACTTTCGGCTGGTTCCGGATCGCAACAAACCATGACTCGAGAACGTCAGCCAGCGCCCGCACGTCCATCTCAGCCAGCGCATCGTCCAGACCGTTCACGCCCAGGATGCCGTCCGCATGCTGGTATAGGTCTTCGATGTATCGGAGCGCGCCCGTTTGTGTCGACTCGGCCAGATGTCCCATCGAAACCAGCAGCCAAACGTTGGCCCAGTATCGAGGGATGGCGGAGTCGTCTACGAGTGTGATGCCTCGTAGGCGGCCAGGCACAAGCGCCTCCGCGAGCCGCAAAAAAGCCATGGATTCGCGCAACAGTAAAAGATGCCAAATCCTAAGTCACTGTTGCTGATGAATTGATGACAGACACTCGATGACGCAACACTTCAAAAGATACCACTGTCAAAGCCATTTTCAGATGTCCGCTTCGGGGGTGCGGCGGAATTCTTGGACGGGTTTATGTCGTCAGCCCGAGGCTCTCCCGGTATTCAATCGGACTGAGTGCGCCAAGCGAGATCTTGATCCGTTTCTCGTTGTACCAGCGAATGTACGAGTC